>NZ_JH992901.1:5333684-5462367 GCF_000315565.1 Mastigocladopsis repens PCC 10914 | reverse complement strand
GTCTTTCGACTCCAGGTTAGTTGGTTGACCTAGAGACTTTCTCCTTATTCTCTCCCAACTTGGTTGGGGATACCGCATTAACTGTCGCGGCGCACGCATTTTTCGATATCGAGTTCTATAACTCGCTTTTCTATTCCATTGCAGAAAGAGCGTAGATTGAGGAACAGGATTTTCTGGGCGTCATGTGCCGAGCGCCCTGCTCGAAATCCGTAGCTGTTTGCGTGGAAAGTTGCTTCATGTGCTGGTTCTAGTGCATATTTTGCAAGGCATTGCCATGCTCTATCTGTAATAGTGGGGACTTTTAGAATTCTGGTTTTACCGTCTTTGTTGGGTATTGGGATTTCTCTTAATTTGCTATGGTGCCAATTAAGGTATTGTTTCTTGAGGAGTTCCTCAAGTTGGAAGCGTTCTTCATAATTGAGGGACGCTTTCCCATCTATACCCGCAGTCTTTTTACCAGCATTTAGCTGTGTTACTTGACGAATTGCCAGTAGCCGCGCCGCCCTAGATTTCAGAATCAGCTTCTGGAGTGACCGCGCTTTACGCATGTCGCCTGCTTTAACTGCTTTGAACAATCGAACTTGTAAGCGAAGCAAGTTGCGTCGGAATTTCTTCCAAGGTAATTTGCTCCAAGATTCACTAGTGTTATCACTGTGTCCAATCATGCTTTACTCTATCCTGATTGTTTTGTGAACACCTCAGACCAATTACGGTCTGTCCTACCCGAATTAAAGGAATTCAGCCGCTCGTCTGGCTTACCTGGGTTTCGACCCAACGGGAGAGCAGTCGCCTACGGAGGGAAACCCTCCTCATGCGCGCTGTCTCACCGTTCCCAAGACCTTTAACTCGTTTTTATTCGTTCCCCGGATGGGATTATTATGTGCCGTTAGGTGGAACCAATTCAACCGCTAGAATCCCTTACTCATGCCGCTTGTCCTGGTATCATCGGCGGGATTTTGTCTCTAACGAAGTCAGGGGTTTTGTGTTATGCCCTGCGTCCGAATAGGTTGCTTTTCCAGGTTCTGCTTTCACCTTGTGCACTCCCCATTAGCGCCAGTGTCAGCCCATAACAGCCGTCTGGTTGCGCCCTGTTCCCAGCTTCAGTCTCCAACATTCCGAGTTTGGTCGCTGTGGGCAGATAAGGAGTCACCCCTGAGTTTGGGGGGGAGGGTTTTCACCTCCATCTCTTCCGGAGTTCATCTGTTGTCAGATGGTTAGCTTATTTACGGATTGATTACCGAGATTCAGCTAACAACGAATCGCACACCAGATTTCGGTTAAAAGTTGGGATTTATAAAATATCCTGATGGGGGGGGTTATTTTAATCCTCTTTTATCACTTTCAGTAGAGAATAATCTGGGATGTTTATAGCATCTTACCACTCCTCAATTTACCCAAATTGACCAGAGAGGCGGAGCAAGAGCAAGGGTGGCGGATAGGAAGAAGCGCAAGCCATCGGAAAAGAAGGATGTCACGGATCGGCGTTGTTTTTTAGGAGAGACTTTTTTTAACGAAGCATTCTTTTGAGAAATACCCGTAGAAACAGCCCAATACATGGCGATTGCCAGGATAAGGAGGTTTCCTTGTACCCCAATCAGGAACAATTGGTCAACAGTAAAGCGATGGTTTTGCCAATAATGTTTTGACGCTGGGTTTTCATATTTCCATCAAGAGAAATCATATCTACAGCGTCGGTTTGGGGTGGTGTCACAAAGCAAATATCCCAATTAGGGAAAAACGCGCAATACCAATCGCCGTTGCCATTGCAGACTCACTACCCACACACTCCAGTACCGACTCTGCACCACCAAGGGTCATCTCTTGCACAGCGGCGATGGCGCGGGAGCGCCTGCCGGAGGCGATCGCACGAGCGCCTAACTACCAGCACTATCCTTACCAAGGCTGCGTGGTTGGGCCAATCGTAAATTCGTTCACGTTTGTATCTTCTGGCTGGTCAATCGCAAACGCCACAACATTGGCTACTCGATCTGGTGAGATGCCATATTGCTCATACAACTCTGTCATTTTTTCAGCCACATCTTGGTTGGTAATCTGATCTAACAACGAGAGTGTTAATTGCAGCAGGATAAATTGTCGCAGTACGAATGTTAGTCCCCTCTTGAGCAGACTCCATGCGTAGAACTTCCATGAAATCGCGCACGAACCATTTCGTCCCACCGTACACCGCACCACCTGGATAAGCTTTTAATCCAGCAACCTATGAAGTTGTGATAACATGCCCAGACTTTTGGTTAATAAATGTTGGCAACACAGCAGCGATACCATTTAGTACACCCTTGATATTGGCATCAACAGTTTGATCCCATTCATCAGTTTTCAATGCAGAAAGTGGAGAATTTGGCATTATGCCAGCGTTCAAGAAAATAACATCGATGCCTCCAAATGTTTCCTTGGCAAGCTTGACGATCTCAGCGTTATCAGATGGGTTAACCACATCCATCATTTGATAGACTGCTTGTCCGCCAGCTCTTTGAATTTCATCAACCAGTTGTTTCAATTTGTGCTCGCGTCGCGCGCCTAATACGACTTTAGCGCCTTTGCTTGCAAGCAATTTCGCACTTGCTTCACCAATCCCTGATGATGCGCCGGTAATAATCACAACTTTGTCTTTAATCATCTTATTCCTCTTTTTGTTAAGTAACTACTGAGTTCCGCAAGAGTGGACTTGCTAATCAGTGGCTAAGGGCACGCCGACGGTTCGATGTGGCATCAGCAAAAACTTTTCTGGTAATACTGCAAAGATTGAGAAAACAATTTAACAAGTTTCGCCATGTCATGTGTAAAAGTTTGCCCGAAAGGTCTAGATTAAGGATTGTTGTCTCAGTTTTTTACATAATTTCCTCCTACTCTCTCCAGCTCTGCTGAGTCAGGTTCTTTTGCTCCGACCATCACTACACCGTTTGACCGCCATCAACGATCAAGGCGTGCCCGACAACGAAGGAAGACGCATCCGAACACAGCCAGACCACGGCATTGGCGATCTCTTCGGGCTTACCCATCCGTCCGATCGGCTCCTCCGCGATTACTTGTTCGCGTCCTTTAGAAGTGCCGCCAGTGAAGCGATCCATCATTGGTGTGTCAATGTAACCGGGGGCAACGGCGTTGACGCGGATGTTCTGCGCGGCGTAGTCGAGAGCCGCCGACTTGGTGAGTCCGATCACGCCATGTTTTGCGGCAGTGTATGCGGCTCCGCCCTTGATGCCTATGACACCAGCACCCGATGATGTGTTCACGATCGCGCCACCGCCTTGCTTGAGTAACAGCGGGATTTCATACTTCATGCACAGAAAAACGCCGCGCAGGTTGATGTCTACGATCCGATCCCACTCTTCCGCTTCGATTTCTGCTGTTGCTGCATTCTTCTGCTCCACACCGGCGTTGTTAAAGGCAAAGTCCAGCCGCCCGAAGGTTTCGATGGTCTTGGAAAGAGCTGCCTTCACGTCCGATGCTCGCGTCACATCGCACTTGACGGCGATCGCCCGTCCGCCGAGGTCTTCGATCATGCGCGCCGTTTCTTGATTGCCCTGTTCCGAAATGTCGGCGACCACCACATGAGCGCCTTTACGGGCAAACGCCAGCGCCGTAGCTCGACCGATGCCGTTCGCTGCTCCGGTTACAAACGCAACCTTTCCTGTATAGTTTCCATTCTCGTTCGTTGTCATTTTTTACTCCTTGTGTTGCTGATTCGGGAAGTTTTTGTCGCAAGCAGTTTCATTTCTATCTTTTTTGACGTTTCTACTGAATTAGCTCTACCGTCACGTTGATAGAACTAGGGACTTTTAATGCTTCTGGTAATTGTTTCGCTTAATGGGAAGCCATTTCAAAAGCATTAAGACTTTCCTTCGTACTGCTCGTCACTGACCTGTTCCATGCAGTCCACGGGTTTACCGTCGAGCCATTCCTGAATGGCGATGTGCGTCATTGCTGTGGTTGCCGTAGCGCCATGCCAATGCTTCTCACCCGGCTCAAAACAGAAATGCAATCGTACTTTCAAAAACGACGGTTTCTTCAAAAATTCTTCGGTTTTTATCCCAATCTCACGTTACTTTAAATGTTCAGTAAAAAATGATGTGAGTTTATTAAAGGGAATTAACTCAACTCTGTCATACAAATCAACGTGTCCTGCTTTCGGAACGATATACAATTCTTTGGGTTCGGCTGCACGTTTGTAGGCATCCTCACTAAACTCTCTTGAGTGAGCCTTATCACCTGTGATGAAAAGCATAGGACGAGGGGAAATCGTTTCTATGTCATTAAACGGGTAAAAATTCATAAACTTAACGTTACTGCTTAACGTCGGGTGCGTTGTGAGTTCCGGCGACCCTCCTTTTGGAGTGTATTCACCTCGCGGAGTGCGGTAGAAATCATAAAACTCACGCTGGATGGGGTCTGTGTTTTCATCTAACTTATGTACAGTCCCACTCGTGTATTTGGTTTCACCATCGGTAAACTCTACATAACGTTGCTCCGCAGCCTCCTCCTGGATTTTCTTTCTCTGCTCAAGGGTCAGCGAATGGTTAAGTGCATTTCGGTTGGCTGCTCCCATATCGTACATGCTGACAGTTGCGATAGCTTTCATTCGTGGATCAATCTTAGCGGCACTGATAACAAAGCTTCCGCTACCACAAATTCCAATTATTCCGTTCGGTTTCTGTTAACAAATGGACGGGTGCCAAGAAAGTCAACTGCTGCACTGAAATCTTCAGCATAAATATCAGGTGCAACAGCATTGCGTGGTTTGCCCTCACTCTCACCCCAAAAAGACAAGTCAAGAGATAAAGTCACAAACCCTCGTTCAGCCATATTCGCAGCATACACGTTGGCACTTTGTTCTTTTACCGCTCCCATAGGATGCCCAATAATAATCGCCGAATGTTTTTTACTTTGATCTAAATTCTTGGGAATAAATAGATGTCCCGCAACATCCATTTTGTATTGGTTTTTAAAGCTAACCTTATACATCGTAACGTTGTCGCTTACCTTAAAAGTTGTATATCCCTTTGGTGTTATTTGTTCCATTTCTGCTGTTTGTTTTGATTGTTCTTTTTGTTTTGTTTGTGTGTAAGCTTGCTCGCTTATCATAAGACTCATCATTGCTAAAATTAATATATATTTCTTCTTCATTTTACTGACTCCTAAATCTGTATTTATTGCTTGTTTTCTGAATGTAAGCAATGGCGACAATACTGCTAAAATTTTTAGAAAGCTCTGCTAGTAAAAACGCTTTTCCCAAATCTTTATACCGTTTGTCCGCCGTCAGCTACTAGCGCGTGACCTGTCACATTCGTTTCCATAATCTTTAAATTCTCCGGTTTAATGATTGTTTTTCTTTCGGTTTATTTTTACCAACCTGCCATCATCCATCGAGCGTCGAGATTAATAGCATTCCGCCTTAAAATGTCGCCGCGTCGTAGTTTCAATATTTATTTGTGAAAAAGCCTTTAGCGGGTTCGCCAGCAATACTGCTGCACCTGCTATTGCTGTTTGCTGAATAAATTTTCTTCTTGATTATTGTTTATTTTTTTCGTCCATTTATTTTTCCCCTCGCATCACCAAAATTCACAGGTCGAAATCGTTGCTCTACTCACCTTAAATTTCTCCAAATATCAATCTGGTTTTTATCAGCAGCGTTTCTACCGTTTGCTGTATGAGTTCAATTATGCGGGCGTGAGAACGGATAGCGTGAGGACGTTTGTCGAAAAAAACCGGACAATTCTCCAAAAATCCGCCGCGCAACGTGCTGAAGAGAAACAGAGCGTTTAAGATAAATTTATGAACCAAAAAGAAGCAGAATTTGAAAAGCGAAAGATGCAGATCAATCGGGAAGAGCTGATCGAAAGAATGATTCGTCTCGCTCCCGAAAACAGCCTTTTGGAAGTGTTTCCGGGCATTTTCATATATCAATCGTCAAAACCGACCGAGAGCCAGGTATCCGTATTAAAGCCCGCCTTCTGCGTCATCGCGCAGGGCAGCAAGGATGTGCTTTTGAACGATGAATTATTTCACTATGATTCCGGTCATTACTTAATCTCGACGCTTGATTTGCCGATTATGAGTAATGTCGTCGAAGCGTCCGAGGAAAAACCTTATTTGAATCTTCGGATAGACCTCGATCCGGCACTTGTTGCTGCGGTGATGATTGAATCTGGCATCGAAACTAAAAAAAGCGGCACCGGAGTCAAGGCGATGGATGTCAGCCCGGTTGATGCCGATTTGCTGGAAGTGGTCGTCAAATTGGTGAAACTATTTGACACGCCGGACGAAATCAAGTTTCTTGCGCCGCTCATCATCCGCGAGATCATCTACCGGCTTTTAAAGGGAAAACAGAGCGCGCGGCTCAGCCAGCTTATCACTACGGAAGGCGACGCGCAGCGCATCTCCAGGGTGGTCAGGCAAATCCGCGAGAACATTGATCAGCCGCTGAAAATCGAAGATACAGCCCGCGAACTCGGCATGAGCGTGTCAGGCTTTCACTCTCATTTCAAGTCTGTTACGGCAATGAGTCCGTTGCAGTTCCAGAAACAAATACGGCTTCAGGAAGCACGCCGTCTGATGCTCGGCGAAAAGATGGACGTGGCGATCGCCAGCTTTCGCGTCGGTTACGATGACCCGTCTTATTTCAGCCGGGAATATAAAAAACTATTTGGTATTCCCCCGCATCGTGACATCGCCAAGCTGCGTAGCAATTTAGGGCAATAAGAATTAGACAGGTTTATTGGGAGCATCCCAAATGTGTAAAAAGAGGGTGAAACGCCGATTTTATTCGTGAGTGTTTATCGTGAAGGACAAGGGGACTGAACATCAACACAGGAATTCTGGAGAATTAAAAGTGTTCAATCTCTAGTACAAGACTAATGACCCCAGAAGATAAAAAACAGTTAGAGGCTCACGTAAAAGCCATCGCCAAGATTCTGTATAAAAACACCACGCCACCTGAAAAAATCCAAACTTTCGGAAGTCCCTTACTCTTACAAATCCCAACTTAGGGTCAATTGTTGGGAAATTTTGTTTTTCACTAAACAATCGCACATATAGCAATAGCCAAGGTGGTTAGGACGCAAAGCGTAAGACATGCTCTCCTCGACCCTACCCCCCAATTAAGCCGAAAAAATAGCTCAATTTTACAAAACTTTACAAGACTGCACCTGGTGACACGAACCTTCTATTTTCACCGAGTAGCCGTGTGCGGTCAACAATCGCAAGCACGGTTCCGGAAGAGAGGGGTGGAATGGCAACATTCCCCTCGACTCTACAGTTAAAAGCGATTGTCCATGTGCGGCACCGCGAGGGCAATCGCTCTCCTCGCCAAAGCAGTGCGATTGCCTCCCTTCTCCGCGCAATCGCCTTCAAACTAAACCCCCAATACTGGGAGAGAAATAGATGACACAATTACAAGTCCTTTCTATTGACGAGCAAGCAATCGCTCAATCCAAATTTGAGCAATACGAATACATGCAAGGGCAAGCCGATTGGGAGGGTTTCCAACGACAGTTACCTACGGCAGGAAACCCGCCTAAGCCCTGCGGGCAGGCTACGCCAACAGTACTGTCTCCTCCGCAGGTGACTGGCTCTCCCGTTGGATAATAATGACGAAAAATTATGGAATTGGGGCAATAAAGCCCTCACCTAGTCGCAAGCATTTCCCCAGTCCCCAGTCCCCAATCACGAGACAGGGAATATTTAAAAAATCACTCTTTTTATTGCCCCCTTCCCAACGCTACAATCTGCGGTATTAGGGGCAATCAATTTTTTACGACTGCAATTTATCACTCGTGAGCAAAACCCGCATTATTGCACTATTTAACCAAAGTGGAGGCGTTGCCAAAACAACGCTTACCCAGAATTTGGGCTATCATCTGGCACTTAAAAAACGTCGCGTCCTGCTAGTGGATATGGACCCGCAGGCTAGCTTGACTACTTTTATGGGACTTGAACCCGACACACTTGACCAAAGCATACAGCAAGCAATAGTAGATAACAAGCCACTGCCCATACATCCTGAACTGATTCATGGTATGGCGCTTGTCCCTGCTGACATTAATCTGGCGGCTAGTGAGATGCAATTATCTGGTGCTATAGCCAGAGAATATCGCCTCAAAAATGCCTTGGCGACAGAGAATATCGCCTCAAAAATGCCTTGGCGACGGTGCAAGAGAAATACGACTTTATTCTGATTGACTGTCCCCCATCTTTGGGGTTACTCAGTATCATTAGTCTGACAGCTGCTACTCACATCTTAGTCCCCGTCCAATGCCAATTTAAATCATTTAAGGGAACAGAACTTTTACTTAGTACAGTTGCAAGCGTGCGATCGCACACCAACCCCACTTTACAATTTGCTGGATTTGTTCCGACAATGTTTGATGGTCGCACTGCCCAGGAATCACGCACTGTTAAAGCTGTGCAAGAACAACTATCAGATATTGGCACTGTTTACCCACCCATTCCCAAAACAATTGCTTTTGCCGATGCATCCGAGCATAGAGTCC
Organism: Mastigocladopsis repens PCC 10914; assembly: GCF_000315565.1. Lineage (NCBI taxonomy): Bacteria > Bacillati > Cyanobacteriota > Cyanophyceae > Nostocales > Symphyonemataceae > Mastigocladopsis > Mastigocladopsis repens. The sequence goes on along the minus strand of NZ_JH992901.1, from coordinate 5,453,857 downwards.
CCTTAGCATTGTTTGATAAAAATCACCCTGCTGTTGGTATCCTCAAAAAAATAGCGAGTAGTTTAGAAAAACTCGATTTACCATGAGCAGCAAACGCAACGAACCCTACGCCGCCATTAAAAAACCTGTTGATTTGTTATTTGGCAGCAGTGTTACACAGTCGTCGGAGCAAACTAACGTCCCCAACACTATCGCCATTACCCAAATTAAATTGCCTCCCTCACAACCACGCCGCTACTTTGACCCTCAAAAACTAGAAGAACTATCACGCTCGATTAAGGAATTAGGTATCCTAGAACCTCTCCTTGTACGTCCCCTAAGTGAGGGCCATTATGAATTGGTAGCAGGAGAACGACGCTACAAAGCAGCATCAATGGCAGGATTAACCGAAGTTCCTGTTGTTGTTAGGGAAATGGACGATGTTATTACCCATCAAGTGCGCCTCGTCGAAAATTTGCAACGTGAAGACCTTAACCCCCTAGAAGAAACTGAAGGTATCCTGGAATTATTGGCATTGCGTTTAGAAACAAATCAAAGCGAAGTCGTCAAACTGCTGCAAAAAATGGACAATGAAGCCAAAGGGAAAATTACCCCTAACGTTATGGGTAGTCCTCAAGGCTTGATTATTGAAGAGTTATTCGCAACGCTCTTACGGATGAAGTGGGATTCGTTTGTCAAAAATAGATTACCGCTGCTTAACTTACCCCAAGATACACTGTTCGTATTGCGCCAGGGCAAAATTGAATACACCAAGGCACGAGCGATCGCACGAGTTGGTGATGAGCAAACCAGAAAGCAACTTCTTGAGGATGCTGTTGCCTACAATCTCTCATTGAACGAAATCAAGCGCAAAATTAAAGAAATTGAGCAGCAAGTTAAGCCACAAACCCCATCAATAAAAGACCAAGTTGATAAGACTTTTCGTAGGTTAAAACAATCTAAGGTGTGGGATGACCCGAAGAAAAAAGCCAAGGTCGAGAAGTTGTTGGCTCAGTTGGATGCATTGATAAATACTGACAGTGAAGTGAAATAAGGTAGTGCCTAACGTTTCGCCAATTTTGGAAAAAGTTACCCATTTTTAAATTGCTGTAATCCTCATGGTTGAAGAGACCTCTTGCAAGCGTTACGGTCCTTACATTCCTGTTGCTAGACCAATACCGTAGCATCGCTACCGAAGTTTCAAAAAAACACGAACCCAGAAGCGGGTGGCTTAATGACGCTAGTGATCGCGCAAGCAGAACTAGAGTCAACGAAAAAATTATTTAATAATACTAAAATGGTTACATTTCTTAATTAATGCGGTCATGAGAATGTCTTCAATTTTCCGAATTATACGATATGCTGTTGATTCGTTTACACCCCAAGATTGACCTATGTGAAAGTACGTGCGGTACTCTCTCCAATATTCCAAGGTCATTAACACTTGGTCTTCCACGCTCAGTTTTCCTGGTCGTCCTGTTTTCTTTTTTGATGGCGATACGCCTTCGGCGTCTGCGCTCCGCGCAATCGCTCTCGCACTACCTCCACCATCTGAGTAAAAGTCTCCGGACGCACTCCACACAACCGTTTGAATTCTTCAATTTTGAGGTGTTTTACCTGTTGATAGGTCATATATGTTGCTCACTCTCACCTACTTGTCCCATGTAACGGATGACTTTTGCAAGAGGTCTATTGTCCACGTGGCAAAGTTCTGGGCGGCACCAGTTCAATCAATGCCATGATTTATATCCGAGGCAACCGTCACGATTATGACCACTGGCAAGCGTTAGGCAATCCGGGTTGGGGTTACGAAGATGTGTTGCCATACTTCAAGAAGTCTGAAAACCAGCAACGGGGAGCATCTCAATTCCACGGTGTCGATGGAGCGTTGAGCGCTACCGATCCAGGCGAGTCTTGCAGTTCCTGGAGTACAGTATCACTCAACCTTAGGTTTTGCACCTCTACCCCCCTGATATCAGGTTCGGTTGAAGACTTATCATGAGGACTGACACGGGGACGGGGGGACGCGGGGACACGGAGAGTTTTTAATAATAAGTGATTAACCGAACTTGATATGAACGGTTACTATGGGTCGGGAGCAAATTTTGGTGAAATGCCACGCTTACTAGGGCAGAAGGAAGGAAAATTACAGAAATCTTACATTATCTCAACACTCTTATATAAAGCGTATCGTTAGAGTGAGTTGGTGTTTGAGTTTCCAGGTTCAGCTTGAGTTTCTGTTAAGAGAACCATAAAAAGGCAATGATAGCGATGGGAATTATGATGATAAACACTGCTCCTTCAGCACGAAGAACGCGATCCACAAACTCTTCAACTATGGCAAAAGCAGCAAGGCTTGGTTCACACAGTAAGTCTTCCAAATGTTTTACGCCCAACGTTGGGTTTGTCTGCGAAAATAAAATTTCTAATTTTCCGGAATTGGCAAGCCGGCAGTGGTAGACATTATTAGGGCATTTTATTTATAACTAAACTCTATAACTAACCGAACGGGGATATAACCCCACTGTTTGTGAGCAAAAGCCCGGTCGTCGTGATCGGGCTTTTGACATGGGGTAAATACGGATTTTAAAAGCTTGCGTTGGGGCAAAACATGGTTAAAGTAGTCAAAACTTAAAAGTATATTTTTATGTATTATTAAAAATAATTTACGAGTTATCACGTAAAATTAAAATTACTTAAATCATTGTATATTTGTAATTTTAAGTACATAGAAATCTGCATTGTTTTTATCTATACATTACAAAGCGTTACAAGATCAGGTTTTTATGTACTTTATCCAGAAAATTAACAACAGCAAGGAGATACAAATATGACTGGTGAACGTACTATTTACACAGGTGGCGGGAATTACAATGAGTGTATTAAAGGTAATTATATCCAAGGCAATTACTACGGCGATCAGCAAAGATTAACCCTCGCTGAAGCCGCCGCCGAGATTCAGCAATTACTTGAACAATTAGACACGTCTTATTCCACTGACACCACTGCTGGAAAGATGGGAGTAGCAACGGAAGCCATCAAGCAAATTGACACTAACCCCAATTTAACAGCACGGATACTCAGTGCGTTGAAGGTAGGTAGTGTTAAAGCTTTCGAGCAATCCCTTAGTCATCCCGCAGCTAGTTTTGTGATTGGTGCTTTAGAAGATTGGCAGAAAAATAAGGGAACTTAAGTATAATTTCGGACTTTTATAGCTCATGGGTTCAGATGACATCTCCAGAAATTAGTTTTCATATCAGGCAGCACAAGGGGTTCAGGCTGATTGTCGGAGATGTTTACATCACTATAAGTAAAAGAGAACCCAGGCATATGCATAGAAAATTTGCACTCATCAAGGCTTAGTTATCACTGGAGGAAATATAAACATGACTGATGAAGAGAATCGCACCATCAGCACAGACGGCGGTAATTACAACGAGCACATTGAAGGTAATTACATCCAAGGCGATTTCTATGCTGCGCCATCTGATTTTTTCAAGCCCAATCTTAAACAGTTTGAGTCCGTTGATACCAGTCCCACAGTCACACCTGAACTTCTTGAAGTAGTGAAAAAACAGAGGCTGTTGGTGCTGGGTACTAGTGTGGGAGGAGCAACAATTAACGTCCACAATTTAGCTCTATACCTCGCTTATCGCCTTACTAAAGAGCTTGATGAGCAAGGCTACAATTCTGAAAATGGTAATATAAGTGTTAAGCAGTGGCGACGCAATTCAGAACCCGATAGTATTGATACGGTTTTCCAAGAAGACTTAAAGCAAACCACTATCTTTGTTCTAACTGAAGCTTCACTAGAAAATGTTGGCTATAACTTGTCCCGAATCCAGGAGTATGCGTCAGAGCAACACTATGTTATTGCTAGCACAGACAAGCCCTGGAAGATTTGGAAGTTGCCTTCTATGCCAGAGTATTGGCGAGAGCTATCAGTTGATGGTCTTTACAAATTAAGCGATTTAGAAAAAATATTATCTAGGGAAATTGAGAAACTTAGAGAAGAAGGAACCTTACCACCTCAATTACATAAAGGAGAGCTTGAACTTAACAAAACTGTTGTTGACGATTGGAGTCTGAGAAAAATTGCTCAGTCGTTGAAAACTCCTGACAACATCACCCGTTTTTTGCAATTTCTCTGTGCTGAAAAGCAACCGTTACAGGCAGAGGTCATTGAAAAACTGATTCAGCTAACTCAAGGTCAAGAGAACACTCTTAAACAGTGGTACGATCACATTCTTAAGCCACGTGAGCAGCTCCTTGCATTAGGACTAAGCTTTTTTGACGGACTTCCCGAAAACCAGATTTTTGCTGCTTTAGATATACTGGTAGAGCAAGCTTGGCGCGTGCGTGATCCATCTCTAAGCCATTTTGACCGTAGCGATCTAAATAACCTCTTTAATTTTTTTAAAGTCATAAAAGATGACGAAAAGGGGGACTTAGCTAGAATTACAAGCGTCCTTCCCCAACAACGTCGGTGGTTGTTTAAGTGGGCATGGGATAGTCACCGTCAGCAACTACGTGCAGCACTTCCAGTAATAGCAAAGATTATCAAAAATTCGGTGGCAAAGAGAGACAACGACTTGGAACTGTATGGAGATTCAATACAACGCAGACAGCTACGTATAACCATCAGTGAATCACTCAGTGAGATTGGCTGTATTTCATATAGCGGCATTGAAAAGACTTTACTGCAATTAGCTGCAGACCAAAACATTGGTGTGCAAAATGTAGCTGCATTTGCAATGGCACGATGGCGAGAACCTGATTATGATAAGTCTGACGAAGAATTAATTGAAACCCTCCAACGCTGGCTAGATCCAAGGAGCACCAACCCTCTGATCCGGCAACTTAATGACATCATGGAAGATGATGGAAAGAAAGCTAAAGGTTTAAAGCCAGAAGATTACCTCAGTTCCACTGTAGCGCTTAGTGTTGGTTATGCGTCATTATATGACCAACCTCAGAATTCTAGGAATTCTTCAGACTCTGTAGGACTTTCACAAGAATTCTACGAATTACTGAAAACTTTGTCGCGTCAGACAGGTTTCCTAGTACGCAGTCGTTTCCTTAATGAAACTTTGCGTCGGGTGGTGCGCTTACATCTGTTTCAACTACACGATTGGCTGCATGATCTCATACAACAAAACACCAATGAAATTGAATTACAAAATGCAGTTGGTACAAGTTTGGCATCCGCTTACCGGGTTAATCCTCAACTAGTCATCAAGCTACTTGATTATTGGCATAAGGAGTGTACGCGATATCGGTCAGCCCTAGTTGACAAAGAAATAGTAACTCCATATGAGGCTTTGCTAGCAACGATCGCACGAACCTATGGAAAAATTAAGTGCGATCAACATCTTACACAACAAGAAATAATTAAACATTTGTGTTCAATCCTCGTAGAGGAGAAACATCCTTTTGTTCGCGCAGCTATTCTAGAGGCAATGAAAAAGCAAGGGAACGAGCATGAAGCAGAACGCATTATAGAGGAAGAATTGCATAATTTTGAACAAGAGATTCAAAAAGAAAGAATATACAATACCGATGATATTGCGCCTAAGCGTATACCCACTAGTATACCCACTCATAGCACTTTAGAGGATTTATACATTAGTCAGATAGTACCTTGGCTGGCAATAGCCCTCAGAGGAGTCTACTATATAGTATTTAAGAGAAACTACTACAAAAAGCTTCTTGGGGAGACGTTTTATTATAAACAGGTAATCTCAGGCATATTACCAGAAGCTCTAGAGCATAATTTCTCTAATCTGTCTGCAAAAAGCTTTGTGCTAGACAGGTTTCAGAATGAAAAATCCGAGAAAACAAAGATTATTTCAGATTTGTTAAAACTTTCACTTTGGTTGGCTAGAAATCCTCGCTCGGTAGTCATTGGTATTGTAATTCTAGTGGGAGCATATAACTTTTTGAAGCTTTTGTTGGCTTAAGCTGAACTTCCCCCCAAGGAAAAAGAGTTAACTCTTATCCAGAGCGACAATCATGCGTTTTTTGATTCGCTCTTACTGGGTACAATTGTCAAAGGGGCTTGCGGAGCGAACTTGAGGCGTTGACCCACAATTTTTAGTTTACCCCAGTTGTACCAATAGTTCCATAATTTACATGGGTACGCTTATACTTGCGCCACAAGCTAGATTGATTACATAGCAAGACTTTAAGGTCTGTGTAGTACATTTACACAGGGGTAAGTTCAGCTTAAGTAGATTTTATCAAGAACAGGCAGTGCGGAAGCGATCGCACAACCCTGGTATAAGCAGTTCACGCATGCTACTGTAAGCAATCACTTTTGAGTACACTAGCAGTAAACCATTTAATGCATACTTATGACTTCCATAGGAACGTCAGTTGATGATTTGGTACTCGTTGCTGGTGCTACTGGTGGGGTGGGGCAACTTGTGGTAGCCAATCTGCTAGAAAAGGGCTTTAAAGTTCGCACCCTGACACGCAATGCTGCAAAAGCCCAAAAGATGTTTAATGACAGAGTAGAAGTTGCCATCGGTGACATACGCGACGCGAATACACTCCCAGCAGCGATGCAGGATGTCACCCACATCATATGCTGTACTGGGACGACTGCTTTTCCCTCTGCTAGGTGGGAGTTTGACAAAAATCCAAGCTTGATTGAATGGGTTCAAGTGTTTCTTGACCCCAAACACAGTGAAGCAAAGGCAAAGAATAGTCCTGCAAAAGTTGATGCACAAGGTGTCAGCAATATAGTAGCAGCAGCGCCTCGTAACTTGAAGCGGTTCGTTTTTGTGTCTTCTAGCGGAGTTCTTCGCAAGGATAAGCTTCCTTTTAGTATCCTTAATGCCTTCGGTGTGCTTGATGCCAAACTCAAAGGTGAGGAAGCCGTCATCAGTTCAGGATTACCCTACACTATCATCCGCCCTGGACGTCTCATTGATGGTCCGTATACCTCATACGACCTCAATACCCTCCTAAAGGCAAAAACAGGGGGCAACTTTGGTGTCGTGTTGGGTACAGGCGATACACTCTCAGGTCAGACTAGCCGGATTGATGTGGCAGCCGCCTGTGTGGAATGCATTCAAAGCCCTTTTTGTCAAGGACAAGTTTTTGACCTGGTCAACCAGGGACAAAGACCATCTGTGATTGACTGGGAGACGCTTTTCTCCCAGCTAGCCAAGACTTCTAGTTCTAGCGTAACCCGCTGATTGTCACTTCAAAAAGTGCATCAACTCTGACTGATTCGCGGCTGTTGCTTGCTCTACTGAGTCAAGCACCTCGCGTCGTAGTTGGGTGCGCTCGCTACTTGCGGCGCTGGGCTTTGCCCAATCGCCTGTGAGGGCGCTAGGCTCCGCGTCATCGCCCAACTGTTGAAATTCCTGCCAAATTTGCCCTCGCACGTCTTGTAAAAAGATTCGCCATTCACTCTCCACATCTCTAGCACGAAGTATGCAATCTATAAATTCTTCTACAATTGCATAAATCGCTTGGCTTGGTTCGCACAGCAACTCTTTCAAAGCTTTTTCACACTTACTAACAGTTTCTGCATAAGCTATCTTAAGATTAAGCAGCACTTGTTCAGCAGAGGGCGACGCGGAAACCTTCAGCGTTGCAGGCTCGTTTGGAGTCAGTCCATTTAAATGTTTGCGAATGCGGTGCTGTAATAATCCCCGGTAAGTCAGATCAAACTGAGCTAGCGTTTGAAATCCATACTTCAGTTGACTTGGTATCCCTGGTATGAGTTCATCGGGTATTTGCACAGCGATCGCTTCGATAAATTCAGTTCCTTTAGTTTCTGTTAGTCTTCCTAAATGTCCCTTTTCTATCAGAACCTGTGCCACTTGCGATTTTACTTTGTCAAGCGATCGCTGCAAACCACTATCTAGTAACAACAGATGTTTCGATAAATGGGCGCGGATTTCATTGAGGTATTTTTCGTATACAAGTGCGTAGCTCTTTTCTAAACAAAAGCGCTGTTCTATTTCTTGAATTGACGGAATTCCTGTATCACTTCGACAAGTTTGCAAAGTAACCTCTAATTGCTTCTTAAAGTCTATATCAACTGCTTCTCGCTTTTTCTTTTGCTCAAGGAGCAGTTTCTCCAGACTATTTGTCACATCCGACCAAAGTTCTTGAAATTTTATCTCGAACAGCGCAAACCTATGAACATCATCATGGGTTGCTAAATCTAAAGCCTTACTAACTTTCTCTAACTCAGGGTTAACTTGGTTTTGAAGTAAAGTCAATTCCTGTTGGCACAACAAGGCGTATTTATAATCTAAATCAGTCATTTTTTCCTTTAGGTAATCAACAACTCGTTCAAGAACTTTGTTAGCTTCTTGGGTATTGGCGCAATTAGCTGTTACGCACTCAACAATATTGATATCTTTGTTTGCAATGTCCTGCGCTAGTCCAGTTAAATTCTGTAGTAGCCGACTCTTTCCTTGCTTTGCTTGTCCAACGACTCCAATATTAAGCGTCTTATGGCAAAAGCGCTCTTTGAGTTTAACCAAAGCCTCTAGTTCAGTATTAATGCTTAACTGTAGTGTAGCAAAATCGATTTCTCCCAAAATTCTAGCCACATTTGGGTCATCAACTCGTTTAAGCAACTGATTACGATGTTTTTGAAGCTGCCGAAGTACTGAATCAAGAGATTGCAGTTCCGCCTCTACACCTGCTATTTTTTCAGCTACGGGAAGGCGCTTTTCAAGAATCTTGGTAATGCTCCCAGTCTTATTTGTATTCATTTAACTGCGTATTTCACCCTTATTCAGTATATCTCTAATGTTTTACCAAAGCGATACATACAGAAAATACGAAAATATACTTGTATTTCTATTAAGTAGAGGTTAACATTTGATATCATCTGAGATTCCTAGTACAGGACGGCAGAAATAACTAGACAGTTAGAAATAGGTTAAAACCCTGGTTATGTAAGTCTTTCTGACTCCTGAGTTCTGTGCCTCCTAGGTCGGAACTGCGTTAACGCGCAGCGTGCCCGGAGGGCATATTCTGAGTTCTGACTCCTAGCATTAGTGATATTTTTCCCCATCTAATCAGCAAAATTAACAATCTTGTATAAAGAAACGGTAAAATAGCGCAGGTTCTGATGCTCATTTGAAACGCTGATGCTTATGGACAGCGAGACACAACTTCCTTGGCAGCAAGAGACAGTGATTTGCCACAGCCAACGCCTAATGCAAAGTTTTCAGTATTGGACGGGGTTTTCTTTATTAGATGCTAGCGGTTCACCTGAGGAAATAGCGCAAGGACTGTTTGATGCACCGTTTGTTTTAGCTTCTCACGGCACCGAGCCAGATCCAATACTTAACTATGGTAATCGTAGGGCGTTGCAACTATGGGAGCTTTCTTGGGAGGAATTTACCCAAACGCCTTCTCGTCAGACAGCTCAAGAGGTCGTGCAGGAAGAGCGTAATAGACTATTATCTGATACGGCAACCAAAGGTTTTAGCAATTTTTCTGGAGTCCGCATCACGAGTACTGGTAAGCGCTTTGAGATCCAAGACGGTATCCTATGGAATGTTATCGGTGAGGATAATCAATTGTTTGGTCAAGCAGCTGTCTGCTCAAAATGTAAATTTCTTACATGAAGTGAAAAAATTTTGGTTTCCTGCTAACTGCGTTAAATCTAACGGTTCTCGTTTGAGTGGAATACAAATCTTGTGGGATGGGCTGTTAGCCCGTCCCATCTGACAATTAAACGTTATTGTAGTACAATAGCTAACGCTAACACTCCTACTACCTATCTCCTAACTCCATTTGCAACTGCTTGCGATTCTTCCTCAGGTGGAGAGTTTGGCGATTCTACAAATGACGGAGGCAGAGAAATGGTAATATCAGCACCGTTAATAATAGTTCCCAACAATCCTAGGTCAGATTCACTCAATTGCTCGATCGCTTCACTGAGCATATTTTCTTGTGTGTAGTTTGGTCTTGTCACCAGCACAATGCCATCGCTATAAGGTTGGATTAACAGAGCGTCGTTCGATAGGCCTAAAGGAGATGTGTCTAAAATTACCAAATCAAAACGCTCGCGCACATCCTCCATGAGCCGCCGCATTTCACTTGATTCAAGAATTGCTGCTGATTGACGTACAGGACCAGGGCTGGGAAGAATGTATAAATTTTCTATATCTGGCACTATGCGAATACACTCACTCAAGCTGGCATAATAACGCAGAGGTTCAACTGTGGCATCGGGGTCGGAAGTCACTCTGAGTGATGAAGAGTGAGAGGGCGATCGCAAATCTGTTTCCACAATCAAGGTTCGTTTGCCTGCACGGGCAGATGCTATTCCTAAGTTATAAGCACTGACAGTCTTACCTTCAGAACTGCTGGTGCTGGTAATCAACACCACCTTCAAGTTTTTCCCACCAATGCGACGCACATTACTGCGGAACTTCTCATAAAATTCCAGATAGAAAGACTCAACAGAAAGCACCACTGGCACTTCACCTGGGAGCAAACCATCCACAGGCATCAAAGGCACTTCGCCCAACAGAGGAACTTCTCGTTGTTTGAGGCTGTCTCTGATATCTTCCTTGGTTTTGAAGGTTCCTTCCAGCGACCCCAGCAAAAATATAACTCCGCCACCAACTAATAATCCTAGTAAACTGCCTACGCCTAAGGTAATAGGCACACTTAAACGCTCTTTGACGTTCTCAATCGCTATTGGTGGTCTAGCAATACCGAGACTGCTGACTGTTTCCGCTTCTGCTGTTCTAGCATCGGTGAGCTTCACTTGCATTTGGTCATAGACCGCTTTTTTAAGTGCCACCTCCTGTTCTAAACGCGATCGCTCCAATTGCTTATTGGGTACTAGAGAATATTCCCGACGCAATCGTGCTTCTTCTTGCACTATGTCAGTGAGTTGCTGTTGCAATGTCTCGCGCTGAGTTTGCAAAGCCACCATCTGGTTTGCCAGCTGCTGTCGGGCTGGATCTAGGTTACTTCGGGAGCGAATTGCCACAGTTGCGGGAAGTGGTGCTGCTCCATCCTCGCCGCCTACAACCTCACCGCCACGTTGGCGCAGTAAGGTCTCATAGGCTTCTTTCTGACGCCGCAACTGAACCATTGTCGGGTGTTCAGGACGCAGGTCTTTTCTAAAAGCTTCAATTTGGGATTCAGTTTGGTAAATTTGCGTTCGCAAGGTAGCAATAATCGGATCGGCGCTCAAAGCAGAAGAAACATAAGCTTGGTTGACGTTTAAACCCAACTTTTCTTGGAGACTGCGAATTTGGGCATCAATTCCAGAAAGGGTGAATTGAATTTGCCGTTGCTGTACTTGGCTCCCAGTAATTGCGTTGAGCAAACTTCCATTTTCTGCCGCCAATATTGCTGGTCGTTCTCTGCGGTCGTACAGTTCTAGCTTCCGCTCTGCAACTTGCAGTTCTTGTTTAGCCTGGGGTAAGCGTTCGTTAACTTTGCTAATAATTGCTTTTAATCGCCGTGTATTAATCTCCGCACTCAACTGTATCATTGCTTGCATCAATTCCTGCAAGGTTTCTCTTGCTCGCTGGCGATCGCTATCCTGATATTTTATTTCAATGAGTGTGGATGGTGCTTCTCCAGTCTTAAGGTCTTTTTCCGGCATCGTGATCAGGACATTTGCACCTATCTTTTCTGGCTTAACTCTGACTTTAGCTGCAGCAGCATCAATGACTTGGTCTGATAGCAAAATATCCTGGCTCAGTTCCTGCCCTTGCTGATTAATTTCACTCCCTGTTGCGGAAAAAGAAACTGGTGGACGATTGTAGGTGAGTGCGCCGTTTGCTACGTATTTTGGGGAGGGTTCTGGTTGCAAAGCCACCACCATTGAACCCGCTACAACTAGACCAAAACTAGCTAGTCCAATCCATTTGTATTTATCGAAAGCAATGAGGTAGCGTTTAACAATCGGTGGAGTCATGGCACCTGCAAATAAAAACTAGGTATAAATTGGCTGTACTTATTATAAATTTTTGGTTTTCCTAAGCTTGGAATTATAAATTATTCATTATGAATGCTAAAAATTTTCACAATTCATAATTTATAGTTCATAATTTTTCCTTGTCTCTCTCTTCCCTTCTCTTGTAAAAAGGTTACAGGCACAACTTATCAGTCGTCATACAAATCAAAGAATTCGAGAAAGCTGCGAACATTGAAGAAAGGACGGGTAATTGTGCTGAGGAGATTAGTAATTTTAGCAATGAGGTTTCGACCTACTACGATAACATCGTTATCTTGAAGGGGCACATTTTGAGATACATCTCCTGCCAGTGCCTTTTTAGCATTGAGGACTTGCTTAACAGCTCGACCTCTTTCCGGATCAAAGCGAACTAGAGCTATTTCACTGAGGTTGGCACTCTCAGTATTGATTCCTGTCAATACGTCTATAAAAGTACTACCGTTAGGCAGAGGGACTGTGACAATCCCCCCACCGGCATAATTTAAAACCCTGATTCTAATTTGTGGTGTCGCTAAGGTTGAGCGAGCCACCAACGTACGGTCATAACTATCATCGTTAGCAAGTTCCCGACGCGGCACAATGACTGCATCGCCATCCTGCAAGCGTAAGTTAGGTATTTCACCCCCATTTTGTAATGGAGTATACAAGTCCACAGTCTGTGAAACCACAGAGCCATCAACCAGCTTCCGACGGACTTGTACTTGCCGTAGGTCTGCCATCATTGCAGAACCACCTGCTAAGAATAACGCATCACTTACACGAGGCGTTGCTGAACCAACGGGATAAATTCCCGGTCGATTCACTTCCCCACTAATAGTGACTTGAACTGGTCGCTGTCCTGTTAGTGATACTGACACAACTGGGTCAACTGAAACGCGGCTTAAACCCAAGCGGATTTTTTCTTGCGCTTCTTCCAAAGTCAATCCTTGTAGCGATACTGTCCCCACTTGCGGCACGACTATGTTGCCTTCGGGGTTAATTTGAGCCGAAAAATTGAACTCCGGACGCTGCCCGACGAGTGACAATGTCACAATTGGATCGACCACAAAACGATTAAAGCCCGAGCGAATTTTTTCTTGTGCTTGTTCCAGACTCAAACCTTGTAGTGATAATGTTCCCAGCAACGGCACAGCAATGTTTCCTTCTGGGTTGATTACGGTTTGAAAGCTTAAATCTGGGAAGCGTAAAACTGAGACTGCAATTGCATCTCCTGGTCCTAAGAGATAGCGACCAGGCGGACGCTGAACCAAAACATTAACGACATCACCTGGTCCCAAGAGGTAGCGGTTCAATTGAGGCGACATCCCTTCTTGAGCACCTGGAGCTACAAAATCAGCACTACCAGGTGGAGGCGCGGGAGGTCGTATGAGAGGCAATTGTTCTTTTGGAGTACTAGGCAGCGCAGGAGTCTTTTGTGGCGGTTGTTCCCGGTTTGGTATCTGAGCAACAACGGGTTGAACGATTGTTACCAAAACAACACCCACATGAAGACCAGCAGAAGACAGGGCGTTAAATACACGCATACGACAACCAGGAACTATAGACACTGGCACTATTATTAGAAAATGTAAAGTACCAATAGAAATATAATTTTACTCTACTTAAGAGGCAGAATCTTACCTTTTTTATTGCCGAATTTTACTTTTTTTTATAGAAACCCATCAGTGAACGGCTCTACAAAGGACCTGTCATTAAAGCAGTTTGCACTGTTTGACCAACAGACTTAGCCTCATTCCAAGTTTTTTCCACCTGCCCCAATGGCTCCATAGGAATAAGAACACTAACAGCAACCCAAGGAGCACGTTTTTTATGCCACTGTGCGAGCTGATCTACTACGAACCACGGTAAAGGTGATGAATTACCACCATTGAACCAAGCATACCATTGCAAGACAGCGAAGGTCTGCTGATTGGTTGAGCCACGAAAGAACCTAGCTTCTACCTTTGTTTCAGTATTTGACCCCGCTCCTTGTGGTTGTTTAACGGTAAAATTAGCAGACCGATACTGAGCAACCTGCCACTGCCAAAAGCTGTTGATTTCCGTCCACTCCACAGGCAGGTCTCTAGATCCTGTTTGCGGCAGCAAAAGCACAACTGCTTTGGTTTGGTCGCCTTGTTTGTGAATCACCTGGTAAGACCATTTGCGTCCTCCTATCTCTTGTTGGCGCTGTTCAATGGTTTGCCAACCGGGAAGGGTCAACCCTTTTTGACGTAAATGCTTCAACTCTTTGATACTAGTTATTCGTGGGGGTTCCCGCCATTCCCAGCGTCCTGTTAGGTAACCAGGAGTCGCTCCTATAACCAACAGTAGTAACAGCAACAAAAGCGCTACTACCTGAGAAAACTGGCGCTCCTTAAGAAACTTGGAAAAGGAAATCATCGGTGAAGTCTACTGTACTTAGGCAAAATTTTACTTGCAAAATGAACATCATGAAACCAGTAATATTGACATTTTGCCTTGAGAAAAGTAGACACTAAAGCCTCAGTGTAGAGACGTTGCATTGTAACGTCTCTACATCATCAGAGATTTTCACTTGCCTAACCTTCACCTTCGGGCTGAATTTCTGAAACTTCTGAAAAAGATTTATCAATCCAATTCAAAGTAGGCACCAATGAAAGCAGCATAATAGCAGAATATAAGTCTCCACCCCAACCATCATGCAGCCAATGAAAAGCCCCCTCTTGTCCTGTGCCATGAAAGAAGGAAAGTAATGTGTTGCGAACAATATTGGCGGAAACGCTAATTAAGACTGCAATAGATAAAAACCAAAGACTTTTGCGCCGGGAAGACAATGCATCTGTCCAATAAAGTAGCATCAAGCCAACGTAGAGAGTCGTGAATAGCATTTTCAGCCCTGCACAGTAGGGCGCAACTTCTACAATTCTTCCTCCTACGTATATATTTATCCCATCGACAATGACTTGCATACCAAGTTGACTAAGTATGAAGCCAGCAGTACCCGCGATAAAACTTTGGAGAGGTAACGTGTAGGGAGTGATGAGGTAGGGGACTGATGTTGGGGTTGCTAAAAGCACCAGTATGAGGGGGAATCCTTGCAATTTTAAGCCAGGAATTCCCTTAAACCATAGGCATAATCCTGCCAACATAGCTGGAAAGGAAATGTTGACCCACTCGCTGACACCGCTTAGATAAAAAATTCCTGCCACAGCTAACAACACAATTCCCAAGGGATGGGAAGTATTTGGCAGTCTTTGCCACTTTTTTCGGTTCATCCAGCATAGATAGCCAGCAAACGGTAGACCAATAATACCGTGGCTAAAATATTCGTGTTCTATACTGATACTTTTTTTGACCCAACCTTCCCACCAGTGCAGCAACAGAGGAGCATAAAGCAGCAGCAAAATACCTAATATAGCTAGGCTAATCAATTGTGAAGTGTTTGTATTTTTAAATTGACGCTGAATTTGCATGACTTTTTTTAAATAAATTATGAATTATGAATTTATGAGTATTACTCTAATTCATAATTCAGTATTTATCATTCATAATTTTTTCAAATGGACACTCAATGCATCTTGTTCAGCACTGAGGCTTGATGCAATCGCCGCCACCACTTCCTTGACTTGGCTATGACTCAAACCAGGATACATGGGTAAGGATAAGATTTGCTTCGCCAGCACTTCTGCATTGGGAAAGTCCCCGACTTGATAGCCTAGGTGGGTGAATGCTGGTTGGAGATGACAAGGAATTGGATAGTGAACGCCAGTTTGAATTCCTGCTGCTGCGAGTTCTTCTTGGAGTTGCTGTGGTTGTACGGCACAAGAATCATCTACTCTAATGACATAAAGATGATAAACGTGTCCCTCACCGCTGTGGTTTTGGATGGGAGTCATCCCGCTTGATGCTAAGGGCGCTAGTTCAATATCGTACTGCCCTGCAGCATTGAGGCGATCGCGATTCCACTGTGGTAGATATGGTAATTTCTGGTGCAACACCGCTGCTTGCATTGTGTCTAAGCGGCTGTTGGTACCTGATTCAACGTGAATATATTTTTGGGCTGCGCCGTAATTCCGCAAGCGTAACATTTTTTGGGCGACGTCTGGATCTCGCGTGACTAACATCCCTCCGTCTCCGAATGCCCCCAAATTCTTGCTGGGATAGAAACTAAAAGCTGCTGCTATTCCCACTGAACCAGCGCGATATCCTTCCCGTTCGGCTAGGTGTGCTTGTGCAGCATCTTCAAAAATCAGCACTTTAAAAGCGTCGGCAAAGTCTAACAACTGCCGTGGTGATACCATCTGACCGTAAAGATGCACGGGAATAATCGCTTTGGTTTGAGGCGTCACTGCCCGCGCTGCTGCTTCTAAATCAATTAAAGCTGTTTGTGGATCGCAATCTACGAAAATTGGTTTTGCCCCAGCACGTATCACCCCAATCAAAGTGGCAACAAAGGTGTTTGCTGGCAAAATCACCTCATCTCCAGGACCAACATGACAGGCTTGTAGACCAAGAGCGATCGCATCAGTTCCCGAGGCAACACCAACTCCATATTCTGCACCAGATGCTGCGGCAAAAGCTGCCTCAAAATCTTTCAGTGCTTGCCCTAAAACGAAATCCCCCCGTTCTATTACCGTCTGGATTGCCTGTTGTATTTGAGTTTGAATTGGTTGGTGTTGTAACTTAAGGTCTACAAAAGGAACCCTAATAGTCATATTGTTCATTCTTAGGCAAGCCCCTAGTCTTTAATGTCAAAATGCTTTTTTCAAGTCGCTAATCTATTCTTGACTAATTACTAAAAATTAGGCAAAAATTTCTGATGAAGAAATAGTAAAGTTTCTATTAATTTTTCTCTTGTTTTTCTTAGTATTTGACTTTTTTTTAGTTTTGCATTGCTGAACAGTTCTCCCTGTCGGAATTTCTTAAATTTTCAATACTTAAAATTGGAGAAACTTGTTCTCTTTATTTCCAAGTTAATTATGAATGACTGATTTTGCAAGATTAACTTCTTGCTAGAAATAGCAACAGTAAATATGAATTTTCATGCAATTCTAAATAAGATGTCAGATGTATAGACGCACAATTTCTTATCCACACATCAGCAGAGCAAACGTTTTCTGTTTATTCGCAAAATTATGTTACCCAGATTCAATCCCAAACTAACGCCGCTCTGGTATAAAAACGTAAAACTCAGAATTATTTTCATAAATAACTGGCGTCATGACTTGTTGAAGCAAGGTCATAGCTTCTAGCATAAAATAGTTACCTACGAATAGGTGGAATCCTCTACTACCTGCACCTATTCCAAGTAGAACGCTAAGTCATTGCGACCAGAAGGGATTCAGCACTAGCCAATCTCTTGATGAAAGAGCGGAAGTGAGAGGACAGTATTTTCCGGGATATCTCAAAACTTACATGAGAAAAAATTTTTACTTCCATCTTGTTCATTCCAGATCAAAGTGGGGAATCCTGAAGGATAGTAAATAACCCAAAAAAAGCGGTTATATGAATCACAGTATCGAGAGATTATTAAGGTAGTGATGGCAATGGTAGAGCCGGAAAACAAAGTGTTTGCCCTAAAGGATAGTTGGGCTTCCCAGGAAACAAGAGAACAACAACGTCTCAAGGCATTGTCTGACTTTGGTTTGCATCAACTAGAGACGATTCCAGTTTTTGAAGAAGCGACTCAAACTGCTGCCCACTTCTTGGAATCGCAAATTTGCATTTTGGGATTTGTAGATCAAGAACGCCACTGGTTCAAATCATCTGTAGGCTTATCTAAGCTCCGAGGAGGAATAATGAATCAGCTGGCGCAAAGCCGTGAACTACCACGCTGGGAATCCTTTTGCACCAAGGTCGTAGAGAGTTGGCAAACATTGGTAATTAATGATACACACAACCTGACTGGCGCAGACAGTTCCGCGTATAGCAAGTTGGTTCACGATTATGGCATTCGCGCTTACTTGGGAGCGCCACTGTTTGATGCTTCAGGGCATTGTTTGGGTACATTGGCAGTCATGGATATAAAACCACGCGATTTTACAAATAAAGACATTGAATTGTTACAAATCATAGCTCGTTGGAGCATGAGTGAATTTGAGCGTAACCGTCTGTTGCAAGCAAACCCAAGCAGCAACATCCCTAGGAGTGCTTCTAACTGGTCACTCAAGGATGTCAATACTAGTGAAATCAGAATTAGCCCAGCTACTTTACAAAAAGAGTTAGTTCCTACCAACCAACTAAAACTGGAACTGTTAGAACAACTTATTCAGGAGTTACGTACCCCTTTAACATCTGTGCTAGGTATGGCTAGTGTGTTGGGACGTGAGATTTATGGTCCCTTGACAACTAAGCAGAGAGAATATCTAGAGATTATTCAACACAGCGGTCGGTACTTACTTTCGTTAGTCAACGCAATTTCTGAGATGGGGACAATGGAGGAAAACCCGACGGAGTTAAATCTAGCTCCTGTAGATATTGAAATGCTCTGTCAACAGGCTATCAATACTTTAGAAGAAGCAGCCAACCGCCGCGAACAAGATATTCGCTTGTCTGTAGAACCAGGGCGCAATCGCATTTGGTCTTTAGATAAAGACAAGGTGCGACAAATCTTGTATCACCTCGTTTTCAGCGTGATTCAGCTTTCTGCGACAGGTAGTGTTGTTCGCATTCATGTTTCTTACAAAGACGATACACTAAACATCACAATTTGGGTATCACATCCTTGGCTGGGTGACGGTATCACCGAAGTTGACCCCTACTTTCGCCTCAGTAATACACCACCATTGCTCAAGCTCATAGGTGCTATCTCAAGTCATAATGGTCATTTGGAGAACCAAGAGCCAGCAGGGGACTTATCAGCCAAACTGGATAAGTCAAGCGGAAATTCAACTAAGCCGCATGGTCATCTTTCTCGTGAAAGCTTGGGTCTGTTACTAAGCTGTCATCTGGCAGAGTTGCATGGTGGACAAATTGCTATTCAAGGTTCATCAGAATCAGGATATCGTTATGTGCTGAGTTTGCCACTGAATTTGGGCACAGTAGAAGCCGTGAGCGATGGCTGACTCAGGTTGACTTGCGTGGATGCCCGACTACAAACTACAGCGGTTTGCAACTGGGTAAGGTACAAAAAGAAATAAAGAACCACAGATGGACACAGATGGACACAGATGTAGGCGTAAGCCGTGCCGTAGGCTATTTGTACTTCATCCAATTGAATTGCGCTGTAGCTGTGTTCAATTAGCATCGACGGCAAATTGTTCAAATGATGAGCAATGGCTGATGGCAATTATCCATGAGTGAATAATAAGAAGCAACCTGCGTTGTGAACTTTTGGAAATCCCCAGATTATCATTAAGTCGAAGTTCTACGCGGGAATGCTAATTAATCACAGCTTGGTATTATGAATTTAGTTTGGCAACGATTCACTTTATCCTATCTGCCTCTGAGAGAATATCTTGGCACAAGTTACCTGCACCGCTCTCTAGTAGGGCTGTTGCATTCCTGGCGGCAAAGCAGCCTATTGATGCAGTGGGGAGAAACAATAGCGGCTGTTTTACTCAGCCTGGTCTATGCTTTTGCACCTTTTGTCCCCAATGACCTATTGGGATTGTTCCTGATAGCTTGTGCAGGATTCTGGCTGCTGTTAACTTTATCAGATGAAACAACACCAAATGCCCTAAATGTTACCCCCATTCACTTGCTGATATTGCTTTATTGGGGAATTGCTACCGTAGCGACAGCATTGTCACCTGTGAAGAAGGCAGCGTTGACCGATTTGAGGAATTTCACACTCTATTTGCTCTTGTTTGCCCTGTGTGCTAGGGTTTTGAGGTCGCCCCGTTTTCGCTCTTGGCTAATTGCGCTGTACTTGCACATATCCCTAATTGTGAGCGTCTATGGATTGCGGCAATGGTTTTTTGGAGCGCCAAGTCTGGCAACTTGGGTTGATCCAACATCTACTTTATCAAAGACGACAAGGGTTTACAGTTATTTAGGCAATCCCAATTTGCTGGCTGGGTATCTTCTGCCTGCGGTGATTTTAAGCATAGTCGCAATTTTTGTATGGCAAAGCTGGTTCAAGAAAGCATTGGCATTAACCATGTGTGTTGTTAATGGTTCCTGCCTGGTTCTGACTTTTAGTCGTGGGGGGTGGATTGGGCTAGTGGTTGCAGTTCTTATCTTAATAGGGTTACTGTACTACTGGTGGAGCGTGCAAATGCCTCCTTTTTGGCGCACTAGTTTGCCTTTGATTCTTTTGGCTAGCTTGACTGGGGTATTGGTGCTGTCTGTGCTGTTTGTTGAACCAGTACGCGAAAGGGTTTTCAGTATTTTTGCTGATAGAAAAGATAGCAGTAATAACTATCGCAGGAATGTGTGGACTGCTGTTTTCCAAATGATTCACGATTATCCAATTCTCGGTATTGGACCTGGTCACAATGCCTTTAATAAAATTTACCCTCTTTATCAACTTCCCCGTTACAGCGCTTTGAGCGCCTATTCAATTTTCTTGGAGATAGCTGTTGAAACTGGCTTTGTTGGTTTAGCCTGTTTCTTGTGGTTGGTGATTGTGATATTTAATACGGCTTTGCTACAACTGCGACGGTTACGAGAACTCAAAAGTGCAGATGGATTTTGGCTAATTGGCGCGATCGCTGCCCTAGCAGGTACGCTTGCCCACAATTTGGTTGATACTGTCTGGTTCCGTCCTGAAGTCAATACTGTATGGTGGCTGATGGTTGGCTTAGTTGCCAGCTATTACAAATCTTTACCCCAAGGTCGAGCCAGAGAATATAATTCTCCTAACCCAGAACCTACAGTTAGCTAACTTTTGTCTACAATAGTTAAGGACAGTCTTTGCTACATTAGACTGTCCTTAGCTTGATGGTCGTACAATTAAGCTTTAGATATCTACATATAAGCCTTAGATATCCAGTCTAAGGCTTTGCGTCTTTTCGTTGTTTCATCTCGTCCGCATTGACTAGATACTAGGATTATTCTCTGTAGCCAGTGGTGCCAACAGCATTGGGGTCACGATAGCGAGTTGGTTCTTCGTTGCGCTTTCTACCAGCCAAACCAGCCAAACCAAGCAAACCAAGTAATCCTAACCAACCCCAATCAAAATTATTGTCATCAGCAGTTCTTGTTTCAGTTGTTGTGCCAGGAGCAGTGGTAGCTCCGGATTCAGTTGTAGTCTGAGCAGAAGCAGGTACAGTGAAGGGCAATGCCATGCTTAGAGCAATAACGCTGGTGCCAATGACTTTAGTTAATTCACGTTTCATGATTTAAGTTCCTCAACCCTTTGGAGTTCACTCACCACTCTACCCAATCTGTACAAAAACAAAATCATTCTGCGGCTATAAAGTCTGCATTTAATAGACTCACACTCAAGAGGTACAAACTTATCTCAACTTTTATAGAAAAGAAATACTGAGTCTGTATTTGTTAAGATTTTTTGATTTTCTAGAACACACCATCAATTAGGTAGAAGAGGAAGATGAGTGTTTTTAAATAAGCTACAACTATTGTAAAAGTTTAATTAACAATACAAACAAGCTAAAACAGTACAAAAAAGCTAAATTAGTAGGATAACACTGAAATTCAGTTGAACATTTCTGGCGGTTTAATATCCACACATAATTCACAATCTCTCATAAACTATCTTTTCTAACACATTAGACGTACGTATAATTCTCGATGAGTGACAAGAACGAAGGTTACAAAGTTGTTAGCGACAATCGTCAAGCCCGTTATTTATACGAAATTCTCGAAACCTACGAAGCTGGTATTCAGTTGACAGGAACCGAGGTCAAGTCAATTCGTGCGGGTAAGGTTAATCTCCAAGATGGGTATGCCTTACTGCGTGATGGCGAAGTATGGCTGATTAACGCGCATATCTCCCCGTACACTGCTAGTGGGCAGTATTTCAACCATGAACCGCGCCGCACGCGCAAGCTGCTACTACATCGCGAGCAAATTCGCAAACTCATTGGCAAAGTAGAACAACAGGGTTTGACTTTAGTACCCTTGAAGATGTACCTCAAGCGCGGCTGGGTGAAAGTCAGTATAGCTCTTGCCAAAGGTAAAAAAATCCATGACAAGCGCGAAGACATTAAAAAACGTCAAGACCAGCGTGAGATGCAACGGGCGATGAAGAGTTATTAGTGCTGAGTATTCTTTTTTTGCACTCAAAACTGTTTTAAATCCTGCCACAGGTTAGAAGAAACGACATGAAAAATTAGGTAGTGTGAGGCTGGTTCCTCAAAAATCGGAAAAAACGCCTGTGGTTCCTATCAGAGATGATAATCCTATAACAATCACGCCTTATGTCACTTATGGGCTGATTGCTGCCAATGTCTTGGCTTTTCTTTACGAAGCAAGTCTGCCTCCGCAACAATTAGAAGGATTTTTACACCTTGCGGCTGTGGTTCCACGAGAACTCACTGCTAGTTTTGCGGGGATTTCAGTTCATCAGCCAGTCCCTGAATGGGTAAGTTTGATTACTTCCCAATTTTTGCATGGTGGTTTACTGCACCTGGCTGGTAATATGTTGTTCCTATGGATTTTTGGTAACAACGTAGAAGACAGATTGGGGCATATCAAATATTTGTTTTTCTACATAAGTTGCGGTGTTTTGGCATCACTAACCCAGTGGTACTTTTCACAAGGGTCTTCAATTCCTTCTTTAGGGGCTAGTGGTGCGATCGCTGGAGTTATGGGGGCATACATTCTGAGATTTCCCCAAGCGGAAATTCTCGGCGTAATACCCTTAGGGTTTTTCTTCCCCACCTTCCGTGTCCCAGCATTCTTCTTTCTGGGATTTTGGTTTATCCAGCAAGCTTTATACGGAGTCGCCAGTCTAGAAACACCTACTAATATTGGCATGGAAAATGGCGGTATCGCCTACTGGGCACATGCAGGTGGTTTTGTATTTGGGGCAATTCTTGGTCCAGTGCTGGGGTTATTTAGCGACAAACCAAGGGAAGAACCTTGGTACAGTTAGTACAAAGCAAGTGCCACGAATAGGGCTGGCACTTGTTTGTTATGAAGTTTGCCAAATATAGGTTTCTCATTGCAGCTTACAGCAGTCGGTGAAATTTCTTTTGATTTAGCAACTGCCAGCCCCACAAGATATATTGCAGTTAATCAGTGATGAGGAAAAACACCTGTGTTTCCCCTGTACGACGAAAACCCAACACGAATCACCCCATTTCTTACCTATGGGTTGATTGGCATGAATGTTTTAGTTTTTTTTCATGAACTTAGTCTGCCAGATGCACAATTAGAGCAGTTTTTCCATCTGTATGCCGTAGTACCACGAGAGTTAACTAACAACTTGGCTGGGGAGTGGACGACTTTATTTACATCGCAATTCTTGCACGGCGGTTGGTGGCACTTAATTTCAAATATGGTGTTTCTCTGGGTTTTTGGTAATAACATTGAAGACCGCTTAGGTCATTTGAAATACCTGATTTTTTATCTGGGTTGCGGTGCCCTAGCAGCCTTATGTCAGTGGGTAATAGGTATCAATTCTGCGATTCCATCCTTGGGGGCAAGCGGTGCAATTTCTGGAGTTTTAGGTGCTTACATCATTCGCTTTCCCCATGCAAGAGTGATGTCATTTGTCTTTTTAGGTTTTTTCTTTACCACAATTAGAGTTCCTGCACTGCTACTCATTGGGATTTTCTTTATCCAAAATGTCATCTCCGGTCTTGCTAACCTCCAAGCAGCTGCCAACATGAGTGTGGAGACAGGCGGAGTTGCTTACTGGGCACACATTGGCGGCTTTGTGTTTGGTGTGATTCTCGGTCCGGTGTTGGGGTTATTTAGGCGCGACGATTATTAGGGAATTGAGGCGAGGACACGTCTTTAATGAGTGCAACTTGATATAAGCGCGAAAGTGCTTCCTGTACTGTGGGAAGATTATTGTTGGGTTACGCCCAGTCAAGAGTTTGATGCTGCGTTTGAGCCATCCCATGTTCAAAATATTGAAATCCTGGCTGAATAACAGCCTAATTGCACTACTGCTGGTAACTCTATTTTTAGGAATAAGTACTGCTGGGTGGACTCCCGCTAGTAGCGCCGCGCTACCAGCCGGGAATGCTATTACTGACGGCAGATCTCTATTGCAGTACGCACTCCCTATAGATAATAAACCTGTGCGGCAACTGCAAGCTTCTTTAGAGGACATCTCCACCCAGCTGCGGGCAAATCGACGCTGGGGTGCTGTTTCCAAAGACCTTAGTAAAGCATCGCGGATTCTCGATAAACCCTCCCAACTTCTAGCAAGTGTTCCAGAAGAACGCCAACCCCAGGCTGAGGCTGTGATTGCTGAGTTAAAATCCGGTGTGAATGCCCTGCAAGAAGTCGTTAAAAGCAAAGATAAAGAACAAGTTCGGGAGCAACGTACCCATTTACTGAGTCTGGTTGGCAAACTAGAACAGTCAATGGTGAAGGAATTTCCCTTTGAAGTGCCAGCCGAATACAGCAATTTACCTCAACTTAAAGGTCGTGCCACTGTGGAGGTGAAAACTAACAAAGGCAATCTCACCGTTGTTGTAGACGGCTATAGCGCCCCTGTTACCGCTGGGAATTTTGTTGATTTGGTGCAACGGGGTTTTTATAACGGCTTAGAATTTACCCGTTCTGAAGAATCCTACGTCCTGCAAACTGGAGATCCACCAGGCAAGGATGTGGGTTTTATTGACCCAAAAACCGGTAAATACCGTGCCGTTCCCTTAGAAATTCTTGCTCAAGGCGACAAAGAACCTACTTACGGCATTACCTTAGAGGATGCTGGTCGTTACACTGATTTACCAGTTCTGCCTTTCTCTGCTTTTGGTGCTGTGGCGCTGGCGCGTCCTGAACGTGAAGTGAACGGTGGTTCTTCGCAAATATTCTTCTTCCTGTTTGAACCAGAACTCACTCCAGCAGGACGCAACTTGTTGGATGGTCGCTACTCCGTTTTTGGCTATGTCACTGAAGGAAAAGAGGTTTTGGATGAACTGAAGGCGGGTGACAAAATTGAATCGGCAAAAGTCATTCAAGGGGCAGAAAATTTAGTTGAGCCGAACGTGGCATAAGTCGCTATCAGCTTACTGTACCAGTAGACGCCCTCTATGGGCCAATACCGTTCAGATAAGACCAAAACAGTTATCAGCACGGCAATGTAGAGACGCGCCATGGCGCGTCTCTACACCTCACCGAATCTCACCAAAAATCCTTAACTGAACCGTATTGCTCTATGAGCGTCTACAACAATGAACAATTAGCTTTTGTGATGATAGCTGATACCTTGAGTTACTGAGAAACCTGCGGCGAACATCTGCTTGAGGGTGCTGCACTCCCTTGCAATCGCCAATTCTAGAAAGGCGTGACGCAAATTGTGTTGGCGTTTCTCAATAAACCTATTATAGTTGACATAATATAAAACTCCTATACATCAATTTTTATTTAAGAAATTAAGTAATTTAACAATACAATTTGTAAATTATTAAAAATTAAGCCACCAATACAAATATTTAAAGCTAGGTTCAAGAAAGTTGGAAGTTTTGACGTAGTTTCTCTTCTAGATTAATATTATTATACATATGTGTTGTTTTATTGAAAGTTAGTTTTTTCATATTTTTATATAAAGAAGACAAGGCAAATTTGTATTACTTTAACAAAATATCTGCCCAATAATTTTGGATTCTGGTAATCATCATTGGTTCTTAACCTAAAACTCTATGTAGAAATGATAGCAAAATTACTTACTGTAGAGCAGCAAGTCCATTCACAATCAACTAGACGAATTTTGCTAATTGAAGACAATGATGTCAATAGAATGTTGCTGAGTGATTATCTCAGATACTGTAGATACTCTGTTCAAAGTTTGCCAGGAGCTTCTAATTTTTTTAGAACCATAGATAAGTTCAAACCAGAACTAATATTACTAGACTTAAAATTACCGGATGTTGATGGTTATTCGCTACTAGAACAAATCCAGCAGAAACCAGATCTTTCAAAGATACCTGTTATCGTAGTTTCAGCCTTTGCTTTCAAAGCAGATCAGGAAAGAGCCATGAGATTAGGGGCTTGTCGCTACTTTGTTAAACCCGTCAATCTCACGAATCTTATCCTAGCAATTGAAGAAGAGCTTGCTGGTCTTCAACTATAAACTCTACTAAGCATACAATTATTCCAGGTTTTGCGTATTAATATACTCTTCAACAGTTTGACTTAGGCTTTGTACATAACTGCCAAGCAGGGAAATCGTATTTTGTACTTGCGCTAATAGCAGAATTGCTGTTTGTAGCTCATTTAGAGCTTCATCCATGTTGTTACGATACTGGGACTCAAATTCTTGTAAATTCATTCTTGACTCCGATAATCAATAAATCTAATCCATTTAACATGAATGTAAATCATAAAGTTCCTTGGAGAAATCCGTTAAACCTCTTAAGATTTTATGCTTACTTGTAGCTAGAGAATATTCGTAATATTCCTGCTTCTAAACCAGGAAGTATAATAATTTCATATAAGTAAGTAGATATTTTTGATAAGATAGAAAAATGAAAATATTGTTAAATAAGTAAGAAGATAAAAGCAAATGAAGCAAGATAAATAAATAAAAGAAGCAAGAGTAAATTTTAAATAAAGTGGTTTATAAAAGAAAAATTAACTTAGGGTAGCTATCTTGAATGTAAACGTAAATACATCAAACGAGTGTGGAAATTACCCCTAATTCACTGTTGACTAAGAGCTAAAGAATCAAACTAGGTGACTTCCCATTGGGAAAATGTGAAATCAAGAAAAAATAACAGTAAATTTACTTAAAATAGATATAGGTAAATTTGTAAAATTACCAAACACTGGTTGTGACAACATCTGCTCAAACAGTACCACTAGTCAAAGATCCAGAACGCCTGGAGCGCCGACTACAAGAAATTCCGCCGGAACCAGGAGTTTATTTGATGCGGGATGGAAGCGATCGCATCATATATATAGGTAAATCGCGGAAGTTGCGATCGCGTGTTCGTTCCTATTTCCGAGACTCCCAAAGACTAAGCGAACGTATCGCCACGATGGTTAAGCAGGTGACAGAAATTGAATTCATTGTCACCGATACCGAAGCGGAAGCTTTGGCGCTGGAAGCAAACCTCATTAAGCAGCACCAACCCTATTTCAACGTCCTGCTTAAGGATGATAAAAAATATCCTTACGTTTGCATTACATGGTCAGAAGATTATCCGCGTATTTTTATCACTCGTAAACGTCAATTAGGGAAAGAAAAAGATAAATTCTACGGACCTTATACCGATTCTCGGCTGTTGCGGGAGATATTGCGCTTGTGCAAGCGGATCTTCCCTTTGCGACAACGTCCTCAACCGCTGTTCAAAGACCGTCCTTGCTTGAATTATGATTTGGGACGCTGTCCGGGTGTGTGTCAAAAGCTGATTTCACCAGAGGAATACCGCAAAATCGTGCAAAAAATAGCGATGGTTTTCCAAGGTCGAACTCAGGAACTCATAGACATCCTAACCGAGCAAATGCACAAAGTAGCAGAAGAACTGAACTTTGAGTCAGCAGCACGCATTCGCGACCAAATTGCTGGGTTAAAGTCGCTGACTGCTGACCAAAAAGTCTCTTTACCAGATGATACAGTGTCCCGCGATGCGATCGCCCTTGCAGGGGACGAACAACTCGCCTGTATTCAATTATTCCAGATTCGCGCTGGGCAATTGGTAGGACGCCTTGCTTTCGTCGCAGATGCTCATGCTGAACCTGGTGCTATCTTACAACGAGTGTTGGAGGAGCATTATCAAACTGCTGACTCGGTGGAAATTCCCGCAGAGATTTTGGTACAGCACGAATTGCCAGATGGGGAGATATTAGCGGATGTTTTGACTGGGCGCAAGGGAAGAAAAGTCACGATTTTGAATCCTCAGCGACAAGTCAAGGCAGAATTAATTGAGATGGTGGAGCGAAATGCTCAGTATGAATTGCAAAGAATGCAAAAATTGGGCGATCGCAATCAAGAAGCCATGCACGATTTAGCTACCATTCTCGATTTACCCGACTTACCCCACCGCATCGAAGGTTACGACATTTCCCACATCCAGGGTTCAAATGCAGTTGCTTCGCAAGTCGTGTTTGTTGACGGTTTACCCGCCAAGCAGCACTATCGCCATTACAAAATTAAAAATCCCACAGTCACAACGGGACACTCAGACGATTTTGCTTCTCTTGCTGAAGTTATCCAGCGTCGCTTTCGCAAGTATGCGGAAGATCCGCAATTACAGCGAGTGGGAAATCCCGATTGGCCCGACCTGGTTATGATAGATGGTGGTAAAGGTCAGTTATCATCGGTTTTCGCAGTCTTGCAAGACATGAATTTATTGGAAGATTTGCGAGTTGTGAGTTTGGCAAAACGGCGAGAAGAGATTTTTTTGCCGGGAGAGTCCGAACCACTGGAAACTGACGCAGAACAACCCGGAGTGCAACTTTTGCGGCGCTTGCGAGATGAAGCGCATCGTTTCGCCGTGAGTTTTCACCGACAACAGCGTAGTGATAAATTGAAGCGATCGCGTTTAGATGAAATTCCAGGCTTGGGACACCATCGACAAAAGCAGCTTTTAGGGCATTTTCGCTCAGTTGATTATATTCGGCAAGCGACACCCACACAGATTGCTGAAGTTCCGGGTATTGGTCCGCGTTTGGCGCAGGAAATTTACGATTATTTCCATCCTTCTTGAACACAGGTGAGAAGTCAGGAGTCAGGAGTCAAGAGTCAGGAGTCAGAAGTCAGGAGTAAAATTGGCTCTGTGCCTGGCTTTTAGACAAAGCGCGTTGTACTTCATTTAGTTGCAATCTGCTGTAGTTGATCACGCTAATCTCTATGATTTGAATTTTTCCTTAAATTTTATTATTAGAGTTTCATCCCATTATTAACAATAAACAAAGATTAATAAAAGCTAAAAATTCATATTTTTTTACTAAGACTAAAGGTAGAGTTAGTTTTTAACTCATACTTTTTAGATACGCCTGTGAGCTAATACTAATGGCCTATGGAGTTCGTCTGCGGAGGTTTACTCTCTAGAAAAGAGTAGACGCTCTGAAAGTAGAGACTTAGCATTTAAAACAAACTGAGTTGCCGTAGCTGCATAAAAACTACATAAAAAGGGGATGAGAGTTGCTATTATCCGAGAATTATTGGGCTTTTCCCTGTTTGTTGCCAATATCTCGCTTTGAGAAAGCTTCTATAGCTTCGGCTAACATAAAATACAAAGTTGATATGACTATAAACTAGCTAATCTCAAAGGCTTATTCATTGGGATCAGGATATTTATAATTTGATTTGAATTAGTAAAAACAATTTATATATCTTTAGCTGGATAGCAGCAAAGCTAAAAACGAGGATAATAAAAAAACATAATTGAGTATAAATACTCGAAAATGTGTTAATTTAAGAGATAATAATTTATCACTTGTTAAATACCTTTAATCTCAAAGATTTTCAGGTTTAATTTGCGTTTTTTCAAAAAAATCATGAAAAACAAGGATTTGAAAATGCAGTTAGTACAAAAAATTCGCTGCCCAAACTGCGGTAGCGAAGGTGAAAGGCACTATTTATCTCAAAGTCAACTGACTCGCACGCAATGCCCAATCTGTGACTACTTAATGATTAGTTGTATGCGTACTGGTAGAGTGATTGAGGCTTATGCCCCAGGTATTCATGCAACAAGGTAAAAGTTAAAAGTAACAAGGTAAAAGTAGGAGAGAAATCTTTCTTTTGCCTTTTTACTTTTTACTTGCTCTAAGTTGTCCACAAGCGGCATCAGCTTCTAAACCACGCGAGTAGCGAACACTAACTGCAATTTTTTGCTGCTTGAGGACGTTGACAAAAGCTTGAATTTGGTTTTGGTTGGGGCGTTTGTAGTCAGCTTCTGTAATGGGATTGTAAGGAATCAAATTGACGTGGCTTTGGAATCCCCGTAGACGTTGCGCCAGTTCTAATGCGTGTTTTGGTAGATCGTTGACACCAGCAAGAAGAATGTATTCAAAACTCACGCGGCGTCCAGTCATTTCCACATACTCCCGACATTCAGCAAGCAAATCTTCTATAGGATAGGAGTGGGCGCTAGGAATGAGTTGTTCGCGCAGTGCTTGGTTGGGAGCATGGAGACTCACAGCAAGAGTGACTTGCAACTGATGTTGAGCAAATTGACGAATGCGATCGCGTATTCCAACAGTAGAGACAGTCAGGTTGCGCTGTCCAATACCCACATCTTTATTTAAAGATTTAATGGCTCCTATCAGATTATCTGTATTCAACAACGGTTCACCCATCCCCATGAACACTACATGGCTCACTCGCTGCTGGAAATCTTCCTGAACCGTCAACACCTGATCGACAATTTCATGGCGAGCAAGATTGCGCTTGTAGCCTCCTTTACCAGTAGCGCAGAAATCACACGCCATTGGGCAACCAACTTGAGAAGAAACGCAAACTGTCAGGCGCTTTTCTGTGGGGATACCCACACATTCAACAATTTGACCATCTGCTAGTTGTAAAAGATATTTAACAGTGCCATCGGGGGCAACAGAGCGGTAATGTATAGTTGAGCGCCCGATGGGAATTTCTGCAAGTTCTGCACGCCACTGTTTGGGGAAGACAGAGATATCCGAGAGACTACGCACTCCCTTTTGATAGATCCACTCGTGCAGTTGCTTTCCCCTGTAAGCTGGTTGTCCCTGATCATGCACCCAAGCCGTTAACTCCTCCAAACCAGCGCCTAAAAGCGGTGGAATAGAGAAGTTTGGTTGTTGCGGAATATGACTAGTTTTGGGGGAAGGGAGTACAGAGACAGACTTAGCAGACATGGTAGTTCAGAAATTCGCCTTGGATCTTTATGGTAGGCGATTCCTGCTCTTGTTGCCTGGGTTTGTGATTGCGGTTTCCAACACTCAAACAATCAAAAAATTAACCGAAAGTTGTACCATTCCAGCCCCACATTGCGCCTTTGGCATCAGCAAACTCTATATAGATGCGATTTTGAGGCACACCCAGCGCTTTGTTAATCTCTTGGCAAAAGTCCTGACTCATCGCCTGGGTTTGGTCTGGCTTCATTGTACCGACACTCTTAATCTCAATGTAACATACTGGATCTGTCGTACCGCCAAATGTCATAGGAACTCCTGCTTCAAAAGCCGTCATCATATAGGATTCTGGCTTTCCTGTATGCCTGGCTAGTTTAGCTGATAGGCTTTTGAGCATTGCTTCAACTTCTTCTCCAAGAGGAGCGGATACAGAAGTTTGGACTTTAATTAAAGGCATAATAACAATTCAAAATTCTCAATTTTGATAGTATCAATTACCCAGTTAATTTTATTAAGCTGCACGAGTAAGTAGGTGGACTTAATTAAATGTAAGATAAAACTTTTGTTCGTAGTGAGCGATTTATCGCTCTGTATAAGATTTTAAAGGGCTAAAGCCCTGACGCGCGAGTTTTTATTTAATTAAGCCCTTCTACTTACTTCCCCCACTCCTCATCACTGATCATGAGATGAGCGAAACAGATGAGTGTGTTCGGGATGATATAAACGAGAGCGTGCTGATGCTTGCGAGAGTGCAGGGCTGATGACATAAAGTGTGGTGCGAATCAGCTTTTCTTGGTGAGTACAATCTGCCATTTGATTGAGGGGAACAACCCTGATTTTTTCATCACTCCACCCTAATCGATAGCAAATTGCCACTGGCGTTTGGGCTGAATAGTGTTCTAAGAGTTTGGCTTGGGCATCTTCAACATGACGCGCACTCAGATATAAACATAGACTAGCTTGATGGGCTGCAAGCGTTGCTAATTCTTCTGTTTGGGGAACTTCTGTGCGTCCGCTGATGCGCGTCAGTATGATTGTTTGGACTAAACCGGGAACAGTGAGTTCTACTTTGAGTTTGGCGGCTGCGGCTTGAAAAGCGCTGATACCTGGTATGACTTCAAAGGGAATTTCTGCCTCTGCCAAAACGTGCATTTGCTCGTGGATAGCACTGTAAAGACTAGGGTCGCCAGAATGGAGACGCACAACAGATTTGTGCGATCGCACTCGTTCTATCATGACTGGTAAAATCTCTTCTAAAGTCTTGTTCGCAGTGGGAATAATCTCCGCATCTTCGCGGCAAAACTGTAAAATCTGTTGGGGTACTAAGGAATCAGCAAATAAAATCACATCGGCACGTTGGAGCAGTTTTTGCGCCTTGAGTGTCAACAAATCGGGATCTCCAGGTCCTGCACCCACGATATACACAGCAGGTTCTAAAGCTTTATAAGTTATTTTTGTACTCATTAGCTTAGTAAATTCACGCATACGCGAACACACATCAATTCCTCAAAAAATTTTTTTGGCATTTTCTTCAGTATCTTTCCGGATACAACCCCTCCTTCTAGAAAAATGTAGTGGTAGATGCACCCTGGTTAAGCCCTAGACAAAGCTCTGGGGCATTTTTTATTTTTGAGTCAAGGGTCAACAGTTAAGATTTCCCCTTGTTCCCCCACTCCCCCCACCTCCCCATTGCCCCATGTACCTAGGGTGTGGAAGTGACATCCGGTAAAGGGCGTTTAGCTTTGTAAAGCCAAGCTAACCCAGCTAAACCGAAGACTATTCCCAGTAAGCTCACAACTTGTGCTATCCGTAGCGGTCCAAGCATCAAACTATCCGTCCGAAAACCTTCTATCCATAGGCGTCCTAAGCTGTAAGCTGCCAAATAAACTAGAGACAGCGTACCTGTTTTCAAAGCTGGTTTACCCGACAAACTCCTAAAAAATAAAGTGATCAGCAAGGCGAATACCATGAAATCCCACAGAGATTCATAAAGAAAAGTGGGATGGAAGTACTCAAAATTAGCCAATTCTGGGGGACGGTGTTGCGGTGGAATATACAGCTTCCAAGGTAAATTCGTGGGACTACCAAAAGCCTCGGAATTGAAGAAATTGCCCCAACGTCCAATTGCTTGCCCTAAAATCAGCGAAGGAGCGACTACGTCAGCCAATTGCCAGAAAGAAACTTGCTTAGTTTTGGCAAATATTAATGCTGCAACAACGCCACCAATAATCGCTCCATGAATCGCAATGCCTCCTTGCCAAATAGCAATAATGCGCTCTGGGTGCTGGGCATATTCTGACCATTGAAACAAAACGTAATATAAGCGTGCTGCTGGAATTGCCGCAATGACCAACCAAATTGACAAATCGCTAATCAACTCTGGATTAACGTTACGGCGCTTTGCCAAGAACTGGGAAAGCGTAACACCAATCAATACTGCTGAAGCAATTAAAAAACCATACCAACGGATAGTTAATGGTCCTATTTTCACCAGAATCGGTCCTGGAGAAGTAAATTGAAATGCCAAGGGCAAGGTGGAAAGATCCAGTGCCATGCAAAAGTACCTAGAAGACTATAAAAAGCTAATGTACATTTGACCAAGAAGGGGTGTAGGGGTGTAGGGGAGCCAGTGCCGTGGGCGGGTTCCCCGACTTGAGGCATCTGGCGTTGTAGGGGTATAAGGTTCGTAGTCAGGACTTTAGTCCTAGATTCTTTGAGCGCTTAAGCGCTCACTACGAAGCCTTCAAAATAAATGTGATAGACCACTACTGTTGACTCCCTCAAAAACTGTTGCAACCACAGCATTGATTTTAAGTCCCCTTTGGTTAAGAAGGGAGCATAGGCAGTGTATTTATCAATAAGTTTATTTTCAGGGCAGATAAATAAGAGTATGACACCAGATGCACCAGAGCTTCACAAAGACAAATATCCTAAAATTTTGAAATGAAAACTTGTACTTTGCCACGAATAACCAGTGGTTAGATATAATCACCTAAGCAACTTTGATGCATTTCGTGATTGTGATTGCCATTTATCCAGGAAGCTTCGATCCTATCACCTTAGGACACCTTGACATCATCCAACGCGGCAGTCGGTTGTTTGCCCAAGTGATTGTCGCCGTCCTGAGAAATCCTAACAAAAATCCGCTGTTTACGGTGCAAAAACGGCTAGAACAGATTCGTCTATCGACAAAACACCTATCTAATGTAGAGGTAGACGCCTTTGACGGTTTGACCGTGAATTATGCTCAAATGCGGGAAGCGCAAGTGCTCCTGCGGGGTCTACGAGCAATTTCAGACTTTGAAGTAGAACTTCAGATGGCTCACACAAATAAAACCCTTTCTAATGAAATAGAAACAGTTTTCTTAGCAACATCAAATGAGTATAGTTTTTTAAGTAGTAGTGTGGTAAGAGAGATTGCTAAATTTGGTGGCTCTATAGATCATCTTGTTCCCCCGCACGTTGCCCTGGATATTTACCAATGCTACGCCCAAAACCATCCAGTATCGAATCAAATCAAAACGGAAGCAATCCCCGAACGCAAGAGTTTGCCGGTGGAATCTCCTACAACGGAGAAGCTACGCGAATAGCAAGCCTAGATATTCAGCAGGAACTCAACCGCTTGGAGGAGATGATTCTTGCTGGTTTCAACATTCCATTAACACGACGCACGTTAGTGGATGAAGACAAACTGCTGGATCAGCTCGATTACATAAGGCTTTCTTTACCTGAAGCTTTTCAAGAAGTAGTAGCAATCATCCAGCAAAGAGAGGAAATTCTCCTGCAAGCGGAAGAGTACGGGCAACAAATTGTTGATGCAGCGCAAGCCAAGCGATCGCAAATTTTGGATGAAAGCGATATCATCGCAGAGGCAGAACAGGAAGCCTCGGAAGTGCGGCGACAAGTGCAACAAGAATGTGAGGCTATGCTGCAAGAAACCCTCGCAGAAATTGACCGCAAGCGACGCGCCTGTCAGCAAGAAATAGAGGAAATCCGCCGTCAAGCAATTGCAGAAGCGGAAGCCATTGAACAGGGAGCCGATGACTACGCTGATGGCGTCCTAGAAAATATTGAGCAGAATCTTCAGGATATGTTGCGAGTCATCCGCAACGGACGTCAACAATTGCAACTAGACTCCTCTCAAGAGGATAATTCTCAATTTCCCAAGAAGAAATAGAAAAACTTTAGTTTTCCCATATCCTAGCTTTCTATTGCCCACAGCCCAAGTATTATAGCGGTTTGCAATTGGGTGAGGTACACAAAGAAATAATAAACCACAGATGGACACAGATGGACACAGATGTAGGCGTAAGCCGTGCCGTAGGCTATTAGTACTTCATATAAGATGAGAAGCGCTATATACAGCAGGAGTCAGAAGTCAGAAGCGGAGCCACCAGATGCTCCGCCTCCGGTCAGAAGTAAAATTGGCTCGGCGTCTGGCTTTTCGACAAAGCGCGTTGTACTCCATTTACTTGCAATATGCTGTAAGTTCTTACAGAGGCTGCAGTTTTGAACTGACCTTTAACCTCTTGGCGCGCAACTCATTTTTTGACAATAGACCTCTTGCATCTGTTTGATTCCATCTGTGTCCATCTGTGTCCATCTGTGGTTCATTATTCTTTTTTTGGAATGAATGCAAGAAGTCTAATCAATCAGCGGAATTTTCTGGGATTTAGGCGATAGCCTGTTTGAGGTTGAGACTTCTGACCACCAAGCGATACACCATTGCGGAGTTTTGCTCCGGTACCGCCATCGGCTCGATCCAGGAAAGGTTTGAGATTGATGGGGTCTTTAGAAGAAGCAGAGGGTTTTTTGCCCCCGCCGAAAATTGTTCGACCCAAGTTGGACAGCTCGTCATTACCACTGGTATAAGTGTTGACGCCAAAAGTTTGCTGTCCGCTATCAGCAGATGCGAGGTTTTGGAAAACGCTATTACGGACAACATAAGGGTCTTTTTCGGGAGGTACTGTCAGTACAATTCGACAGTAAGGAACAGCTTCAGTGGTTACACACAGAATATTCTGTCTGTTCTCTACCGCTGTCTTCAGATCAACCAAACCATCTGGGCGATACGTTTCTAAGCGTTGGGCAATGGTTTCACAACGCTTTTGTGTATCCCAGCCGCCTCCCAAAGTTCTAGGAGTTGCCCAAGCATAGTATTGACCGGGTTGACTTTCTGGCTGGTACATCACAGTGTACTGACCGTTGTAAGACTGACAGAAAAACCGATTACCGCTATCAATAGCTGTTGAGGAATTTGTTGTCGTTGTGCTTGTGGAGGAACCTGTTCCTGTTGTCGTTGTTGTAGTTGATGTTGTACCACTACTACCTGCTGGAGTTGTTGGTACGACAACATCACCCGATCCACCCACTTGCGCGAATGCTGTGGAATTACCCAGGAACAAGGATAAACCAAGACCACTCAAAAACAGAAACTTCAGAGGTTGAGATAGCATAGACACTTTTAACACGAGATCAAAGTTGGGAGTTGATAATTCCAATGACGAATAATCTTGTGATTTTGATTCATCGTCGGCGTCCCTTTTTATCTTTTCTTTCCTTTTCCTCTTTGAGGATCTGTTTTGCCTTTGCTTTAATTTCTGCGTGACGCGCGACTCCTTCATAAGCGTAGCGGTTGTAGTTGTTGCGCGAAATCAACTCTTCTAGAGAGCGAACTCGCTCATCGCCGCCTGGGTGAGAAGATAACCAACTGGGAGGGTTGAATTTCTGTTGTTTGTCCAGTGTCACCATTAAGTTACGCAAGCCATCAGCAGCGTATCCTGTTGCAGTAATCAAGCGTGTCCCAAGAGTATCTGCTTGACGTTCCATATCGCGGCTATAGCTGAGTGCAAACAATTGACCGATAGTACCACCATAGGGAATATACTGGGTGACGTTGGCAATGAGGTTTCCCTGTGTGACGAGTTGAAAACCGTGGGAAAGGACGACGTGGGATAATTCATGACCGATTAACCCAGCTAGTTCTGCTTCTGAGTTGGTTTTGGCAATTGCACCTGCGTTAAGAAAGATTTTGCCTCCAGGGAGTGCAAAGGCGTTGAGGTCTTCTTGCGGCATGACAAAAAACTCATATTTAAACTCATTACGTCCTGCCACTTTCGCAAGTTTCTGTCCAATTTCATCGACGTATTTTACAACAGCTTCATCTTTGACTAAATTCATTTGCTTTTTCGCCTGCTTTGCTACCGACTCACCTATGGCTTCTTCTCCCCGTAGCATCATAATCGTGGAGTCTAGGGCAGAAAACGGACCGAAAAGACTACCAGTCACTGCGTAACCTAAGACACCAGTGACGATGTTGGCGATCGCATTGCCTCTAATTTTTCTTCGTGCATCTATAAGAAGATAAATGCTTCAAGCTAAACCTGCATACTATATTAAGTACAAGCTCATTTGTGTGACACAAACTTATTTGAACAGCTTGAAGTATACAAAAGTTCAATAGTCTAGATATTTCAAATGTAAATTTTCTTGTAGATTTTGTATTCATGAAAAAAGATGAAAAAAGTTCTAATTTTATCAGCCAACCCTAGAAACACAGATTGGCTACGTTTAGATGAGGAAATTCGGGAAATAAAGACAGCTTTGAAACGTTCCAAATATCGAGATAATTTTGAAGTCATTACTGAGGGTGCTGTTCGGATTGATGATTTGCGTCGTGCTTTGTTAGATTACGAACCACAAATTGTACATTTTTCTGGGCATGGAATCAGAACTAACAGTTCAGTATTAGAAGATAACTCCAGACTAGTGCAACAACAGCGAAATATTGTCCCTAAGCCTGAGGTCTCAGGAGGCATAGCTTTAGAGAATAACTCTGGGCAAATGCAATTAGTAAGTACAAAATCACTAACAGACCTATTTAAGAGTTTTAAAAACAAAATTGAATGTGTGCTACTCAACGCCTGCTATTCAGAAGTTCAGGCTGAAGAAATTCATAAGCATATTTATTGCGTTATTGGTATGGAGAGTAGTATAGGGGATGATGCAGCAATTAAATTTAGCCAAGGATTTTATGATGTGATTGGTGCTGGGAGAAACTATGAGGATGCTTTTCAACTCGGCTGTAACAATATTGATCTAAATGGCATTCCACAGTCTTTCATTCCAAAAATCAAAATTAACAAAATTTTAGAAAATTTACCTTCTAGCAATCAAATAATTTTAAAAAATCAGGAACTAAAATCTGATATGACTGAGAAACGCAGTATCAACATAGGAAGCGGTAACTACAACGAGCGCATTCAAGGCAATTATGTACAAGGTAATTATTATGCTGATGGTGGTGGGCAAAAACAAAGCCTTGAGGTAGATGCTGCTGCTGAAATTCAGAAGTTACTCGAACAGTTAGACAAGTCTTATTCCACTGATACCACCTTGGGTAAAATGCAAGTAGCTGCCGAAACTATTAAGAGTATTGAAAATAATCCCTCTTTAGCAGAGAGGATACTTAGTGCATTGGAAGCAGGTGGTGTTCAGGCTTTTGAGCAATTACTCAATCATCCAGCAGCTAGCTTTGTCATTGGTGCTTTAGAAGATTGGCAAAAAACTAAGGGGAATTAAAGCTTAATATCTTCTATTTTTGTGTAAATTGTAGTCGTCTGTTTTCTTTGTTATTTAATAACTTTACTGGTGTAAGAGTATGACAAACAATAAAGAGTCTGCAAACCGCAATATTAACATAAGAACCGGCAATTATAATGAGTCAATTGAGGGTGATTATATCCAAGGTGACTTAATTCATGGAAGCGTCATTTATGTAAATAAAAGTCTTTTTCAGATATCTGATTTCTTAGGTCGGCGGGCATCTGATGTAGCAAAACCCTCTACTCAGGAGGAGTACAGACAACGTAAGGTTTTGCTCAATAAAGTTAAAAACTATTGGATTGAAGGTGTTTTAGAAAAGTCATTGCATACCAGAGTGATGATTGAACTGGGTTTGGAAGAGCGATTAGACGCAGTAGAACATCTTGGTATTGAGGAGTTGCCTGATAAATCTGGACAAGCACTACCCACGGGAGTTGGGGTAACAGATGTCTTCAATCGGATGGGAGAGGGACGAACTCTTCTGATATTAGGAGAGCCAGGAGCGGGTAAAACCACAACCCTCCTCACACTGACAAAGCATTTGATAACTCGTACTGAAGAGGACTTAAGCCGACCGATTCCAGTCGTATTTAATTTATCCTCTTGGGCAACTAAGCGGGAAAATATTGCTGATTGGCTTGTTCAAGAATTGAATAGGCAATATAAAGTTTCCAAATCGCTAGGTAAAACTTGGATTAAAGAGCAACAACTGCTACTGACGCTGGATGGTCTGGATGAGGTGAAGTCTGAGTATCGGGAAGCCTGTGTTCAAGCGTTAAATCAATTCATGCAAAAGCATGGACAAACCGAGATTATCGTGTGTAGCCGCATCCAAGATTATAAAGCTCTTTCTACTCGTCTGCAACTACAAGGTGCTATCTGCGTCCAATCTTTAACCGATGAGCAGATTAACCAATATCTAAACAGTGCTGGCAATCAATTAGAAGCCTTGAGAACACTACTTGAAAAAGATACTGCACTGCAAGAGTTAGCCAAATCTCCCCTGACTCTCAGCGTTATGACCCTGGCATATAAGGGCAAATTAGTTGAAGACTTACCCCAAATAGACTCGATAGAAGAACACCGTCGGCATCTGTTTAATACTTATATTGAAACGATGTTTAGCCGCAAGGAAGCTAAACAGAAATACCCGAAAGAACAAACAATGCGCTGGCTAATTTGGCTAGCAAAGCGTTTGTCTCAAACCTCTCAGACGATGTTTTTAATTGAAGGATTGCAGCCTACTTGGTTCCAGACTAAGACTCAAAAAATACTTTATAGGATTGGAAGTTTTCTGATTGGAGGGCTATTTGGGGGACTGATTGGTGCGTTAATCGGATTTATAGATCAAAGTAAGTTTGTTCAACTTAGTTTGCAAATTGGTCTACCTATTGGCGGGCTGAGTTTATTATGGCAGATGACAGAAATCAAAACA
The DNA here is from genome assembly GCF_000315565.1 of Mastigocladopsis repens PCC 10914. Lineage (NCBI taxonomy): Bacteria > Bacillati > Cyanobacteriota > Cyanophyceae > Nostocales > Symphyonemataceae > Mastigocladopsis > Mastigocladopsis repens. Next base: position 5,414,057 of record NZ_JH992901.1, on the reverse strand, counting down.
GTTGAAACCCTGAAATTGTGGTCTTGGCAAGAAGCAAAGAAGCTTCTGATCAATGGGCTAGTTGTTACACTGCCTCTGGGGCTGATTGTGGGGCTGCTTAATGGAAAGGATTTAGGATTGAAGGTGTTTTTGGGGGTGATTTATTGGCTAATTGCTGAACTGATTTTGGGGCTGCTTGGTGGGCTGAGAGGTCCAGAAATAGAGAGAAAAACAAGTCCCAATCAGGGCATTTCAAACTCAGGCAGGAATGCTCTGATTATTGGAGGAATTGGCGGATTAATTGGCATATTAATCGGCTTATTAAGCGGTAAACCAAATTGGGTACTTTTGGGGCTAGACTTTGGGCTAATTTTTGGGCTAATTTTTGGGGGTGGTAAAGCCTGCATCCAACACTTTACTTTACGCTTTATTCTTTATAGTAAAGGTTATATCCCCAAGAACTATGCCCACTTTCTTGACTATGGCACTGAACGCATCTTTTTGCAAACGGTTGGGGGTGGCTACATTTTTGTTCATCGAATGCTGCTCGAACATTTTGCTCAGATGTAGCCAGTACTTGTTCAAGTAACTCCAGTATTAATTCCTCAGTCTTTTGACAGCAATAATCCACCAACTGAACCAAATTTAACTAACGTTGGCAATAGCGCTTCTCAGCCTCAAACTCCAGTTCAAAATCATATTGTATGTACCAATTGTAGCCACAATAATCCGGATAATTCCAAATTCTGGTCCAAGTGTGGAACACCATTGGTTATACCACTTATCTGACAGTATCGGACAGATACCAATCTTTATAGAACCCATTTGAGATCTTTTTGCTAGCTAGCAGCTAATCGTTTGAGCATCAATCGGATAAAACAAAGTTTGAGCTTGGCATTGGCACGAGCGAGTGTGCGGTCAAAGTTTTTGACTAAACTTTTACATCGCTCTACCCAAGCATTGGATCTCTCTATCACCCATCTAGCAGCCACCGGAACAAATCCGGATTGTCCTTTGGCTTGCTTTTCAGCTTTTGATGGCTTGGCAGAGAGTTCAAATTGGATTTTGGTCATGATCTGGGGATAAATTTGCTCTAAGGCCGGGATAATTTTTTCAGGATGATAGCCATGATCTACCAAGATAGTTGTTTTGGGCAATTCCAGTGGTTTAGATTGGAAATAATCGATATTTTGTGAGAGCATTTCAATCAACCCCTGGTCATCAGATACGTTGGCGGTGGTGCAGTGAGTGAAGAAAGGGAAACCCAATATATCCACTGCTAGATGTCTTTTAATCCCGTTGGTTGCTTTTAAAAACAAAACCCTTTCGACTCAACACTGGCATTACAAGTATTTTTGACCGCTTGTGAATCAATCAGGATCAGGGTTGTCCAGTGTGGTTTTTTTTTACTTGTTCACGCACTCCCTGATGTAAATTAGCCATAATTGAGTCCAGGATGCCATCTTCACACCACTGCTTGTAATGCCAGAACACAGTAGAATAGGGCGGCAAATCTCTGGGTAAGTCTGCCCAGTTGCAACCATTCTTAAGTTGATAAAATATCCCGTTCAATATTTGCCTCTTTGTCCACACAGGAGGTCTTGTTTTCTTCTTGGTCGGCAATAACGGCTCGATAATTTCCCATTCCAAGTCTGTCACGTCGCTTGAATATCCCATTTTTCGCCCTGACCTGATTCTATTCCACTGTTTGTGCCGATTTTACTTCTTCACCTCAAAGATCTCAAATGGGTTCTATATATCAGACATTAGTCTGAACTCATTAAATATTAGCGCAGAAGACTGAAACATAAATACCTAAAATGATAATTACACCCTTACATCCCTCCTTGTATGTTGTTCTAAATGCAAGGACGGGTTTTACCCGCCCTTAGTACTTACCCTTGCATCACCGCATCCAACAACTTACCCGCGCCAAAACGCACTGAATCTGTACATGGTAGACCAGTTTCTGCTTCAGCCTGGGTGATCGCATCCAATGCCTCTGATTCCTCTAAGTGTTTAGTGTTAAGAGCGATACCCACTACAGGGACAGGTGCAAAAGCGCCACCTGCATGGGCTACAGTTTCATAAAGCTTTACCACCTCCCCTAAAGGTGGAATTGGCACATCACTATTATGCACCTCAGTTTGTCCAGCACGATGTACCAATATCAATTGTGTTGGTTGAGAACCGCGTATTAAGGGCAACGTTGCGGTGGAACCGGGGTGCAGGAGCGAACCTTGTCCTTCAATGTGCAAGATGTCATAGTTTTTACCATATCGCAGCACCATTTGTTCCACAGCACCAGCGGCATAGTCCACCCGTACGGCATCCAATGGCACACCGTCTCCTTCTAATATCAAACCAGTTTGACCTGTGGCAAGGAACTTAGAACGCCAGCCCCTCAGGCGTGATACCGAATGTAACTCTAGGCTTGTTGACATTTTGCCGACTGACATATCAGTACCCACAGTCAAAACCCGCCGACATGGAAGATGACGTGCTAAACCGCTTGCAACACCTAAGTTGGGTGGTTCTTTGCGTACATCCCAAATGAGTTGCCCTGGTTTAAGCAATGCCTTTAACTCTGGCATAGTTGCCAATGGTGTGTGCAAACCGTTCACCACCGACATCCCAGCTGATACAGCGTCCTTAAGTTCATGCCAATAATCATCTGGCAAAGCGCCACCTTTAGGAGCAATGCCAATGACCAAAACCTGAGGCTTGTATTCTAGGGCGGCTGCAACCGATGCAACTATCGGCACATCACGCTTGATACCTGTTAATTCTGGCAAAGATTTGCCTGCACATTCGCGGTCAATCGCGGCTACAATTGAGGCTTCACTATAGCGTAAAAGTGACAGCCCTGTTTTACCTAATGGTCCAGTGATTCCCTCATGGAGTAGGATAGCTACCCGTTGATTAAGCGCTAGACGCACTACGTTGTACCCCCAATCCTGGTAAATCGTTTGGCAAAATTCTCCCCTCCTGCACGTATGCACCTGTAAAAGGGTCATCTATTAAATTCAAGTGACTATCCAAGTCGAGATAGTCAGCCAGTGGGGCAAGCTGTGCCGCTGCTGTATTAGCTAGCGTACTGTCAGAATAGCAACCAAACATCACTTGCAACCCATGTGCCCGTGCTGTATGGACTATCCGCATTGCTTCGGTTAAGCCCCCAGATTTCATCAGTTTAATATTAATTCCATCCACACAGCTCACCAATTTAGGAATATCGGAGCTAGTGAAGCAACTTTCATCAACAAAAATAGGTAGAGAAATTCGCTTCTTCAGCTCTGCTAAATCTTCTTCCTGCCCTCTTGGCAGTGGCTGTTCTACATACTTTACACCTATATCGGCAAGCCAATTGCACATTTGGAGTGCATCTTCCAAACTCCAACCCCCGTTTGCATCAACGGACAACTCTAGCGCTGGTGCTTCTTCTCGCACTGCCATTAACATTTTCCGGTCTGCAGCAATGCCGTCTGGAGTACCTAACTTGACCTTAAAAACACGGACATCAGTCAATTCCAACCAATTTCGTACCCTTGCTCTTGCCCCTTCTGGCGAATTAATACCAATTGTCATTGAGGTCGGTACTATGGTGTTGCGATCCAACCCCCACATTTGCCACAGCGGTAGCCCCACACGCTTTCCCAACCAATCATACATTGCCATATCTAGCGCCGCTTTTGCAGACGAGGGCACTAACGCTTTTGTTAACACTTGCTCGATTTCCTGCCGTTGCAACGGATTGAATTCTTGCAAAGAAGATGCGGTTTGCAGCAACGCATCTTGTATAACCTGTGTTGATTGCGGATAAGTACCCACATTAAAGGGCGATGCTTCCCCCCAGCCTTCAATACCATCATGCAAAATCCTCACCCATACATTCGTCGTCTGTGCCCTTGTGCCGCGACTAATGGTCAAAGGAAAACGCTTGTTAAGAGTAAAACTTTCTACCTTTATATGCATGATTATACTTAATTTTCCAATAGATTGCAGACCCCAAACCCGAAGTTTAGTTCAGCGTTCTATCTTTAGAGTGTCTGTGTTATACTTTTTAACAAGCTTAGATTTTTTCTCTTACCTTTGGTATCCATTTTTTCATGACAGACTTACAAAAATGGAAGCTTTTGCAGTCAAAAATGGTTTTAGCTCATGACTGGTGCAAAGTCAGGCAAGATGAAATAGAATTACCAAATGGCAGAATTATAGATGATTATTTTGTAAATATTAAGCCAGAAATTGCTCTGATTTTACCTATTACTAGTAGTAAAGAGATTATTTTCGTTCGTCAATATAGGCATGCAGTAGGTGAATTTTTTATAGAACTCCCTGCAGGGAGTTTTGACGCAACAAAAGAAAGCGCCGAAGCAGCAGCAGCTAGAGAACTACAAGAAGAAACAGGTTATATTGCTCAAGAACTGACAAAGATAGCAACACTTTACGATAAGCCAAGTAAAGATACAAATAAAATACATTTATTCTTAGCAGAAAATGTGATAAAGTCTGGAGAACAAAAACTAGACATAACAGAAGAAATTGAGGTTCTCCTTATTCCTGTGGAATCAGTCAGGGAAAAAATCCTTCAAGGTGAAATTTGTGTAGCAGGAACCGTTGCGGCTATTTGCTTGGGGCTGAATTTTCTATAGAACCCATTTGAGATCTTTTTGCTAGCTAGCAGCTAATCGTTTGAGCATCAATCGGATAAAACAAAGTTTGAGCTTGGCATTGGCACGAGCGAGTGTGCGGTCAAAGTTTTTGACTAAACTTTTACATCGCTCTACCCAAGCATTGGATCTCTCTATCACCCATCTAGCAGCCACCGGAACAAATCCGGATTGTCCTTTGGCTTGCTTTTCAGCTTTTGATGGCTTGGCAGAGAGTTCAAATTGGATTTTGGTCATGATCTGGGGATAAATTTGCTCTAAGGCCGGGATAATTTTTTCAGGATGATAGCCATGATCTACCAAGATAGTTGTTTTGGGCAATTCCAGTGGTTTAGATTGGAAATAATCGATATTTTGTGAGAGCATTTCAATCAACCCCTGGTCATCAGATACGTTGGCGGTGGTGCAGTGAGTGAAGAAAGGGAAACCCAATATATCCACTGCTAGATGTCTTTTAATCCCGTTGGTTGCTTTGTAAAAACAAAACCCTTTCGACTCAACACTGGCATTACAAGTATTTTTGACCGCTTGTGAATCAATCAGGATCAGGGTTGTCCAGTGTGGTTTTTTTTTACTTGTTCACGCACTCCCTGATGTAAATTAGCCATAATTGAGTCCAGGATGCCATCTTCACACCACTGCTTGTAATGCCAGAACACAGTAGAATAGGGCGGCAAATCTCTGGGTAAGTCTGCCCAGTTGCAACCATTCTTAAGTTGATAAAATATCCCGTTCAATATTTGCCTCTTTGTCCACACAGGAGGTCTTGTTTTCTTCTTGGTCGGCAATAACGGCTCCATAATTTCCCATTCCAAGTCTGTCACGTCGCTTGAATATCCCATTTTTCGCCCTGACCTGATTCTATTCCACTGTTTGTGCCGATTTTACTTCTTCACCTCAAAGATCTCAAATGGGTTCTATAGTAGTTCTCAGTTGGGTGCAAGATACTACCAATTAATATGTAAATGACTCAATAATGTCTTTACGAGTTAAAACAGATACATAGTATTGAGCAAGAACAGTTTATCTACGAAACAATTGCAACCGCAGATGGACGCAGATGTAACAGCCTATTATCTGCGTCCATCCGCACGGCAGTTGCTAACTCCTACGGAGACGCTACGCGTAAGTGCTGCGGGAGGGTTTCCCTCCCGCAGCACTGATTCACCAACGCACTGCCTCGTTTATCTGCGGTTAATACATCCAAAATCCAAAATTTAGCGTGCCCATTGCTGCAAAATATAAGCGTAGAAAGCCTCTTTATCTACCTGATCCATCGCATAAATCTTACGTCCTCCTGGCACTATTTTGGTACGTCCTTGACTAAGACCAGTGGTGATAATTTCGGTTTCCCACTCATGCAATTGATAGAATTCTGGATGAGCAAGATAAGCTGTTGCTAGAACATCCCAGAAATAATAATCTTGAGGGATAACTAGGGCATAACATTGCCCCGCTAAATCAGAGATTGGATAGTCGCGTTGTTTTCCCATTTTGTACACAATTTCTGATGTCACAGGTACATTGTTGGTCAAATCTAAAGGACACATGATAATTTCAATCTGGGTTTGCCACACCCGCGCAACTGAAATAGGGTCCCAATACACATTCCATTCTGCGGAACCGTCTTGTCCTGGTTCCCAATTTTTTTCTACATTACCACCAACATTCAACGCACCTCCCATCCAAACAATCTTTTGAATTTTCGCTTCAATGTCTGGTGCTTTTTCGAGTGCGGTTGCTACCGTGGTTAACGGACCAGTGACCATCAGTGTTACAGGTTCTTCTGCTTCACGTAATACCCGGATCATGAAATCTTGACCAGGTTCTGCAACTAAAGGTGTGCGAATTGTTTCGTTTTGATTAAGAATGGGAAGATGGTCAACAACAAATGAATCGCGACGATAGAGGCGAGGAAAAGGGTTGATACCGCGTACACTACTTTCAGCAACGGGGATATGAGAACACCCCATTAAATCTAGAATTTTACGTGTAGCGCTTACAGCTGGTTCAGCATAGCAATCAGCTGGCGTGACGACAACACCTAGTGGCTGTATGTGATCCATCGTCATTAGCAGCATAGTTGCTAGATAATCATCTACACCGCCATCGTGATCCATTAAGACAAGTTGTTTAGACATGGAGATTTGATAAATGGATGAGTTCATGCAAGCTGCGATCGCACAAGCAAAAAAAGGCAGACAAGAAGGTGGAATTCCAATTGGTTCTGTTCTCGTCAAGGATGGCAAGATTATCGGCAAAGGACACAACAAGCGTGTGCAAGACGGAGATCCAGTCACCCATGCCGAAATCGATTGCCTTCGTAATGCTGGTAGAATCGGCAGCTACAGAGGTACAACACTCTATTCAACCTTAATGCCGTGTTATCTGTGTGCTGGGGCAGTCGTACAATTTGGGATTAAACAAGTTATCGCAGGAGAATCAAAAACTTTTCCTGGTGCCAAAGAATTTATGGTATCCCACGGAGTGGACGTTGTTGACCTCAACCTCGATGAATGCGAACAGATGATGAGTGAGTTTATTGAAGAAAATCCCCAACTGTGGAACGAAGATATTGGTAAATAGTTGATAGTTGGTAGTTGGTAGTTGGTAGTTGTTCCACTTCCCACTAACTACTAACCACTAACCACTCCCCTTTCCCGAACAAAGGTATCAAACGTCAACCTATCCGGAAGCGAAGGTTGCGCCCCTGATTTTGTCGCAGCCATTGCACCCGCTGCTGCACCCCAAACCACCGCCTGACGTAAAGGAAGTTCTTCACAAAGCGCCGCAGCCAAACCACTATTAAACGCATCCCCGGCGGCAGTTGTGTCAACGGTATGAACTGGAAACGCAGGTATAAAAAAGGTCTCCTTGGTGGTTGCACAAACAACACCCTTAGCACCTAGTTTCACAATTGCATTTTTCACACCCCGTTGCTGTAACACTTCAGCAGCCTTTTTTGCCGACTCTTCTCCATCCACCGGAAAACCCACCAGTTGCCCTGCTTCCACTTCGTTCGGTGTCATAATGTCTACCAATGAGTAAAGTTCATTTGGGACATCTTTTTGCACGGGTGCTGGATCGAGAATGACTGTCACTCCCGCCTCTGTTGCGACTTTGGCAGCTGCAACAACAGCAGACATGGGGATTTCAAATTGTAAAAGCAGTGCCCTAGCTTCCGGTAATAAACGCGACAATCGTTCCACATCTTGCTGATTGACACGCCCATTCGCACCAGGAATGACAATAATTTGATTTTCACCCCTCACATCTACAGTGATCATGGCAACACCAGAACTCACACTTTCATCCACAAACACATTGTCAGTCTGCACGCCAGATTCTTGTAGACTGTGGACAAGTTCTGCACCAAAACTATCTGCGCCTATGCGTCCCACCATGTATGTTGGAACTCCCAGTCGCGCTGATGCTACTGCTTGATTTGCGCCTTTACCACCTGGTGCTTTGAAAAAATCTCCTCCTAGCAGCGTTTCTCCTGCAACTGGTAAGCGAGGCGCTGTTGCAACCAAGTCTATGTTGATACTGCCGAAGACGATAAGAGTCATAATTTAGGGAAGTAGCGCAGAATTCTATTATCCCTCGTTCAGGCTCAGGTATCTTCTATTAGCACACTGCGATTTTCAACTTTTTAGTTGATCTAAGTTAGTCATTTATTTGGTACTAAGATAGAGATTTTCGCCATATCCTACCTATAGTCATAAGCTAATGAGCATTCAAGTTGCATAGTTACTATAAGCGAATCATCCTGGAAAAATGAATGACGATTGTATATACACATGACAGAAATTTTTGCCGATTACTCATTAATCTCCAGTAACTGCTGGGAATTAAACATAACATAATGAGCTTTTCCCTGTTCCTTTGCATGGTACATGGCGATATCAGCATCCCGCAGCAGATTTTCTGGTTGCTCATAACTACTACAACTTAAAGCAATACCAATGCTAGCTGCAATTGATATAAGATGTTCATTTAGATAAAGTGGTAATCTTAAGGTTTCTTGAATACGGTTGGCAACATTTGTTGCATCGGAAACGTCTTTAATATCTTCGATGAGAATCGCAAATTCATCACCACCAAATCGTGCTACCGTATCGCCACTGCGTAAGCACGATTCTAAACGTCGGGCAATTTCCATCAATAAATTATCACCCACACTATGTCCAAAGCTATCGTTAATTCTCTTGAAGCCATCCAAATCTAAAAACAAAACAGCATAACCATAATTGTTCCTTCGTTTTCCACGATCAAACACTTGTCTAAGCCTCTCAAAGAATAAAACTCGATTGGGTAGTGCTGTCAGCGCATCGTAGAAAGCATTGCGAACAAGTTGCGCTTCTGTTCGTTTACGTTGAGTGATATCTTCAAAAACTAAAACAGCGCCAATAATGTTACCATCGTCATCGCGGATGGGTGCAATACTACCCCCTATTTGTATTTCTGTATCATCTTTAGCAACTAATGTAAGAGTTTCTGGTAGATTCAAAACAACACCTGTTTGTATGACTTGTGTAGCTAAATCCTTGATAATCACCCCTGTATCTTTGTCAACCAAGCTCAATACTTCTGTTAAATTTTTATTAACCGCTTCATCTTGCTTCCAGGCTGTAAGTGCTTCTGCAATTGGATTTATCATATAGATACAACCATAGGTGTCTGTGATAATCACTGCACAGCCCATACTTTTAAGAATCGCTACAAACTTTTGCTTTTCTTCCTGTAATTTTCTTTTGGCTTTGTGCTGATAAAGAGCCATTTCAATAGCAATATGCAGGTCTCGTTCAGCAACTGGTTTAGTGATGTAGCCGAAAGGTTCTATTAATCGATTTGTATTTATTTTTTCTTCTGGACAATCGGTTAAATATAAAACTGGAACTTTAAAATTATTCATAATAATATCAGCAACTTGCCACCCATTAATTTTTCCTTTTAAACAAATATTAACTAATACTAGACTGGGATTTGTTTCTTCTACTTTTTTTATTGCTTCTTCTCCAGAAAGGGTAATTTCAGGAACAGAATAACCCAGGTTTTGCAATCTCTTTTTAAGCTCTAATGCTATTTTTTTTTCATTTTCAACAACTAAAATTTTTGGACTAAGCATATTAAAATTTAGCTTTGACTTAAGTAATAACGTTTTTGACAATATTAACTCAATCTAAAGTGAGTAATCATATCATAATAAAGTCTTCAAAATACCTACATATTTACTTTACTGGATACTTACTGAATAACTAGTTATTTATTAACTTAAAGATTTTTTCATTTGCGCTTTTTTTAACTTTTTGGCTAGACTAATTGAATTACCATAGATGCTTACAGCCATTTGCATCTAAATAGACCAGATTGTCCAGACGTTGCACTTGCTAGTCTGTACAGGGTTTAAATTAGTGCATCTGTGGTTCATTTATTTAAAAACCGCTCTAATATCGGGTCACAAGCGGGATAAAATGGATGTCTGCAAAAATAGCAGGTGCAAAAGGAATCTTTTCAAATATGTATGAATTCCTAAAACCTCCTCACTTACGTCGCACTCTCCCCTTTTAGGGGAGACTACGGGAATCAACACGATTTATTTCCCTGCTTGCAAGTTGGGAAGATTAGGGCTAGGTATTAGATTTAGTTTTAGTCAGTTCAATGCTAATTCTGCCGCCAAAATCTGGAATGGGTGCAGCAGGTTTACTCAAAATAACTTGAACTTGTACCACGCGATCGCTTGATGCCAAGATAGAATCTGCAATGGTGGTTGCTAACCGTTCTACCAAAGAGAACCTTGATGTCTTCACCAGATTTTGCACTAAGCTGATAACGCTACGATAATCAATGGTATCTTCTATTGCGTCAGTTTTAGCCGCTTTTGAGAGATCCAGCCACAACCTCACATCCACCTCAAACCATTGTCCAAGTACCTGTTCTTCTTGCAGATACCCAGTGTAGCCATAGCAGCGAATTCCTGTTAAATGAATGCAATCCATAAAAAATAGTCCTGAGTTAGTACTTTCAGTATTTATCAACCCATTGGATTTCCTGATTAATCTCCGATAGGAAGGTTGGTTGAAATATACCAGAGAATAGGACGATGAAATAGCAACACAGATAATCAGTTTAAGATGACACGATGATGAAAGCATATACAAGTACAAGACCTAACCCTGGCTTAACTCATCCCTTCGCTGGAAGGAATGGGCTTCCCCGCCGCCTTTTTGTGAGAGGTTTGGAGAGAGGTCAAATTTACCTTGATCGAACTCACATTAAATAACGTGAGTTCGACGGGGTGAATTGACTGTGGTAGTTGGTTGGGGGTTCAATTCAAGTTAGGCGATCGCTGCGTATAGATTATGATGCATCTCAAGTCTCGGTTGGACATCACACAGGTTTTTTGTGACCTCGACGACTTCTGCCAATTTTACAAAACATCAAAGTCACAAAAACTCAGAAGATTCAAGGTTTCAACCTAGCTGCTAAATGGAAGCGATTGCCCGAAGGGCACTGCGCAGAGCGCAATCGCTCAAAGGATGGTCAACAGAAGAAGGATGGTTTATCTTAACCAATTTAACCGACTTAACCTCGGCTATAAATGCTTATAAAAAACGCTATACTCGCCTCTGGCGAGAAGCAAGCTACGTAATTCGTAGCAGTGCGCTGATAAAGTACGGGAGCGTAGGCGTAGCCCGTCGTAGACATCGCTACATGCCCCTCCTTAGCTAAGTTCTCAGCAACTTCCCGAATATGAATATTTACCCCAAAGATTTCCTGAATCACAATCACGGCGGGGAATTTTCCCTCTTTTGCAGGTTCAGCTAGGTAAGCATCAATTTGCAAATCACCGTTTGGGACTTTAACTTGAGTTGTGCGAATTTCTGTGCTTGTCATTAGACATCTCCGAAATAGTTTTTGTCGCGATACAAGAATATAAAATGACCTTTTTAGCACACAAAAATGGCTAACATACTAGAGTACATCGAGAAAAATCCAGAGCAAGCACAGCGCTTAGTAGGCCTAAAATATGACCAATTACAGCAGCTAATTCAAAACGCAATCACACATAATCAAAAGTTGGCAGAAGCCGAAGAACAAAAAATAAGAATTATTAAGGGAGGTGGAGGTCGGAAAGTCAAGCTGTCTATGGAAGAGCAAATAATATTAACTTTAATTTACCTCAGACATTTGACTACATTTCAATTGCTAGGTATCCAATTTGGAGTTAGTGAGACCACAGCAAATGACACTTTTAACTATTGGTTCCCACTGCCCGCGAGAATTGTTACCTTCAAGTATGTTAGAACAAGTAAAAAAAACTCTAGTGACTACGAAATTGTTAAAGAAATTCTCACAGAGTATGAATTAATAGTAGATAGCTGTGAGCAGCCGAGGGAACGCCCTGGAGAGTATCAGGAGCGAAGTCTGCCGGGGGAAGCTTCCCCCGGCGAGCTTCAAAAAAAAGTATGATTCGGGTAAAAAGAAAAATCATACTTTAAAAAACCAGTTAATCGTTTTACCTGACGGTACAGACATTGTTGATGTTGTAGCAGGTAAACCAGGTCCGAAAAGTGATATCAATCTGTTTAGACAGCAGTCATGTTTTGACCCAAGACAAAGATTTAACGGTGACAAAGGTTATGTGGGAGAACCATCAATTAAAACTCCACAGAAGAAACAAAAAAATCAAGAATTAACGCCCGAACAAAAACAATTAAATAAAGAGCTATCATCTGAAAGAATATTTGTTGAACATATAATTCGTTTTGTGAAAATCTTCAGGATAGCCCAAGAAAGATTTCGATTGAATCCCCATAAATATGAAGAAATCATTCTCACAATTTGTGGACTTGTAAGGTTAAGAATTGGAGCGTTAGTCTTATAAGTTTAAACTTATCTGTTTAACGGGGTTAAAATTAGGTACCTATAAACCTATATTTTCCCCTGTTTTTAACAAAAAGCGTCTCAAAATACTATTCTAACGTTAAACTGGCGTTCTTTTACAATTCTGCGTTCGCCTGCTTAAAGTTAGTTTCAGACTAGCTTTGCTTGTTTTCGGAGATGTCTATTCAAGCTAAAGCCGTTATCTTATGTACAGGTGCTTGTGGCAGATTAGGATTACCTGCTTCCGGCTATCTCTATGGCACTTATGAAAATCCTACCAATGCCGGAGATGGCTATTCAATGGCTTATCATGCAGGTGCAGAACTCAGCAATATTGAATGCTTTCAAATTAATCCTTTAATTAAAGATTACAACGGCCCCGCCTGTGCCTATGTTGCTGGGCCTTTTGGCGCACATACAGCCAACGCCGAAGGAAATCGCTTCATTAGCTGTGACTATTGGAGTGGTCAAATGATGTTGGAAATCTGGAAAGAATTAAATTCTGGGAAAGGACCAGTCCAATTGAAAATGACCCATCTTGATGAAGATACAATTGCTGAAATTGAATCTATACTTTGGGCAAATGAACGACCAAGTAGAGAACGCTTTCATCAAGGTAGAAATGAAGATTACCGCAGTCACGGCGTAGAGATGCATATTTCCGAAATAGGCTTATGTAGTGGTCACAGTGCCTCTGGTGTGTGGGTAAATGAAAATGCTCAAACGACAGTCCCAGGTTTATATGCAGCCGGAGACATGGCCAGCGTTCCCCATAATTACATGATTGGGGCGTTTGTTTTCGGTCGTATAGCCGGGGCTCATGCTATTGAGTATATCCAATATTTAGATTTTCTAGAACCAGATGCAGAGTTTTTGGAAACAGAAAAAGCCAGGGTTTATGCACCTTTAACTCGTCCTAATGGTGTACCTCATACTCAAGTAGAATATAAATTAAGACGCTTAGTTAATGATTATCTGCAACCACCAAAATCAGGTAACAAAATCGAGATTGGTTTGAAACATTTTGTTCAAGATGAACAAACATTAGATGTAATGGGCGCTCGTGACCCTCATGAATTGATGCGCTCTATAGAAGTACATTTTATTAGGGACTGTGCAGAAATGGCAGCTAGAGCATCCTTATATCGTCAAGAAACTCGTTGGGGACTTTATCATTACCGCTTAGATTATCCTGAAAAAAATGATGATGAATGGTTTTACCATGTCAACTTAAAAAAAGATAAATTAGGGCAAATGGTATTGTTTAAGCGTCCTGTAGAACCTTACATTTTAGAAGTAGATACAGTCAAGGAATCGTACAATGTAGCTGTGAGGTAAAATCTTTAAAATATAGATGAAGGAGTACAGTTATTAACAGCAGATTTAAGTAGTGGTGAATGGACACAAAAGTATGGTGATATTCGCAATTTAACAGAGATTGATTTAGGTTATCGTTTTATTTGCGCAACGTTGAATAACTAAATAACTGTGATTTAAACTTATGACAAATACTAATAGATGTTGTTGCAAGAGCTTACACACGCCAAATTGCACTTTTAATAGGCTGTGATATCCATCCTTTGAATATCAAGAGAGTTTGCAATTATCTCACTTCACCAATAGGTCTGAACAATAGTTTAATTAATAAAAAAGGGTAAATGGTTTTGTATCGGCTCAATAAACAGGGGTAGTCGAGAAAAATAAAAAAACGAGCGAGGAACACATGGAAGAATTCTCTAAAACTCTTGCCTCAAGAAACTGTATTTAGCTGCACAGACTTTAATACACTACTTGATACATATCTACCCAAATTAGGCTCTGTCCAACGTACTCGTGTTTTAGAAGCAGCCGCAATCGCCTTTTATCATCAGCAAAGAGATTGGCCAGTGGTGCAAGCTCTCGTATGTGATGATGCTCCTCAGTTCAAGTTACTCACTGATGATTTGGCTTTATGCTGGGTAGATGAGGGACGACATTATAAGAAGTTAAGTCCACTGGTTGCTTATCATCAACAAGCCCTTGATAAATTCTTGGATGATTTCTGGGATTATTACCGAGAATTACTCACTTACAGAGATTTTCCCAGTGCAGAAGTCGCACGAGAACTAAAGTCTAAATTCTGGAAACTTTTTGATACAAAAAGTGGTTACGAACAGTTGGATGAACGAAAACGATTAACTGTTGCCAAAGCTTCAGAACTGCTTCTAGTTTTAGAGCATCCGGAATTACCCCTGCATAATAATCCTGCTGAATTAGCTGCTAGGACTATGGTGCAGCGACGTAATGTTAGCTATGCAACTCAGACAACTGAGGGAACTCAAGCTTGGGATACTTTTATGTCTCTTGTGGCTACTACTCGCAAGTTAGAAATCAGCTTTTTTGAGTATATGCGTGACCGTATTTCTCAAATTCGAGCAATCCCCTCTCTTGCCCAAGTTATTCGCGAGAAATCTTCTCTCATTCCATTGGGCTGGTCGTGGCAGCTTGAATCACTGCCTACCCCAAATTATTGAGCCGATACCTTTATGGAGATGTGTACTTATTGGGTTCAATTGTTGTCGAGCCAGTGGCTAAACCTTGCACTGATTAGGCAGGGAGCGATCGAAGGTGTAATCAAACTCATCCACGGTGGGCATGGAACTATAACCAAAACCAGGATAGTCAGGGGCAACCAGATGGAAACGATCGGCAAGCGCAGGTATCAGATTGCGGAACATATGGGATGAGGTCGGGAAGCCATGCAACAGCAGAATCGTCGGATTATCGCGAGAGCCAGCTTCTCGATAAAAGATATCTAAACCATCGATTGAGACTGTGCGAAATGCGGTCATAACTTTGTTCCTAGTAAGGTTATAAGTGATAAAATTATGACGTGAAATCAAAACACGCTACTGCTGAAAATAGTCGCGCCAACTTTTGGGTAAGGCTTCCAGTTGAGCAGCACGGTGCAGTAACTCTGGATTGTCCTGCTCACGAACATAAAGCTGAGTGATATCAGCAACACTAATATTGTTATCATCCCGGCTTACCAACTCTAAAGTATCTCCGGCTCCGACTTCGCCCTCTTGGAAAACACGAAAGTAAAATCCGGTTCGACGACTCGCAAGAAATCGTTTAACCATATCCGGTCGTCCAAACCGAATCCCAAGTTTGTAGCAAGGTAGGCGAGGTTGTGTCACCATTAGTTTTACAGTGCCGATGTGAAAACAATCCCCAATGTTCACTTCCTCTTCTTTCAACCCAGTGGTCGTGAAATTTTCACCAAAGATGCCTAGCGGTAGTTCTGTGTCAGGCAATTCACTTCGCCAGTACTCGTAATGCTCAAACGGATAGACATAGACTGCTTTGTCTGCTCCTCCATGAACGGTTAGATCAGCTTGCTTATCACCGTCTAAATTGAGCGAGCGCACCATCACCCTTTCGCTGACTGGCTCTTTGAAAATTCCAGTACTCACTATTTTTCCTTTCCAGGTCACTTCACGCGGAAGCCCTACGTTGACAGAAATGAGTTTCATCTTCAGCTCCAAAGTATTGGATTACATTCGATTACGGCAGTCTAAAACACCTTTCTATCGCAACAGATACCATAGATTTGGGCTGGTTCTCAGTTAGTTTGTGTTTTGTAAGCCGAGTAAGCTATTGTTCTTACGCAGAGTTTAATTGATAGCGGAGTCTGGAGGAAAAATAGTCAGACCGTATTGGGGAGCCAGGGCGATCGTATGACGGATATCTGCATCCGTAACAGGAGGTGGCGGTGCAGTGGGATCATCAGCCGGAGTGCCAATCTCCATGAAAAACTGCTCTAGTCCAGCGGGTGTTACCCAGCACAACATCTGGGCAGGTTGGTCGCTTTTGTTGGCAAACAGATGACGCTGTCCTCTGGGCGAGTAGATGAAGGTTCCAGGGGTTGCCACAAGGGTTTGTCCATCAATTTGAAACTGAATTTCTCCCGATTGAATAAAGAAGGATTCATCTTCGCGGCTGTGGATGTGGGGAGGTGAGCCAGTCTGGGGATAAACGAGCATCTCCATTAACGAATAAGCTCCATTCGTATCCTGGCTCACGGTCTTAAAGGTATACAGGTCGCCCAACACCCAGTAAGATGTCCCCTGACTTGGTTGTAACAAAAGACCGTTCTGATTCATTTGGTTTGCAAACATGACTATTTCTCCACAATATGAGGTTTACTGAATCTGGGTTGATCAGTGTCAGGTTTTGTGTGACATACCACCAATGACAACGTACTGGACTTGGGAATGCTGATTAATTTTCTTTAAGAAAGTCCAGCAGCACAGGATTGACTTGATCTGCATGAGTCCAGTTGATGGCATGCGGACCGCCAGGTATCACCACAAGGCGGCTGTCTTTAATTAACTTCGGTAGTCTCGCTCCGGTGGAATGATGCGGGAGGATGCGATCAGCATCCCCCTGGATGATCAGCGTTGGCACGTCGATGCGAGGCAGATCATCACGGAAGTCGGTCAACCAGGATGGCACACAGTCCAGAGTTCCCTTGGCGGATGCTCCTGCCGCGACATTCCAGCTCAGCCGGATGGCATCATCGCTGATGCGAGTGCCGAGAAGCACATCAACATTGTAGAAGTCTTTGAAAAATGCGGACAAATAGGCGGGGCGATCGTCTACGATGCTCTTCATAATCCCGTCAAAGTTGATGTTTAATAGCCGTACTAATCAGAGTGGTCAATTGCTGCAAAGGTGCGCCCGCTGGAAGCGATCGCTCCGCGCCATCGCCTGCTTTGTAGGTTGAGTTCTGTCATCCCTGCTTCAAATATTTCTCAAACCATCTCAAGGCAGTTGTACTTGCAATCTCGAAGCCCTCTCCCTGGAAGCCGTCAAAGTGTCCGCCCTTCAAGATTGTAAGAGACTTCGGCTCCATCGCCCGCGCATGGACAGCAGCGGTCAAGTCGGCAGGTGAAAGAAAGTCCTTCTCGCCTACAATCAGGCATAGCGGGGTGGGAAAGATCGCCTCGACGTGAGGAGCCGGTTCGTAATAGAGACAGTGTTCAATCGATTCAAAGGTGAGTCGATTCTCCCATCTTCCTTCGCTCGCGCTTTTGGTCGATTCAACCCAATTGAACGCATCGGGTGTAGGAAGGAAGCAGGGTTGACCGGGCGGGGCAACCAACGGGAGGTAACTTACCTCTTTGGTTTGATACCGTTTTATCCGGTCAAGTGAAAGCATCTTTGTGAGTTCCTCCATTTCAAGTGGGAGGTCAGGCGGCGAGAGATGAGAAACGCATTCACCGTAGGCATCTGTGCCACGATCGCTTTCACTCTCGGATCGAATGCGGCCAAATGCAGCGCGTGACCGCCGCTATAGGAGAAGCCCCACAGACCTATGCGCTCAGGGTCAACTTCGCTTTGTAGTTGAGTCCAGGTGATGGCATTGCGGAAGTCCTCATGCTGTTCGGTAGAACGCGTAGACGCAAAGCGGCTTGTCGCAGACATCGCTTCACTGCCCAAATGGATGAGGCATTAGAACCTTGGGACGCGTGGCTGTGTCCAGTTGCTGCAACCCCTGCTTTTACTCATCGTCCCGCTTGGAGTGCTATTGAGATTGATGGCAGACCCTACCCTCATGCAGTGGCAAACGGAGCTTACACCATGCCATTTAATCTGAGTGGACATCCTGTAGTAGTGATTCCCATTGGGCAGACTCAGAATGATCTACCGATTGGAATGCAAGTTGTTGGCAAACGGTGGCGTGAGATGGAGTTATTAGCGATCGCTCAGGAACTTGATAAAGTCATTAATGCTTTCCGAAGCCCATCTGAAATTATTTAACTAAATTTTATTTCTACGCCACCAATTTCATCAAGGTTATCTATATCATCTAGGTAGAAGTAGTTAACTCTCCTCTCATAATGATTATAATTATATTTTCTGGGATGTTTTATTTTTTGGAAGTCCCTCAGTTCTAGAGGAAAGCCGGAGGTGCGATCGCCCTCGGTGCAGCGAAGCTGATCACCTACCGTGTGCAGAACGCGATCGCATGATTGCTGACGCTCCAGCAATGTCTTGCTTTTGCAAATCCCCAGCCTGTCGCGACCTTATGCATTGCAATTACACTCTGCGATCGCCCCTTGGGCGGCTCCTGTGGAGCATCGCCTACGGCGCAGCGTAGCTGATCGCTTCTACAATACAAATAAGAAGTTTTTAAGCGTTCAGAGCGTATATAGTAAAAGTTAACTCTGTCCTATGCTGTCGTCAGGCGTTGAGCACTTTCACGATTTCAAGGTTTAACACCTTTGAGTGATGCAGGGCAGCTGGGATTAACATAACCCTGCCTGCTCCAAACCTTTGATGCCGTAAGGCGTTGAACACATTAGTAACTAACTTGACATCTTGCTCAATTTTTGTTATCACTTAGTTTGTTCTGATGTTTCATGATTTAAAAGTAAGGTCTAGAGTTTCACACTGAAATACAATCTAGTTTTGGATCGAAGCATGATGTGCTGTCGGTTCTTGTTTGCTACCTCAGATGCCGTAAGGTGTTGAAAATTTAGTTATTTAAGATTTGTCATTTAGGAGGATTCCTGAAGTGATTGCATCTGTAGGTTTTTCTGCGTCTCAAAATCCAGGTAGTGAACTTGAGCCATTTGTTGAACTTTGCTTTCCAGTCCGAGGGAGATATTTGCCTGCGGATCATAACTACGCTCTCTTTGCAGCGTGCGTTTATATCATTCCAGAAATACGTCAGCAACCAGCACTCAGCATTCTGACAATTCCTGGTTTTGCTGATAAACAAGGCAAAATTCTGCTGACAGAACAATCTTGCTTGCGAATTCGCGTACCGATTCCTCAAATTTCGTTGATTTATAAATTGGCAGGAAAAAGTATTCGATTAGGAATACATGAGATTCAAATTGGCATTCCAGAAATATTTACGCTCAAGCCAGCGAAGACGCTTAGGTCAAGAATTGTTGTTATCAAGGGATATAGCGAACCGGAATCTTTTTTAAATGCAGCACAGCGTCAGCTTGATGATTTAGGAATTTCAGGGAAACTTTCTATTCCGGTAGATAAAAAAGGTGCTTTTAGTCGTAAAACGCTTAAAGTCAAACGATATACCATTGTTGGTTTTACAACAGAAGTTTCAGGCTTAAGTGATGATGATTCTTTAAAGTTACAGCAGTTAGGGATTGGTGGCAAAAGACACCTTGGTTGTGGATATTTCTTGCCTTGTAAGGGAGGTAGAAATGTTTAAGGTGTTGTTGGCTAAATCGTTATCAGTAGAGGAGAACAAAAACGATATAGCACGAGGCGCTGCAAAGTATACAGGACATATCAGCTTGGTGGTGCAAGCGGCTGATGTTTTGGTAGGTAACTTGGGTAAGCCCATTCTCCAGCAATTAGGGATAAAACATATTGATTTAGATTACTTTGCAACGACAGTTAGATTAGGCGCGTACTTACATGATTGGGGTAAAGCAAATCAACATTTTCAGGAGATGGTTTACCTGAAAACTCTTGATCCTAAATCACCAGATCCAAAGCTCCGAGATTATAGAAAGCGAATTTTGGCACTTTCCAAGGAGCATTCAGACAAACAAATGCTGCGTCATGAAATTATTAGCGGTATTTTGGCGTTGCAAGTACCTACCTTTAGGGAATGGTTGGAACAATGCCAGAATGCAAACTTGATGATTGCTGTTTGGGCAGCAATGGGACATCATTTAAAAATAGGAATAAATCAAAATAATCAAGCCGCAGAATTTATAGCTGAAATTCCTTCAGGTATTGGAGATGAATTAAAGTTTTATACCCATCATTCAGACTTTCAAGCTGTTTTGAAAATGGGTCATAAAGCTTTAGGATTACCTGAAAGCTTACCAGACTTACCTCCAGAAATTTGGTCAAAGTCACAATTACAAAAGGCTTTAATAAATCTACGTAACGAATTTATTCAGTTTGAATCGCAACTAGATTGGGAGCAGCAAAAATTTATTGCTGCTGTGAAAGCAACGGTAATTGCAGCAGATTTGGCTGGTTCTGCGTTACCTCTAGCTGAAGAAGACTTCAAGGAATGGATTGAACAAGTCTTATCATTGCAACTTTCAAAAGAAGATATTCAGAAATTAGTCAATCAACGCCTAAAAGGTCAAAAGTTACGTCCCTTTCAAGAGTTAATTGCCAAATCGCGTCGTCGAGTAACGCTTGTCAAAGCAGGTTGTGGAACAGGTAAAACGATTGGTGCATACGCTTGGGGAGAAAAATGGGCAGTAGGACGTAAACTATTTTTTTCTTATCCAACTACAGGTACAGCTTCACAGGGATATATCGACTATGCAGATGGTACAGAAATCGAAGCAGCTTTAATGCATTCTCGTGCAGATTTGGATCGAGAACTACTATTTTCTGGGGAATCTGATGATTCTGAGGGTATCGATGCTCGATTAATGGCTTTTCAGGCATGGCGGAAGAAACTGATTGTCTGTACAGTTGATTCTGTATTGGGCTTAATTCAAAACAATCGCAAGCCGCTTTACTCCTGGGCGGCGATCGCTCAATCAGCTTTTGTATTTGATGAAGTCCACGCATACGATACACGTCTTTTTGGTGCATTGTTGAAATTTATCAAAGCGTTTCGCGGTGCGCCCATTCTCTTGATGAGTGCCAGTTTTACTCCCGAACAGTTACAAGCTATTCGTCAAGTACTTGCAGAACAAGGCGAAGAATTAGACGAACCCATCGAAGGACCAAAGGAACTAGAGGAACTTAAGCGTTACGACATTAAATATGTCCCTGAAGTAACTGACTTTGATGAAAAGGAAATCTGGCAACCTGTAATAGAAGCTCTCAGAAATAAGCAGAAAGTGTTATGGGTAACTAATTCTGTACCAAGCTGTATCAAAATTTATCGCACAGCCAAAATTAAGCTTGCTGAACAATTACCACAGTTAAGCCTCGAACCGTTAATTTATCACAGTCGTTACCGTTACAAAGATAGACTTAAAAAGCATAAAGCTGTAATTGAAGCCTTTGGAAAAAATGAACCAGTCTTGGCTATCACTACGCAAGTTTGTGAAATGTCGTTGGATTTAAGCGCTGATTTCTTGATATCTGCAATGGCTCCCGCAGCATCTTTAATTCAACGCTTAGGAAGACTGAACCGCAGAATGACGAAACCAGAAGAAGGGGCAAAACAGGCAATTATTTATCCTTGGAATAATGATGGACGACCCTATGATTTGGCAGAACTTGCCACAGGAAAACAATTAATTCAAGAATTTTCTGGTAAAACAGGTATTTCTCAACGAGATTTAGCACAAGTCGCTGCCCGTCTTCACTCAGAGAAAGTCGAGCAAGTTAAATCAAGTTGGTTGGAAGATAACTGGTGTAATCGCCCAGATTTTCTACGTGAAGGTGGATACACAATTACCGTGTTATTGGGTGAGGATGAAACAGCGATATGGGATATTGCCGAACAGCGCAGACAAGAATTACTCAAACGAGGCATAAATGAATCCCGGATGAAATTGTTCAAACAGGAAGCACAAGCTTGGTCAGTACCTATCCGAATTGAGAAAGACTACTATCAATGGGAACGTAGGGGATTCTATCCCATCACTCTAAAAGGCAGAATTCGCTACAGCGAAGAGGTAGGGGCAGAACAGTGAAATTAGAGTTTGATTTAGGTAATCCTAGCTTTACTTTATTGCATTGTGCTGGTTTAGCTGGGTTATGGATGACTTTAAAGCAGTTAGAAATAGAAAAAGTGGCTCGTCCAGAGGGGTTAAATTGGCAGCTTTCCAACCGAAAAGTCATCTTAAATTGGGAAAGAAGCGATAAAACAGTTTTGGAATGGCTATTAAAAGAATCATTCCAAATAAATGATGGACTAATTGCCCTTCGCGGTTTAGATTCACAAACTATGCGTAAGGACGCTCAGGTAATTGTACACCAGGGAATTCTTGGCACTTTTTTACAGCATACCAGCACCCATAAATCGAGTGGAACCAAAACCGAATCTCTATCATTAGGTGAGGGGGAAAAAGAGATTCAGGTTACATATAAAACCTTACAAAGCTATGCTTATCAAGATTTTGCCAGTAACCTTTGTGATAAAAACGGGCAATTACTGACAAAACCAATTAGTGTTGCTGGGTGGTTAAATCCTGGTGCAGTGGTACGTCATGTTGCTTTCAGTTCTGATACTTCTTTTGAAGAACTTCCAGAAGATGCATTTGTTCTGTTATTTGCTCCCGTCGCTTGTTATTACTACATTCTGCGCTCGAAGTTGCGAGATAAACGTGCTCAGTATGCATTGGTAGTTCCGGAAATTACAGATTTAGAAAAGTATGCCCAATATCGTCAAAATCAAAACTTAAGATATGCCACTTACAAAGATTTTCATGCATCAGGTTTAGGTGATGCAGGGCTAAAATTTTTGACTTTAGAAACAACAATAGATATTACTAGAGACTTTGGTGTATCGCGTTGCCAAGTTTTCACTTTGGGAACTGTTGCATGGGCAACTCAACAAAAAACTCGGACAGATATGTATGTGGTAAAAGCCAATGACGAGATTTGTCACAACTATCAGGTTTGTAAAGATTGGTTGAAAGATAAATCAATTGAAGGTAAGGATAGTAATTTTGTGGTAACTAGCTTTGCTAAGGAATTAATTGCTGAAAACTTAGCTAGAAATCAACCTTGGTATTCTGGTATTTCCGAAAAAGTAAACAGTAACGAATTATTCAAAAAGTTAGCTTACGAAAGGGGAGGGCTATATCAAGTGATTCAGAAAGTTAAATCAGATGAACGCGAAAAACTATTTGTTCAAGCTTGCCATGAGGCAATCAATTATACTTATGGTCAAGTTGCTGATAAAACTAAACCTGGTGAGATTCCTAATTTTGAACGTGTCACTGTAAAAATCAGAACCGGATTAAGTAGATGTAAAAATTCGGATACATTTCGAGAATTTATTACTGATTTTTGGTCACGAGCAGGGAAATTACCCACTTTACAGGAACATTGGGAAGAGTTAATGGAGTTTGTGATGGCTGAGAAGAACTGGAAAAAATCGAGAGATTTAGCTTTGCTGGCGTTAGCTAGTTATAAAGGTAAAGGTGTTTCTAATGAAGATGATGTAATTGATATTGGCATTTAAAAGTTTGAAGAAATTAGATTTTTGTAAATGCTTGTAATTCTTGAGGAGATTTCAAAAATGTCGTTTCATTTATTTGGAAATGTGTTGACTGGGTATGGTACTGCTGCCAATAATCGTGGAGAAAACGAAGGTAATATTACAACCTTACAAAAAATTCTTTGGAAGGGAGAAGTACATACAACAGTTTCATCTGAGGCAATTCGTTGGGCATTACGCTACTACTGGCAGACTGCTGGCAACGGTTATCAAGTTAATCGTCGTTGGGATGATGATGCCAATGATAATATTTGGCAAAATGAAAATTTTGATGACACCAATTTTATTGATGATGATGTATTAGGTTTTATGCGTGCAGAGGGTGCAAAAGTTGAAGCTTCAGATGAACCCAAACAAAAAGGAAAAAAAGCACCTAAAGGTACAACAACAGCTAAACGAGGAGTTTTGGAAGTAACTCGTGCTGTTTCTACAACACCTTTTAGTGGTGATTTAACCTTCAATGCTGCTAGTGGTAAAAAAGGACGGACTTCACTTTATGGAACTGAGGTTCATGCAACTCGTTATCAATATGGATTTGCATTAACTCCAGAACGTCTGAAAGATAAATCTCGCATAATTGCAGTTCTAGATGGTTTGAGTTCTCTGGGCGAAGTAGCAGGTAATCATTCTCGCTTTCTCTACGATTTTTCTCCCGAAAGTTTAGTTTTACGATGGACTCATGACTTCGCTCCCCGTATTCTTTACTGCTTTGAAGAGAATGAAGAAGAAATATCAATTGGGGAATTGGTAAGAAAGGTCAAAAATCAGGATATTGAACCGCAGGAGTTATGGATAGCTGGTGCCATTACAGAATCTCAGGAAGCGGAAGAATTAGAAGAATTGGGGGTGAATATTTTCCCAGGAATTAAATTAGCTGTTCAAAGCATGAAACAAGTCATCGATAGGGATTTACAGCTACCTCAATTGGAGTTAATTCGATGACGACAACCACTGAGAAAATATTGGCTATGTTCGTAGAAGTTCCTATAGCTAGTTTTCGTCAATCTCGTGCAAGAGAGTACGCTGAAACTTACCCAGTCCCTCCACCATCCACAGTTTATGGAATGCTACTTTCAATGGTTGGTGAGATGGACAGGTACAAGCACTGTGGAACTCGTTTGGCGATGGCGCTCCCGCGCCCGCCGGAGGCGATGCTCCCGGAGGGAGCCGCCCAAAGGGCGATCGCTCTGGTTTCCCAACCACAAAAATCTACTGTTATCCGCACATTTCGCCGTTTTAAGAAGAAAGATATCCATGATCCTAGTAATGCCAGACCAGATTATCAGGAACTGTTGACTGATGTTAGATTTATTACTTGGGTTGATGCTGGGGAGGATAATTCACAGCCAACGCTAGCAGAACGCTTACAGATGGCATTTGCCAATCCTGCTTCCATCAATCGTTTTGGCGGTCTTTGTTTAGGAGAAAGCCGAGATTTGGTTAATGATGTTACCTTGTTGCCCAAAAACTACCAAGGTCAATCATTGCAATGGCTGGTACAAGATGAAAACGGGTTGTTAACTTTACCCTATTGGGTGGATCATGTTGGTTCAAAGGGTACTCATTGGCAGAGATACATAATACTTGAACCTTCTGAGTTATCTCATCCTCCTGAGTCTGCCTGGACGGTCATTAAAGCAACTTAGCAGTTGTCACTTAAACTAAAAGTAAGCCTCTTTTACCATATAAAACCTATGGTTCAGTCTTCTAATCAACGCCTAACGCTAGAAGAATTTCTTGCACTCCCGGAAGGAGATATTACATACGAGTTTGTTAATGGTGAAGCTGTCCCAAAATATAAAGACGATGAAATGTCACCAAAGTTTTTTCATGGCTCGACTACTGGTGCTTTATTTATACTATTGTCTGCATGGGCACAAGCAAAAGGTCGAGTTGTTATTGAATGGGCAATCAAACTAACACGAAATCAACAAGATTGGATGCCTGTACCCGATCTGACCTATATTTCATATCACCGTCTTCCTGCTGACTGGCTATTAGATGAAGCTTGCCCTGTTGCACCGGAATTAGTAATTGAAATTATCTCACCTGGGCAAACTTTTGGCGAAATTGCCGAAAAAGCGACTGATTATCTCAAAGCTGGTGTTCCTTGTGTTTGGGTGGTTGATACAAAAGCTAGAACTGTAACTGTATTTACGTCATCTTTGCCGATTACTTATCGATTTGATCAAGTCATTACTGATGATTTGCTACCAGGATTGGAAATTACCCCTAACGCAATCTTTCAACAAGCTGGGTTAAATCCCTAAAATTCCATTTCCTCTGATGTCGTAAGGCGCTAAAACACAATTACCTTACAGACATATATGCAAACTCTCAAATATCTTGAATTTTCTACAAAACCAGAAACCATTCGTGTATCTGCACTCCACGCCCTCGCTTACTGCCCCCGCCTCTTCTACCTCGAAGAAGTTGAAGAACTTTACACCCAAGATGCCGCAGTCTTTGCCGGACGCAGACTGCACACCGAACTCGAAAAACAAGAAGACGAAGAGTGGGAAGAACTTTTTCTCGAAAGCGAAGAACTAGGATTACGCGGTCGGCTTGATGCCCTCCGCACCCGTGACGGACAAACAATTCCCTACGAACACAAACGCGGTCGCGCTCACCGAGACGAGAACAAGCAACCATCTGCTTGGCAGAGCGACAAGCTACAAATCCTTGCTTATGCCTATCTCTTAGAATCAGCCTTGGGAATCACAGTCAAAGAAGGTCGCATTCGCTACCACGCTGATAATGTCTTAGTTCATGTACCATTAGATGATGCAGGACGCTCAGCGGTTCGCGAAGCAATTCAGCAAGCACGCACTCTCAGAGAATCTACTCACCGACCACCAGTGATTGATAATGAGCGATTGTGCGCCCGTTGTTCCTTGGCTCCCGTCTGCTTGCCTGAAGAAGCGAGACTTGCCCATGACCGGGAATGGCAACCAATTCGCTTGTTTCCTGAAGACGACGAACGGCAAGTGATTCATGTTTTAGAACCAGGGACATCTGTCGGCAGAACAGGAGAACAAATCAAAATTGCCCGTCGCAATCAACCTGTAGAAACCATTCCTGCTCGTCAGGTTGGACAACTGGTGTTGCACAGTTTCTCCCAAATCTCCACCCAAGCACTGCACTTTTGTGCTGATCAAGGAATTGGGGTGCATTTTATTTCTGGTGGTGGACGTTACCTCGGTAGTTTTGATACCCGCCAGGGTAGCATCCAACGCCGTATTCGTCAGTATACTGCTCTTAGCAACCCTGATACCTGTCTGGAGTTAGCCCGTAAACTGGTAGTTTGTCGCGCTCAGGGACAGAGGAAGTTCTTAATGCGAGGGACTAGGGGCAAAGCTGAAACACCAGAGAGTTTGAAGGCGGCAATCGCCCAAATGAAAGTTGTCCTCAAACAAGTTCCTCAAGCAAAATCTTTGGAATCCCTATTAGGACTGGAGGGGAACCTTGCTGCTCTTTATTTTAGTGCCCTGCCTTGTTTGATTTCTAAAG
Organism: Mastigocladopsis repens PCC 10914; assembly: GCF_000315565.1. Taxonomy (NCBI): domain Bacteria; kingdom Bacillati; phylum Cyanobacteriota; class Cyanophyceae; order Nostocales; family Symphyonemataceae; genus Mastigocladopsis; species Mastigocladopsis repens. The sequence goes on along the minus strand of NZ_JH992901.1, from coordinate 5,386,835 downwards.
AAGTGCCAGAAGGAATGCATTTTGCTGGGAGAAACCGCAATCCACCCAAAGATAGGTTTAATACGCTGTTGAGTTTTGGATATGCTTTACTACTTAAAGATGTAATGAATGCCATCTTGACAGTAGGACTGGAACCTGCATTAGGTTTTTACCATCAGCCGCGTTCACAAGCTGCACCACTAGCATTGGATCTGATTGAAATATTTCGAGTGCCTTTGGTAGACATGACAGTGATGGCTTCAGTTAATCGCAACCAATGGGATATCAAGGCAGATTTTGAAGTTCGTGGAGAGCAGGTTTGGTTGAGCGAAGCTGGTAAGCGCAAGTTTGTTGAACTGTACGAGCGCCGCAAACAAGAGAGTTGGAAACATCCAGTCACTAGTTATTCCCTTACCTATCGCCGTTTGTTTGAGTTGGAGGTGCGATTGTTAGAAAAAGAATGGTCTGGTGAGGGTGGTTTGTTTGGTCATCTGGTGCTGCGATGAGGTGCGACAATGGCAGAACATAAAAATTGCTACCTCATTTGTTATGATATTCGCGATTCAAAGCGTTGGCGCAAAGCTTACAACCTACTCCAAGGCTATGGCGAACGAATACAATACTCTATTTTTCGCTCTTGGCTAAGTCAGCGATCGCGAGAGAAATTACGCTGGGAGCTAGAAAAGATATTAGCCCCAGAAGATACTCTACTTTTGATTCGTCTATCGCACCAGTGTGTTGCTGGTATACCAGCTTATAACCGTCCGGGTGCTTGGTCATTTCCAGAGGAGGCATACCGCATTGTCTGATGCAAGGATCTGTGAGTGTGAAGTCTTAACACAGAAAAACACAAGAACAAAACTCCCATTGGGCTTGCTATTCGAGGTTTTTAGACTAACGATCAGTGCTTGCATTTTCTCTAAATGACCTGAAAGTTAGCCTATTCAAGGGTTTTTAAAATTGTCTGCTATCCTTAGGGTAAAGTTTGGGTAAAAATTTAGCTACTTTGTTGCTTTCTAAAGCTAGGTGCTTGTAATATCAGAGCCGGGTGGTTATCTGATATGGGTTTCAGCAAGCGGACTGCCCAAACCTGTGATGCCGTAAGGCGTTGAGCACATAGTGCATCCGTACTGATTGGCAATTTGCACCAGTCTGCCCAAACCTGTGATGCCGTAAGGCGTTGAGCACATTTTTATCTGCTTATTACTTATACTAACGAAGTTACTGCCCAAACCTGTGATGCCGTAAGGCGTTGAGCACCTTAACAGAAGGTAACAGTATATCCTTTAATGGACTGCCCAAACCTGTGATGCCGTAAGGCGTTGAGCACTAGTACTGGGCGCTATTGTCCTCTGTCGCTTCAGACGCTGCCCAAACCTGTGATGCCGTAAGGCGTTGAGCACAAAGGAGCATTATGAACTTACTCGAATTTGTACACCTGCCCAAACCTGTGATGCCGTAAGGCGTTGAGCACAACGGCGGACAGCGAAGCCAACTAGTTCCGATTGCGACTGCCCAAACCTGTGATGCCGTAAGGCGTTGAGCACAAGAAGTGTTAACAGAAGCTGGGGGGAAAGTTGGTAACTGCCCAAACCTGTGATGCCGTAAGGCGTTGAGCACACGTTAATCAGATACAGCTTTTCACGCTTGTTCATTCTGCCCAAACCTGTGATGCCGTAAGGCGTTGAGCACTTAGAAATTTGGACAATAGGGGACAGATGCTCGGAACTGCCCAAACCTGTGATGCCGTAAGGCGTTGAGCACATACACATCAAAACTCGATCCCGGAGATCCAGATCTGCCCAAACCTGTGATGCCGTAAGGCGTTGAGCACTAATCGTCCATACCTTTAGCTTCACCTTCTGGTAGCTGCCCAAACCTGTGATGCCGTAAGGCGTTGAGCACATTCTTTTTACGGAAAGTCTCTCATGGTGTGCAACTGCCCAAACCTGTGATGCCGTAAGGCGTTGAGCACAATTTTCAGCTTAAACCTTACGACTTCCCCGACTTCTGCCCAAACCTGTGATGCCGTAAGGCGTTGAGCACACGAGCAATACTCTTTAAGCGATAATTGTTTTAAGCTGCCCAAACCTGTGATGCCGTAAGGCGTTGAGCACACAAAGACGAATGACTGCCAGCGCTCAAATGTAATCCTGCCCAAACCTGTGATGCCGTAAGGCGTTGAGCACGGCATCTAGCAATGGGTATGCCCTCAGCATTGATGCTGCCCAAACCTGTGATGCCGTAAGGCGTTGAGCACAAGACCTTTTGCTTTTGCAAACCACTAACGGCTTCTGCCCAAACCTGTGATGCCGTAAGGCGTTGAGCACGAGAAGTTGGAAGCAAGGATAACTCGCTAAGGTTCTGCCCAAACCTGTGATGCCGTAAGGCGTTGAGCACATTTGGAACGAGATAGGCATTAACTCCTGTACCCTCTGCCCAAACCTGTGATGCCGTAAGGCGTTGAGCACTCTCCGGGCAATTTGTAAGCACCACCCAATTCAATTCTGCCCAAACCTGTGATGCCGTAAGGCGTTGAGCACCTGGCGATGCACGGCGCGCCAGTGGTGCTCGCATTGCTGCCCAAACCTGTGATGCCGTAAGGCGTTGAGCACGACAAGGTTTTAAATATCTTTATGACGATTTAATTGCTGCCCAAACCTGTGATGCCGTAAGGCGTTGAGCACTTTCTTTCTTTCTTCCAGCGCTCAACTCGGTCGCAAACTGCCCAAACCTGTGATGCCGTAAGGCGTTGAGCACCAATCCAAAATCAGCATCATCGGTGAGCAACTCACCTGCCCAAACCTGTGATGCCGTAAGGCGTTGAGCACACCATTACCTGCTTGCCCTCAATGGCGCTAATGACTGCCCAAACCTGTGATGCCGTAAGGCGTTGAGCACTTTTTTAGTCAGCTTAACGAAAAGATTGACTATAACTGCCCAAACCTGTGATGCCGTAAGGCGTTGAGCACTCTGCTAATGCTCAGCAAGCTTTGACAGCTTATGCTGCCCAAACCTGTGATGCCGTAAGGCGTTGAGCACCTTCTCATTGGGATGAGCACGGAGATGAAATAACTCTGCCCAAACCTGTGATGCCGTAAGGCGTTGAGCACATTTTTCTGGCAACAACGTAACCTTTACGACAGAGCTGCCCAAACCTGTGATGCCGTAAGGCGTTGAGCACAAAGCCTACGTAAGCAATCGCTGTCCTTTGAGCAGAGACTGCCCAAACCTGTGATGCCGTAAGGCGTTGAGCACGGTTGCTTTTCAAAAAGCCATGAAACAAATAGCCGACTGCCCAAACCTGTGATGCCGTAAGGCGTTGAGCACGTAACTACGTACCCGTCTTCAGCTAATTTGATTACTGCCCAAACCTGTGATGCCGTAAGGCGTTGAGCACAGTTGTTATCAACGGATTCAGTCTTGGTCAAAACACTGCCCAAACCTGTGATGCCGTAAGGCGTTGAGCACAAAGCTAAGAACGAAGCACTTGCATTAGGTATCACTGCCCAAACCTGTGATGCCGTAAGGCGTTGAGCACATTTTTTTAAAGCGAAATACTAGACCGTCAACAGATTGGGTAAATCCCACAGCTGCTGGACTACCATCTTGTCTCTGGGTGAAGCGAATTGTCGTATCAAGTTCCTGGCCATTGTCGAAGCGGATGTTAGCATGAGATGCGATCGCTTTTCTAAAACTGGGTTAAACAAAATATCATAGCCTTGATAGGCGATTCTGTCCCGTCCATAATCAGAAAGCACCACCACCGTCCAAGGTCGCATGGTTCTGCGTCGTCCCGCCCGTCCTTTCCTTTGCAGAAATGAGGCCATATCTCGCGGTGCTTTGTGCTGGATGACATCTCCAACTTCTGGATCGTTAAATCCCACTTCCAGGGATGCAGTAGCAACAATCACGTCTGCATTTGGGGTAACTCCGGTATCTTGGGAACTGGTGCGCCCAATATTCAAAGGAAGTTGCAAACCGTGACCGATTTCTTGGCACAGCAGCCAGGATTGACCAGCAATCAGCCTTTCTCTACCATTAGCGGCGATCGCAAAGCCGCTAATGGCTGTCGCCGTGGTAAGGGACGACCCCAACTGTCTCGACCTTCGGCATCCAAAAGGTTGTGGAATAAGCGATTGGTAACATCTAAGTCATCAGTGAAGGCAAAAACACGGGAACCATAGAAACCTTTGCTAGGGGGGTCTTCAGATGGGCGGATCGTCCTTAAATGCTCCGGCTCATCTTGTGCTTCCCAATTGTTCACAATGCGAGTATAGACAAGGCGATCAATAACAGAGGCTAAAAAAGACGATTGCCACGAACATATTACAACTCAAACAGCATTGCTATGGCAGTGCTGCCCAATTTTGCAGAGCGCAGATAGGCAAAAGCCACACTTTAAGTAACGCATTAAGTAAGAACAGTTGCTAGGACGCTTTTAAGGCGACTCAAGGTTGATCAACTCATGCTTAATGTTCAAGAAAGTCCAATAGCTGACAAGAGGAAAAGCATAAAAATATCGGTTGCTGCAGCGCGAATATTGCTGGTTGAGGATAGCTATACGAATCGGCTAATGTTTGACGATTATCTCATTTATTGTGGATACCAGGTTCTCGATTTAGCTAATGGCTCTGGTTTTTTCAGGCTTTAGCTGACTTCCACCCGCATCTGATTTTGCTGGATTTGAAGTTACCAGACATCGATGGCTACACCCTACTTGAACAAAAGCAACAGTCAAACTGGCGGCACATCCCTGTGATTGCCGTTTCTGCGTTTGCTTTTAAAGCAGACGAGCGACGCGCTCGCAGCTTGGGGGCAATTCAATACTTAGTCAAATCAGTGAACCTTGATGAGTTGCAACAAGCAATTCAAGAAGTATTGCTCGATTACATTGACCAAGATTTGGCTTAATTTTAAAATTAACAAGCGACCTTTGTTGGTTGATAAATTCTTGCTTTTGAACAAGACCTGTTATTTTAAAGTTAGCGGAAATACATACTTTCTTGTTATTTTAATATACGCCCTAGATAAACACCTAGCCAATTTTGAAATTTATTATCATTGTCAAATAATTAATTAAACAACTTTTGTTGGTATAACACAGGCAATAGCTAAAAGCTTCTAAAAAAATATAGTATGCGAACTAATTCTTTATTAACTGATGTGATTAATGACATCAGTACCCTATTGGATTCGGAACTAAAAAAATGATTATGTGAATCAGATTTATTTATGAAACATATAGCTTTTGATGCTTGTTATAGATAATAGCAAGAGTAAAATTAGTTATTATGATAAGTAACTAGCTAATAAATTATTATTTTGTGTGTCAACCATTTCTATTCTACTCCAAAGATAATATTTTTAGGCAATCCATGAAAATGTCTAAACCTACAATTGGACAACTAGAAAGAGAAATAACAAATCGTATCCGCTCCTTGTATAGGAATCAACTTGGGCATCAAACAGGAAAAATCATTTGCCAATTTTTTGATAAAGAATTGGCAATCTCTATAGAAAATTCTGTGACCCGTCCTGAGCAAACTCTCATAACAGAAGGTTATAAGAGTTTGGCTGAACAAGTGCGATTAGATTTAAACAAAATAATTGCCCCACAACTCAAAGATTTGATTGAGGGAGTCATAAAAAAAATAGTGGTAGACCTATTGATAAATACAAGTTTAACAACAGGTCGCACTGGTATTATTATTTTTTTAGAAGCATTGCCAGAGGTTCGCAATTGTGAAAGTATTCCTAAGGCTAATTGTAAGAGTGTACCCGATTAAGATGGCAGTGGATAGCTGCTTCTAATTGAGGAAAATTATATGGTTTGGTAATGCAATCATCAGCTCCTGCTAGAAGAATGGAATCCCCGTCTTGTTCGCTTGTTAAAACTGTCACTCCAATAATTGGAATCATCGTTGTCTCTGGGTTTCGCTTCAAGTAATGAATAACTTGTAAACCATTTAAATCAGGTAGTGCAATATCTAGCAGAATTAAATCTGGTTGGTGGGTTTGCGACAAAATCAAAGCCTTGATTCCTTGTTTGGCACAAATACACGATAATTTTAGTAACTTAAAGTGAGAATTGAGAAGTTCTAAATAGTGTAAATCTTGTTCTACAACTAAAACCAATGGCTGCCTATACATAGATAACTCGTTGCCTTTAAAGAGAGACCACATACATCAAAACCGTCGTCACTAAAAAACTTGTTTTTAGGGAAGCATCATGTTAGCAAGATGTACGAGGCTTCCTCTAAGCGGCTGTTAGCGGCTTGAGATGGATTGACTCGTCTGTGACTCACTAGGCAAAGTGTCTCTGCGCTGATATTTAGGGAAGAACACGATGAGCTAGTGGCAACATCAAGCAAATATCATTATGTTAGATAAGGATTTCGTCAAGTGTCAGTTGAAAAAATTTAGCTTTGGTTAAATTCGATAGAGCTTTAGTCTCGTGGGTTGTCTTGCAAGTAGAGGACTCCCAAAGCTGCTGGAGGTGTAGACTGACCACCTAATACCAACAAGGGCAAGCATAGCTGTTAAATAGGGTCGCATAATCAAAAATTGATAAGGGATATTAGCACCAAACAGCAAGCAAGCCAACCCAGTTTCTAAAGGATACCACTTACCAAAAATTAAGGCTGCTATGGCAATAAAACCTTTCCCCGCACTCATCCCCTCGGCAAAGTATTTTATCTGCTCCAAAGTTAAATAAGCACCTCCCAACGCAGCTAGACAACCACTGATGACGACAGCAAGGTAACGCACCTGTTACACCCGAACCCCAGCCGTGTTAGTAGCTTTGGGATATTCTCCTACAGATCGTAAGGTAAGACCAAGGCTGGTTTAAACAAACTATAGGTGCTTAGAAAAACTAAAATCATCAGTAAATATACGACAATCTCCTGATGGAATAGCAAAGGCCCGATTAGGGGAATATTCACAAGACCACGAATGACAATTGGTTCAATTCCCGGCACACGCTGGATGCTGTCCTTGCATCCAAAATACCTACAAACTCACCTGTGTACATCACCGCAATCCGATCACTCATTACCATAACCTCATCAAAAATTGCTGCTAAACTTACGGAACATAAAGTATATTTCACTTGAACTTCACCACTCCAATTTTCTTACCGCGTAGTTTGGATATATCAATAACTGGTGTGAAATGCATCAGCCTTAAACAAAGAATGAATTCTATGAAATTAGCAAATATTATCGGTTCTGTGGTCGGTGGAGGAGTAGCGCTTATTACCCTGGTAACAGCCGATATAGCACAAGCAGTCACCTTCAATGGCAGTACATATTCTTTAACTACCACAACTACATGGACTAATGCTCAAGCACAAGCACAAGCTGCTGGAGGAAGCCTGGTTACTGTCAACGATATTAATGAGCATAATTTTCTTCTGAGTGCGTTCGGCACTACTGAATCTTTCTGGATTGGGTTTACTGATCAAGATGAAGAAGGTGTATTTGAATGGATTAGTGAGGAACCTGTCATATTTAAAAATTGGGTTCTAAGTGAGCCAAATAATTATGATGGTAGTGAAGACTATACTGCGATGAACCAACATACAGCCGGAGGTTGGAACGACCTAAATGGTCAGAATGTTTTGAGGGGTATTATCGAAGTTAAAACCACTTCCGTTCCTGAACCTTCTTCTACACTGACTTTCTTGGTCGTTGGTGCTTTAGGTGGAGGTTCATTGCTGAAGCGCAGACGGCAATAAACGGCTGAGGATAGTGGAATCGCTGCTATAACGGCGTTCTAAAATTGTCCTTTGCCAGTTGCGAAAACTTCGTGACACTAACCGGAACGTGGGTTAAAGCTTAACCGATGCGTGACAAGTTAAGGCGTGGGAGGGGTCAAACTGTTGCTTTTTTAATGCAGTCTCCTTATCCTCCCATCTTCCCACTCTCGACTGAAGACAGAGTAACATCAGGCAAACAAACTGAAGGAGTGGACGCAACTAAACAGTCAAAGGGAACAGATGAACAATATCAAGGAAATCTTTCGTGTCATCCTTGCTGTATGTATGATTGTCGCCGGAGTAACGCACTTTACGTCTCCAGACCAATATGTCAAAATTGTGCCGCCGCAACTGCCCTACCCTCTACAATTAGTTTATCTGAGTGGCTTTTATGAGATTTTGGGTGGTATTGGGTTATTAGTCCCACCTCTAAGTCAAGCTACTGCTTGGGGACTAATTGCTCTTTTTATCGCTGTTTTTCCAGCCAATATCAACATGGCCGTTAATAACATTCAGATTGAACATATACCAAATTCGCCCTGGTTACAAGCTGTAAGACTTCCTTTTCAGGCGGTTTTAATTGCCTGGGCTTGGTGGTATACAAAACCTTCAAATCCAGAAAAACAAGCTTCCATCATTCCCAAGTCTCTCATTCCCAAGGAACTGGAACAATTGCAGTGAGTCCCTTTTGCAGACCTCTGGGTAACCGCTTCTAAACAGGAGATAGAACAGAGGTAAAATAATGAGGGTGCAAGCGGAGTCGATATGGCTATATCAAAGACGGTTCAACAATTGCGGGCTGAATGGATAACTCCGGAAAATTTCCGTCGATACGGACAGGTGATTTTTGCTCAGTTAGACGGCACATCGTTTGATGCAGAAGATGCTCAACTCGTACTTGACAAAGGTATTCCCCGCTTTTATATCATGCAGCTGCACCGCAGAGGGCGGAAATTTCACACCATCACTCGCCATGTGCAATGCACTCAATGTTTGGGTTCATTGGAAGGGAAGGACTGGTTGATTGCCGTTTGTCCTCCTAATAATAATATAGATGAACCATCTCTAGAAGACATTGCTGCTTTCCGCATTCCAGGAAATTGCTTTATCAAGTTGGAGGTAGGAACTTGGCACGCTGGACCCTATTTTGAGCATGAAACCGTGGATTTTTACAATTTGGAATTAAGTAATACAAATGTGGTGGATCATTTCACTCACAATTTTCTCAACAGTCACAATTTGGAGTTTGAGTTTGAGATTTTGTCATTGAAATAGCACTTGATTCCAATCTTCTAAACCAATTATTCTACGCTTCCTAGGAATGAGTCTCGCCAAGAGTAATATCGCCTGCCGAAAATTCGACGACCTTCAATGACACCCTTTTCCAAAACCTTTAGGCTTTTTTCCAGTAGGATAATGTCTGATGACTCTCTGGCAATATCTACACCGGTATCGACGGAAATAGCAATATTGGCATTTCGTAGCGATACAGCATCGTTAATGCTATCGCCTATGTAGCCAACTATATGACCTTTGCGCTTTAGGATACCGATAACCCGGGCTTTTTGCATAGGCGACATTTTGGCAAACACTGTGGTGGTGTCCACGATGTCTGCCAGTTCTTCATCACTCATGCGTTCCACCTCACTACCCAGGACGCTATGGTGAACGTAGAGTCCTACTTGTTTGCAGATTTTACGAGTGACAATATCGTTGTTGCCTGTGATCACCTTAACACTAACCCCATGCTCTTGAAAGGTAGCAAGTGCCTCTGCAGCACTATCGTTAGGTGGGTCGAAGAAGGCTAGATAACCCACCAGTATGAGGTTGCTTTCATCTTTAATTTCATACTTATCTTTGGGTGGAGAAACCTCCTTGTAAGCAACAGCAATCACGCGCAGCCCTTCTTCATTTAGTCTCCGTGTCACTTGCAATACTTCTTGATTCAAGGACTCGCTCATGGGAACAACCTGCCCATTGAATTTGGCGTGAGTGCAGAGGCGAGCAATTTCTTCCACTGCTCCCTTGCAAATCAATATGTGCTGCTGTTGGTATTTCAAGACCACTGACATCCGATGACGAACAAAGTCAAAGGGCACTTCATCCACTTTGCAGTATTCCTCTGCGGGTTTTAAGGTGGTTTTCTGTTCTACGTGCTTTAGTAAAGCGACATCTAGCAGGTTCTTCAAACCCGTCTGGTAGTAAGTATTGAGATAGCCGTACTTGAGGGGTTCCTCGTTTTCTTGACCATGAATATCGGTATATCGCTCCAAAGTAATTTTGCCTTGGGTCAGTATGCCTGTCTTATCGGTACAAAGTATATTCATCGCACCCAAGTTTTGAATGGCACTCAGGCGCTTGATGATGACCTTCTGCTTTGCCATCGCTAAGGCTTTCTGTGCTAGGTTCACCGTGACAATCATGTGCAATATTTGTGGAGTTAAGAAAGTGGCGATCGCCCAGTTCCCCTTACCAATGCCATTGAGCAGGAACACAACTGACACCATAACCGCTATCAAGCCAATCAGTCTCCAGTTCCAACCGTTAACCCCTTTTCCAAAACTAGTCAACGCCTGTTTGCTAGCCATATTCTTTGCCAGCCAACCCAAGCAGGTGCGCTTGCCGGTTGCAACTATGACTGCTATTGCTGTGCCACTGACTACGCTTGTTCCCATAAAGCCAACTGTGGACGTGTCCAACGGATCTCTGCTGTTGCGACTGTGACTAATTGCCATCTTCTCAACCACACTGCCCAAAGTGTTGTGTTTCTTAAGGGAAAGGGCTTCTTGAAGGAGAACTGCTTGGCTGACAAACAAATCCTTGGTAAACAGTAGTCGTACATCAGCTGGTATCATGTCTCCAGCTGATAAGTGAACAATATCCCCTGGCACCAAGTCCTTGATGGGAATTTCTTTACGCCGTTCGCGATTAAAGCGTTTGTCCAAGCGGCTAACAGTAGCAGTCACACTCACCATTGCCTTGAGTTTTTCCTCTGTTTGTATAGAATAATACTCCTGCACAAAGCACAGTAATCCCCTCACCATCACCAGGAGCATCAGCACAATCGTTATCTCCATGTTTTTGGTCAGGTAGGAGACAATCGCCAACCCCATGAAGATATAGATGAGAGAGTTATTAAAAGAATTTAGCAGTAGGAAATACCACTTCGCAGGTTTTCCATAGGTCACTTCATTGCAGCCATACTGCTTGAGCCGATGGCAAGCTTCTGCTTCGGTCAATCCCTTACGGCTAGTATTGAGGAATACCAGTAATTTCCCTAATTCGGTGTTTGCTTCTTGCACCACAGGCATTGATGGTCGTAGGGGCTGAGGTTTCTCCTGGCGTAGTTTAAACAGCGATGGTAACGAAACTTGCATAGCTTCACGTCTATTACGGTATGAAATTTCTTGTGGGAATACAGTTTTACGAATCAAGTTTTGTACAGTGAACAGTTATCAGTAAGAAGACGCAAGACTAATAATTATTCACTAGAACTCTTGCAAAAGTATATTTTTTTATAAAACCACTGATGGACGAGGCAGTGCGTTGCGGAGAGAAGTTGCAAGGAGGGTTTCCCTCCGGGCAAACTGAGCGCAAAGCGCACGCTACGCGTTAGCAAAGCTCCTCCGCAGGAGGCACGGGGGGTTCCCCCCGTTGTAGCAACTGCCGTACCGATGCACACTGATGAATTATCTGTGTAAATCTCGTGTAGCCTACGGCACGACTTACGCCTACATCTATGGTTTATTTTTAAAGATAATTGACTTTTGCAAGAAATCTACTATTTGCTGGATACTGATTTGTTCAATTTGTCATGCTTGAATTACATGTTTTCACCACTTTGCATGATGAAATATGCTGATTTTTTAAATAAAAAATCAGAGATCAGCCTAATTCATGCATGACTGTTGTGATAGGAAAAATCGATGACAAAGACGATAACCCAACTCCTTGACATCTTCTCAAAAGTTCAGGAACTGGGAACTATAAATTATGCAGTTGAAATTAAACTTTGCATCGTTCATCTCCTTTTTTTGCAGTCGCTGTGCCCAGTGCCGACCAGAGATGAACCGCATAACTCTATATGAGAGCCAGTAGGGGCAGATTCATCACAGAATTCGTCAACTGTCCACGGCAGGAACTCTGGTCTGGGTCTTCGTCAGACACGATGGATTCCTCAATAGTAGTTTGGCTACTACTACTACCAGAAGCCTCCATTTCACCTTTCTCCTTACGAAATGGTTTTACGATTTTGAATTCAGAAGTTAGAAAAAAAAGGTTCTAACTAAGGAGCTTCAAGATAACACAGAAATATTTCTGCATTTATCTTAATTAAGACAAAGGAATTAATACCTATTAGGAGTATAGCAAAGAGTTTTCATATTAGGATAGTTACCGAAAAAAGATAATCATGGTTAATTTAGTAAAACGTTGTTGTTTTTAGTCTTAGATGAAAATTCGACTTTTGTCTTGAGCCAAACGGTAGAGGAGCATCTCATAATTAGTCGTTTATCTTTGTCATGAAAAACGACTAACATGACCAAGATAAACGACTAATGATTATTGGCTAAGAACAACTTTAATCAGAAAAAATGTAGTTTGAATGCGTTACAGGCAGCAAATAAGCAACCATAAAAAAAAGTAATATATATTACATCGCTTTTAAGAGTAAAATAAAAGGCTACTAACTCCTAAATAGTTTTAGATTTCAAACAGATACCTAAAACCTTTCTGTAGAAGCTGCTCTCTTAACTGAGATATGCGCTAACGTAGGGGATAAATAACCCTCTTTTAGAAACGTTGATACGGGAACCAGAGTTATTTTCAGGTTACGTGGAGAAGAATGAGGTCTTGGTCTAGCTAATGTTCAGAGGTTTGCCATGCATGAACTGGTTCAAACTGTCTTAAAGAGTGATGAGAAAACTGCTCTGCGTCATTTGGTCAATGCTCTGAGTGCCTCAGGTAAAAGGTACTTCCTGAGGAATGAAATTCAGCAAGCTTTTGCCGACTACTGTCAGCATTCGCAAAAGCCAGCCTACTTCTTCCACTCTTCCTCTCTAGGAAAACTAATACACTACACCCATGAAATGATTTCGGAGGAGGAAAGTACCTGGTTCCTTGTCCGACCAAGGATTGGTAGCCAAGAAGTTTGGCGGCTGGGAGCAAATATGACAAGCTTCGAGCAAATGACTTCAAAGGCTTTACTAGATGTGGGCGATCGCCTAGTTAACCGCTCTCAACCCCAAATCTTAGAAATTGACTTCAGCCAATTTTACCACGGATACCCCAGAATTAGCGACCCGAGAAACATTGGTCAGGGTCTAGGCTTCCTCAACCGTTACCTGTGCAGCCAAGTCTTGACAGACCCAGAATACTGGTTAGAGGTCTTGTTTGACGTTCTTCACCGACGTTCTTACGATGACATCCCCTTGCTCATCAATGCTCGCATTCTCTCAGGTTCCCAGCTCGCCAAACAAGTGAAGCAAGCCCTAAGTTTCCTCAGCGAACGTCCTCATAACGAACCCTACGAAAAATTTCGCTTTGACCTGCAAGAACTTGGCTTTGAACCTGGTTGGGGTAACACCGCATCGCGGGTTCGTGAAACCTTAGAACTCCTTAAGCGACTGATTGACACTCCAGAACCAGCCATCATAGAAGCCTTTGTCTCCCGTGTTCCGACAGTCTTTCGCGTTGTCCTCGTTTCCATACACGGCTGGGTTTCCCAAGAAGGTGTGCTGGGAAGACCAGAAACAACAGGTCAAGTCATCTACGTTCTTGAGCAAGCTCGTCACTTAGAAAATAAACTGCAAGAAGAAATCAAACTTGCTGGACTAGACCTACTGGGTATCCAACCCCAAGTCATCATTCTGACTCGCCTCATACCCAATTGTGAAGGAACACTCTGCAACCTACGCTTGGAAAAAGTTGACGGAACAGAAAATGCCTGGATTTTGCGCGTTCCTTTTGCTGAGTTCAATCCTAATGTGACTCAAAACTGGATTTCTAAATATGAGATTTGGCCGTATTTAGAAACATTTGCCCTGGATGCAGAAAAAGAACTCCTTGCACAGTTTCAGGGGAGTCCGGATCTGATCATTGGCAACTACAGCGATGGTAACTTAGTTGCCTTTCTGCTGGCGCGCCGTCTGAAAGTCACTCAGTGCAACATAGCTCACTCTTTAGAAAAGCCCAAACACCTGTTCAGTAACTTGTACTGGCATGATTTAGAGGATAAATACCACTTTAGCGCACAATACACTGCTGATATCATCGGGATGAATGCAGCAGACTTCATCATCACATCCACCTACCAGGAAATTGTGGGGACACCCGACACACTGGGTCAGTATGAGTCTTACAAATGTTTTACTATGCCCGAGCTGTATCATGTGGTCGATGGGATTGACCTGTTTAGTCCTAAGTTCAACAAGATACCGCCAGGGGTCAATGAAAATATCTTCTTCCCCTATAACCAAATACAAGACCGAGATATTTCTGTTAGCAAAAGAGTCCAAGACCTACTTTTTACCCGCGAAGACCCCCAAATTCTCGGACACTTGGATAACCAAAGCAAGCGACCCATCTTCGCGGTTGGTGCCATCACTCCTATCGATAACCTTGCCGGCTTGGCCGAATGCTTTGGCAAAAGTCAGGAATTGCAGGAGCGTTGCAACTTAATTATTGTGACTGATAAGCTGCATCCACACCAAGCCATAAATTCAGAAGAAGCAGGAGAAATCGAAAGACTCCACAACATTATCAACGAGTATAATCTTCACGGTCACATCCGTTGGGTGGGAATACAGCTGCCCATTGCTGACCTTGGGGAAGCATACCGTGTTATTGCGGATTTTGCCGGAATTTTCGTCCATTTTGCCCGCTTTGATGCCTTCGGACGAACCATTCTCGAAGCTATGAGTTCCGGGTTGCCAACTTTCGCCACTCAATTTGGCGGTTCCTTAGAAATTATCGAAGATGGAGAAAATGGTTTTCATCTTAATCCAACAGACCTAGAAGGAACAGCCAAAACGATATTGAACTTTGTTGACCAGTGCAATGCTTATCTAGAACACTGGGATAAAATATCAGAGTGGGCAATTCAGCACATCCGTAACAAATATAACTGGCAGTTACATACCAAGCAGTTGTTATTGCTCTCTAAAATCTATAGCTTTTGGAACTTTGTCAATCAAGAAAGCGGCGAAGCTAGATCTCGCTACCTGGAAACTTTATTCCATCTGCTCTACAAACCTAGGGCTGAAAAAATTTTGGAACAACATATGCAAAGGTAACGGTTTCATCTCAAAAACCCTGGTTTGTTATGGATAAAACAGATTATTCCCACCACTTTATTTATACAGATTGGACACTCATCGAAACTCAGCTAAACCCCAACAAGACTCACCACAGAGAAACTGTTTTCACAATTGGCAACGGTTATCTGGGAACGCGGGGTAGTTTTGAGGAAGGTTTTACTCATGCATTGCCAGCGACCTTCATTCACGGGGTCTATGATAATGTTCCTCTTGTCTACACAGAACTTGCCAACTGTCCTGACTGGTTGCCATTGGTTGTGAGTGTCGATGGCGATCGCTTCCGCACCGAACGCGGCGAGATATTGAGCTATGAGCGGCAGCTTGACCTCCGTCGTGGTATTGTGAGCCGTAAGATACGCTGGCGCAGTCCAGGCGGTAAGACCATAGACCTCTACTTTGAACGTTTCGCGAGTCGAGCGGATGAGCATGTGTTGGGGTTGCGCTGTCAGTTAACGCCTGTAGATTGTGACGTTTTGATTGAAGTTCAGGGTAGCATCAACGGCTATCCCGAAAATCAAGGTTTCAACCACTGGGAATGGATAGACCAGGGCAAGACCGACCAAGGAACTTGGCTACACCTGCGGACTCGCAACACCCGCATTAGTTTGGGCATGGCTGCTGGAATGACAGTATCGGGAACTGACGCCGCGATACAAGTCACCAGTCCACCAGGCTATCCGACTTTGACCAGCACATTCCAAGCTTCTTCAGGACAGACCATAACGGTGGATAAGCTGGTGACAGTTTTTACATCGCGAGAGGTGGAGAATGCTTTGCAAGCAGCTTGTGATAAACTTGTTCAACTGCCTGCTTATTCGGCGCTCATAGATGCCCATGAACAAGCATGGGATGAAGCGTGGCACAAAAGCGACATTATAATTGAGGGAGATACGAAGGCACAACTTGCCGTCCGTTACAGTATCTTTCAATTGCTCATCAGCGCCCCACAGTATGATGATAAAGTGAGTATCCCAGCGAAAACGCTTTCAGGTTTTGGCTATCGCGGTCATATATTTTGGGATACCGAAATTTTTATCCTGCCCTTTTTCATTTACACTCAACCAAAACTTGCTCGCAACTTGCTCAGTTACCGCTACCATACGTTAAATGGTGCGAGACGCAAGGCATTACATTACGGGTATAAGGGGGCAATGTATGCTTGGGAAAGCGCGGATACGGGTGATGAAGTAACACCGCGTTGGTTGCCTCCTAATGATTTTTACGGAGAAGACATCCGGATTTGGTGTCGCGATCGCGAAATCCACATTAGTGCTGATATCACTTACGCCGTCTGGTACTATTGGCAAGCAAGTGGCGACGACGAGTGGATGCGGGACTGCGGCGCGGAAATTATTCTAGATACCGCTGTCTTCTGGGGGAGTCGTGTTGAGTATGACACCAAGGACGAACGGTATGAAATTCGCGGTGTGATTGGAGCAGATGAGTACCACGAGTTTGCAGACAACAACGCCTTCACGAACCGCCTGGTGCAATGGCACTTACAGAAAGCGCTCTTAGTCTATGACTGGCTGCGTAACATTTACCCCGACCGAGCTAGTACACTAGAGCGGCAACTGCAACTCACCTCAGGACGGATTTCTCGTTGGCAAGACATCATCAATAATATATGGATTCCCTACGACCCATCGACAGGACTTATTGAGCAGTCCGAGGGATTTTTCCAATTAGAAGATATCAACTTGGCTGACTATGAACCACGTACGCGCTCAATTCAAGCCATTATAGGTATTGAAGCAGGGAACAAGCGGCAGGTGCTTAAACAGCCAGATGTGTTGATGCTTCTCTATTTAATGCGGCAATCACAGGAATTTCCCTACACCCAAGAAATGCTGCAGAAAAACTGGGACTACTATGCACCTCGTACGGACATTACTTATGGCTCATCTCTTGGACCTGCGATTCACGCCATCTTAGCCTCAGATTTGGGCAAATCAACAGAGGCTTACGAACGGTTTATGCAAGCCGCATTGGTAGATATAGAAGATGTTCGTGGCAACGCTGAGGATGGGATTCATGGGGCTAGTGCTGGTGGTGTTTGGCAAGCAGTAATTCTAGGTTTTGGTGGTGTCCAACTTGCAGAAGATAGACCAACAGCAACGCCACAACTGCCTCCGGGGTGGAAACGTTTGCAGTTTAAACTTCACTGGCGTGGCGAGTGGCACGAGTTTGACCTGCGTCCAGGGCAAGATCACCTGGCGCCTCTCAATATCCGGGGAGTTATCTTCGATTTGGATGGTGTTCTCACAGATACAGCAGAATACCACTACTTAGGCTGGCAAAAGCTGGCAGATGAAGAGGGACTGCCCTTTACTCGTCAAGCAAACGAAGCTCTGCGGGGTGTGTCTCGCCGGGAGTCGCTGCTCAAGATAGTTGGTAGCAAAAAATACTCAGAAGCACAATTCCAAGAGATGATGGACCGCAAGAACCGCTACTATGTGGAATATATCCAGACAATGACACCAGCGGATTTATTGCCGGGGACAATTGTGTTGTTGGATGAGTTGAGGCAAGCTGGTATTAAGATAGCTCTTGGCTCTGCAAGTAAAAATGCTCGAACGGTGATAGAGAAACTGGGTATTAGCGATCGCATTGATATAATTGCAGACGGTTACAGTGTGCAGCGTCCAAAGCCAGCACCAGATCTGTTTCTCTATGCTGCCGACCAGCTAGGACTCGAACCTGAGCAATGTATCGTTGTAGAAGATGCAGCAGCAGGCATTGAAGCTGCTCTCGCGGCTGGAATGTGGGCTGTAGGACTTGGTCCTACTGAACGAGTGGGAGCGGCTCACGTTGTTTTACCTAGTCTTGCAGGCGTCCACTGGGCAGAACTACGAGACAAATTGAGCAGCAGTAAGTAATGAGCAGTGAATTCTCCTCACTGAAGTTATGGGTATTTTCTACTCACAATTCGCTTGCTCGTCTCCATATTTAATAACAATTAATAACAAAGCGTTCACCCCTCAAGGGGTGGGCGCTCTGCGCCATCGCGTTCTTTTTGTTTTGCTTGAGTAAGAGCTTTTTCAGCAGCATTTATAAGAGCGCCAGGGTCAGTTTCCGACTCTGGAATCATGCTAGCAACACCCAAACTCACAGTTAAAACATTAGCTGGAAGACCACCGACGCCAGGATATTCGTAAGCAATCTTCAAAGCTTTGACTTGCTCGCGGATTTTTTCAGCGATAGATATAGCAGTCATAGCATCTGTTTGAGCGAGAATGGCAAATTCTTCACCATCATAACGAGCTACTAATACAGAACTACGTTCATAACTGGCATATGAAGTACTCTTAACAGTGCTAGGTTGTGAGAAGCTGCTCAGACGCTTCACGCAATTATAAACAACATTAGCAATTTGTCGTAAACAATCATCTCCTGCTGTATTTCCGTAGTTCTTTTTATAAATTTTAAAAAAGTCAATTTCGCACAAAATCAGTGACAGGGGAGTGCATTCGCGAGCGGCTTTTTTCCACTTTATTTGCAAGTAGGTGTGAAAGGTGCGGCGACTGATGAGTTGAGTCAGTTCATCCACAGCAGAGAGAACTTGTAATTGCTGGTTCTCTTTTTCCAACTGATTCACAACAGAATTGTTCCAATCCTCTGTTACTTTAAGCTGCTCTCTAAAGTAGAGACGATATAATTCATATGTGGGATAACAGTAATCACCTTGCAAGTTAACTAATCCCATACTCTGTAATTTATATGCAACCACTGGCTCTAATTTCAGAGGATTTGTAGCAGAAATCACCTCACCAAAAGCAGCTTCCAATTCTGGCTGCTCTCGCAGTGCTAGCATATACTGCCTTAAATACTCATTGTAAATCCCTGCTTTTGTTGGTGCTTGTTGCAACAACTGCTCCAGATCCCGTTGTAACCCCCCCTGACCCATGAGGTGATACAAAGCCAGTCGAACTAAGTAAGGATGTCCCCCTACCATTGCCATCAATTTTTCAACTTCGGAACCATTTGTCCAATCTAGTCCATGACGTTGTGCTAAATCTTGCACCTGCTCTTTTGTAAACGGCGGTAACTTTAGTGGTAACCCGATATTCAAAGGTGATTGAGTCAATCTCGGGAGAACAAAAATTTCCGCTGAATAAGCGAGGACAAAACGAAGTTTTTGCCAAATCTCTACCCCTTTGGCTTGCTCGTACCAAAAGCGTAGCAGTGGTAGAAACTCGTTGGCAATTTCTGGATACTCAAAGACCCAATCTACCCCGTTTAAGACCAGGACAAGGGGATTTTCGAGAGTAGATAGTATATACTCTTGGAAATACAAAGAGCAGCTGACTTTACTGCCAATTTCCTCATCCCAATAATCACTAAGTTTTACTTCTAGCCTTAACTTCCGAGTGACATTGGCGCAGAACCAGCGCAAAAATTTATCGATATTGGCAAAGACTGCTTTATCTGCTTCCTGAAAGTCCAAACTGACAGTGCTGTATTCAAGATTTGCTGCGTGAACAAGAATTCGTAAAATGAGGGAACTCTTACCCATCTTTTTGGGAGCTTTAATGCAGATGACACTCCCAGGTTCTGCTATTTCTGCGTAAGCAAGTTCCTCAATTGGTGGACGAGGGATATAAAATCTAGAATTAAGGGATACCGGACCACTAGGAAATTCTAGGGATATGGCGATGGCTGTACGGTTGAATTCCTGAATTAACTGCTGTTGCGCTCTATTTAGGCAGCGAGATTCTAAAGTTTGACGAAAGTTAGATTTATTAATAGGTTCTTGCCAAACTTCACTCAGCAATTGCCATAAATGAGATGCTACTTTTCTGACTCTCTCTTCTCCGTAGTGGGCTTCATACGCTATACTGATATAAGTCTTGCCATCCCATGAAGAGCGCAGCACTATTTCTTGGAGTGGGGTTAAAGCGTTTGGAAGGATTGCTTTTAGTAGCAGTACAACTTCATCTATAGTCATCAGTCATTGGGTCCGACTTCGGTGTAAGAATTCCCTAAATAATTTTTCTTTGTTAAATAAAGTTTAAGTAATGAAGATAACCCTAATGTAGCCCCCTGACTAAAGATGACAGTTAGTCTTTTCAAAAAAAAGCTACAAAGTACTATTGACAATTCTTCTAAATTATGAAAATAGATACCATATTAGGTAATAGCTTTTTTTAAAAAAAGTACTCTAGTTTAGAATATCGTAACGTTACATACTAATTTTTCAAAATTTTTAGACAGTAGATGAACGAAATGTAGCCAATTTTTTCTTTATGAATGCGTTGACGACCAAAAGAGTGGTTACATCCCTCGGTGTACGTGTTCTCTGGCTGCAATTCAAATGAGTGATAAATCTGAGTGATCTCTCACCTAATGATACAAGGGTTAAAAAAATATTAACAAATTAGACACTTTCCATGTTTATACTGTCGTCAGGGGCTTAGACGGCTGAGGAGCTATAGGATATCTTCCTCATCGTACAGCAGTTATGTATATCGAAGAATTGGCCACCAATCAATGGGAGTTACAGCTTTCATCGCTCCTTGCGCTCCTACTCAACCCATATATGTAAGCTAGATGTGAACGCGCTTATCTAGAACTTCGACTTTTATGCATACAACTCGTAAGTTGCCAACTCAAGCAATAGGAGCAAAAATTTTCCACTGGATTAACATTATTAGTTTGTTTATTATGCTGACCAGTGGACTGCAAATTTACAACGCCAATCCCGTTTTTGGTGGACGAGCAGGTTGGCACATTCCCCCTATATTTACTTTAGGTGGTTGGCTCGCCGGAGGTAGACACTGGCACTTTGCGGCTATGTGGCTATTTTCGCTTAATCTTATGTGGTATGGAATTTATATTTTCATCAGTCGGCGCTGGCGACATCGGTTTGTGGGTGTTAATGACCTCAAAGCATTGCAAAAAAGTAAAAATTCCAAACGCCTAATTTATGCTTGGCATCGCATTTTATATACAGCCATTATTCCTATTTTGCTGCTAGCTTTATTAACAGGTATAGGTATGTACAAACCCGCTCAATTTCCTTGGATTGTAGATATGTTTGGCAGTTGGCAAGCACTGCGAATTGTTCACTTTTCTTCAGTACCAATACTTATTTTATTTGTCATGGCTCACTTTTTGTTAGGGCGTAAGGCTGGAGGTGAGGAGTTAACTGAATCAATGTTTTGGTAAACTAACCGTAGAAGAAGAGTGGGGGAGTGGGGGAAGAAAACTAATGACGAATAAATAATGACTAATTCTATGAAATTAATTTCTGTAAATCGTCCTGAATTATCACGCCGTGAATTTCTAAAAATTTCTGGACTCTCTAGCATGGGTTTTCTTCTGGGTGGATGTGGCACACCACTATTTGAAGATGTTGTGGGCAAAGTTTCTGAACCACTTAATCAGAAGGTTGAAGCTTTCCTCTTTAACTCACAAAAGCCAGTCCCAGAATTTTCTCCTCGTGAGATTCAAGCAGAATCTTTGTTAATTAATAGCTTCAGGTCTACTCCAACTATTGACCAGGCAAAATATCGTTTAATTGTTGATGGTGAAGTAAATAATCCTCTTAGCTTGAATTTAGCAGAAATTCAATTTTTGCCCCTAACTTCCATGATTATTCGCCATGTTTGTGTAGAGGGTTGGGCGGCAATTGTACAATGGGGAGGTATTCGTCTGCGAGAAATTGTTGCTCTTGCCCAGCCTAAGGCAAATGTTCAGTATGTTTACTTCAAATCAGCCGATGGCTACTATTCAAGCTGGGATATTGCTTCAGCTTTGCATCCCCAAACTTTGTTAGCTTATCAAAAAAACGGTGAATTTTTGCCAGTTGAAAATGGTGCGCCTTTGCGTTTAGCTTCTCCTATTAAACTTGGATATAAGCAAAGTAAGTGGGTCATTCAAATTACACTTGTGAGTCAGTTGTCTCGTTTTAAGGGCTATTGGGAAGACCAAGGTTACGAATGGTTTGCAGGGCTTTGAAAATTTTTTATCGTTTAAAAAAAAGCAAGTATGAACTTTTTTGATAAATTAAATCAGTCAATTTCACAAAATCAGAGTTTACTATTTGTAGGGCTAGACCCCAACCCAGAAATGATGCCCACCCGCTACAAATCTCAAGATATCATTTCTGGGTTGTGGGATTGGTTACAATTCATTATTTCTGAAACAGTCGATAAAGTCTGTGTCTATAAGCCTACACTAGGATTTTATGAAGCTTTGGGTGCTCCAGGTTTAGAATTGCTGCATCGAACTCTAGCAGCTATCCCCACCCAGATTCCGATTATTTTAGACGCCAAACACGGTGATTTAAACACAAGTACTATCTTTGCCCGAACTGTGTTTGCCCAATGGGGTGTAGATGCAATAACATTGAGTCCTTATATAGGACAAGATCATGTAGCCCCTTTTTTGGTTTTCCCAGATAAGGCTGTTTTTATTTTGTGCTGTACTTCTAATCCTACTGCTGCTCCTTTACAGCAATATCCTTCAACTGAGTCACCTCTTTATTTGCAAGTGGTTAAGGAATCAAAAAGTTGGGGAACTCCAGAACAACTGGGTTTAGAAGTGGGAACTACGAATCCTGATATTTTGGCACGTATTCGCGCAGTTGCCCCCGAACGAATTATCATGACTCGTAGTATCTGGGCAGAAGGTAACAACCTTTCTAAAATTTTAGCAGCTGGTCTTGATGCTAACGGTGATGGTCTACTCATTCCTGTTCCTCAAGATATGTTGACAGAGGAAAATTTATCTGAACAAGTCCAGTCTTTGCAATTAGAAATTAATCAAGCAAAAACTGAAATTACCAATGATGCTTCTAGTTGTTCTGTATGGTTCCCTGATGTTTGTTTATTGGAACAACACCCCCAACAAGACTTGATTTTGCAACTTTATGATATCGGTTGCATTATATTTGGTGATTATGTGCAAGCATCTGGTGCCACATTTTCTTATTATGTTGATTTACGAAAAATCATTTCCAATCCGCAAGTTTTTAATCAAGTTCTCAATGCCTATGAGGAGATATTGAAAAGCTTGAAATTTGATAGAGTCGCAGGTATTCCCTACGGTTCTTTACCAACAGCAACTGGTTTAGCCTTACGTCTCAATTGTCCAATGATTTTCCCTCGCAAAGAAGTCAAAGCACATGGAACTCGAAGGTTAATTGAAGGGGAGTTTTATCCAGGCGAGACGGTTGTTGTTGTTGATGATATTCTCATCAGCGGAAAAAGTGTAATGGAAGGAGCAGAAAAGGTAAAATCTGTGGGATTAAATGTCAATGACATCGTGGTGTTTATCGACCATGGACAAGGGGTGAAAGACCGATTACAAGAAAATGGTTATCGAGGTCATGCCGTTTTAACAATGTCGGAAATTACAGAAACACTCTATCAAGCTCAACGAATTAATGAGGAGCAATATTTATCTTTGAGCGAAAAGCCATCGCTTTAGAAGGCGACTGGCGTCCCGTCTCTACAAAGGTTATCGCTAGGGAGATTATCCGAAGCGGATTGCTATCACTGCCCCTAATTCATTCAAATCTGTCATCTATCACAAGGTAGAAAGTAGGTTGCAATCAGGGCTGAAATGTACGCCGTAGGTATCAATTTGAATATCTTGACAGCAAGATACATTGAGTTAATGCTGAGGTCATTGCTCCGTACCGCAATACGCGATGTTCAGCAATCCTGATAAGTTATAGAGCCTGATTTGCCGAAAGTCTGCACAAATCAGGTGAATCGGGATTTTGGGTTATCACTGGGTTGCCAGTAGTCTTACTGCTATTTTAAATAAACTTTACAAAAGTTAAACTAACTGTTACATTAGTTTACGAAGCGGATGAAACCACAGGTCAAGGGTTTCCATGAGCACGAAGCCACGTCATTCATGACTAAGGTGAGCGCCACCGCTATGACCCAGATGTACTTGCACGCGTAGCTCCCGGGTTGGCTTCACTGCGCTTGCAGAAAAACTCAATGTGCACGCAAAGTACCATAATTGGTTTTGTCTTGCTCTTGGCGCTCCCTAGGGTTCTGACTAGACACGGCTTGATGGGGGAGCCTGCCTGTTTAGTACTTGAACCTCCTACGCTCTGATTTTGAAAGCAACAAGTTAATAAACAAACCAGGAGATTCTGACGATGTCCTTTTCTATCGAGTCGGCGCAAAAGATTTTCTCTGGCACTCAAGTTCCTAGCCCAATTCCAGCCACCATAGCACTGTTCGATCAACTTAGCGTTGACGATAAACTGGCATTACTCTGGTTTGCCTACACTGAACTAGGTCGTTCAATCACTCCCGCAGCACCTGGAGCTGCACGTCTGCAATTAGCAGAAGGACTGCTAAACCAAATTAAGCAGATGTCTAATGACGAGCAAACCCAACTCATGCGGGATCTTGCTGCTTATGTAGACACTCCCATCAGCCGGTCCTATGCCAACTTTAGTGTCAACACCAAGCTAGCTTTTTGGTTTGAGTTAGGAGAGTTGATGAAAAAGGGCATTGTTGCTCCCATCCCTCCTGGCTATCAAATCACTCAGGGTGTCAAAGTCGTGCTAGAAGCCATCCAGAAACTCGATCCAGGTCAGCAAATTACAGTACTTCGTAATACTGTAATAAACATGGGATTCGAGCCTGAGGTGAATTCCAGTGGGTACGCAAAAGCTGCTAAAGAACCCATGTTTCCGCGTACTCAGCCAGCTCCTCAGCTCACAGTTGAAGGCATCACAGAACCTGCTGTATTGAGCTATTTTGAGGCTCTCAACGCAGACAACTTCGACGCTGCTATTGCTTTATTTACTCCCGACGGTGCTGTGCAACCGCCATTCCAGAAGCCGATTGTTGGTCGTGAGTCGATCGCGGCTTATATGCGTGCAGAAGCACAGGGACTCAATATTATGCCGGAGCAGGGTATAAGCGAGTCTCTACCAGATGGCTCTAAGCAGCTCAAAATCACAGGCAAAGTCCAAACTCCTTGGTTCGGTGTCCAAGTTGGAATGAACATTGCATGGCGGTTCTTACTCAATCCCGAAGGCAAAATTTTCTTCGTGGCAATTGATATGCTGGCATCTCCTCAAGAATTGATGAATTTGCGTCCTACTAAGTAGAGCGATTGGGCGCTTGGGCGAAGCCCAGCGCCTTCTGCAAACAACCCGCTAATCTGACTTGCTCGTCTAACCCTGAGCAACCTGCATCACCAGGTCATAAGCTTACTCATTCGTCAGATTGAGTTTATGTAGGGGAATGAGAGAGTAAAGCACCATAATAAATCTCGAAAGATGCGTTACGGACTTCGTCCTAACACATCCTACAATTCTTTTATGGCATTCATGCAAGAGGTACTCTAAAACCGCTCGCCCTACACCTTAAACTTCTCCGTAATCCGCTGCATCGCCTCCTCCACATTCTCCCGACTGTTGAACGCCGAAATGCGGAAGTAGCCTTCACCCGCAGCACCAAACCCAGAACCGGGTGTGCCTACAACATTGCAGGTATGCAGCAACTTATCGAAGAAATCCCAACTGGACAAACCATGGGGTGTTTTCACCCAGACGTATGGCGCATTCTCACCGCCAAAAACTCCTAATCCCGCATCTGTGAGTTTCTTGCAAATAATTCTCGCATTTTCGAGATAAAAATTGACTAATTGCTTAATTTGTGCTTGTCCTTCTTCCGAGTAAACTGCTTCGGCTCCGCGTTGCACAATGTAGGATACACCATTAAACTTGGTGGACTGGCGACGGTTCCACAGCTTCCACAGTTCGACATCGGAACCATCGGCTGCTTTTGCTGTTAAAGTTTTCGGCATAACTGTGAAAGCACACCGGGTTCCGGTAAAGCCTGCATTTTTGGAGAAGGAGCGAAACTCGATCGCACACTCCCTTGCTCCTTCTATCTCGTAGATGGAGTGGGGAATTTCTGAATCGGTAATGTAAGCCTCGTAAGCTGCATCGAAGAAAATGATTGAGCCATTTGCTCTAGCATAGTCCACCCATGCCTTCAGGTGTTCTTTAGTGGCGATCGCTCCTGTGGGGTTATTCGGAAAGCAGAGGTAAATTAAATCGACTTTTTGAGAAGGAATCGTTGGTGTGAAGTGGTTCTCAGCCGTAATTGGCAGATAAACTAAGCCCTCGAACTCGCCGCTATCGTTGGCGGCTCCAGTATTTCCCACCATCACGTTGGTGTCTACATACACCGGATAAACGGGGTCAGTCACGGCGATGATGTTGTCATTGCCGAAGATGTCGAGAATGTTGCCATTATCGCACTTAGAGCCGTCGGAGATGAAGATTTCGGATGCATCAACTTCGCATCCCCGCGCTTGGAAATCTTGTGCGGCTATTTTCTCCCGCAACCAAGCATAACCTTGTTCTGGACCATAGCCTTGAAAGGTAGCGCGATCGCCCATTTCTTCAACCGCCTTAATCATTGCTGTGCGGCAAGCTTCTGGCAGTGGTTCTGTGACGTCACCAATGCCCAATTTGATTATTTTAGCATTACTGTTGGCTTCGGCGAAGACATTGACCCGTCGCGCAATTTCGGGAAACAGATAACCAGCTTTCAGCTTGAGGTAGTTGTCGTTAATCGTTGCCATAGTTCATTGTTACAAATGCTTTAAAATAGCTTACTGCAATTGCTATATGTGATTGGATGAATGATTTATTGAACAAACCTCGCAATTTATTATATTGCAATGCGTTGCAATGCATGGCATAATTTTATTATGCGTTTTACTCCTGAAAAGGGAGATAGCTATGAGCAAAGAGAATATTACATTTCGCCTTGATAACGAAAAAAAAGCGGCACTCGATGCGATCGCCTCAGGAATGGATCGAGACCGAAGTTATGTGCTTAATGAAGCAATCAGCCTGTATTTGGATATGTACCAGTGGCAAATACAAGAAATTCAAAAAGGTATTGCAGAAGCAGAAGCGGGAGATTTTGCTAGCGAGGAAGAAGTACAAGCAGTATTTGCAAAGTTAAATAATGCAAGTTAGATGGCTCAAGAAAGCACTGCGAAACTTAGAGCAGATGCATCAATACATTTCTGAAGACAGTCCTGAAGCAGCAGTACAAATCATCCAGAAAATTCAGGTAGGAGTAGATCAACTAGCATCTTTTCCGAACATGGGAAGGGTTGGTCGAGTGGAAGGAACAAGAGAACTAGTCATCCCCAACACTCCTTATTTTCTTGTGTATCGAGTCAAGGGGACAACGGTAGAAATCTTACGGATTTTGCATGGCTCAAGAAAGTATCCTGAATAGGGCAATGCTGACTCAAACCTCTAGGACAAATTAAATCATAAGCTATCGAAATTTTGAATCGCTGCAAATCCTTCCGACTCCGACGAGTGATTCCCTGGGCGTATGGAAAAGAGCGTTTGCATTCCAGCAGCCTGTGCAGCTTTCAGTTCAGCGGTGACATCTGAAATAAAAAGAATTTTTTCTGGTGCGACTCCAATAGCATCGGCTATTTTTTGATAACTCTGCGCTTCCCGTTTAGAACCCGTTTGGGTGTCAAAGTAACCGCTGATAAAATTAGTCAAGTCTCCCTCTTCACTGTAACGAAAGAGGAGCTTTTGTGCTTGGGCACTACCAGAAGAGAAAATAAATAGCTGCTTGAGCGCAGTTGTCCAACGTTCAAACGCGGGTTTTACGTCTGCAAACATCTGCGATCGCAACCTCCCATCTCGATACCCTTGATTCCAAATCTTACCCTGCAACGATTTTAACCCTGTGGATTTGCGGTCGATAGCAATCAAATGGTGGATGTAAGGAACAGCCGCCGTCGCCTCTGTTCCTCGCCAATCAGGAACAGATAAGCCCTGCACCAAATCTATTTCGTACTCTTGTCTTAACCGTTGGATATCACTTTGAACCTCTGCATCTTGCTGATGTGCTGTGAGAAAATCAGCAACATGGTCACGAGCAAAGGGAAATAACACCCCAAAAACATAGTTAACTGGGGTAGTCGTGCCTTCAATATCCAAGAGGATAACGTCTGCTGTATCGGAATAGCGTGCAGTCATAACTAAATCAGGGAACAGTTAACAGTTAACAGTTAACACTAACAACTGAATAACTGATAACTGACAATTCAGCGACACCCCAAGCTGTCACGAGTTGACACGCCTGTCACCGGATTGACGCCATCAGCACGATCGCACATCAACTTGACTTCATAGGTATCAATAATTGCACCAGAAAAATCTGCCCCTGTAATCACCGCATCAAAGAAGCGACTGCTGCTGAGAATGGCATCAGTAAAAATGGCGTCCTTTAAATTGGCTTCAGCAAAGATGACGCGATCGGCAAATGTTTCCGTAAGATTAGCTCCGCTTAAGTCTGCCCGGTAGAATGAACCCTTAGTGATAATAGTTGTACTAAGATTCGCTCCTTGGAAATTTGCCTCCTGCATATTTGCACCAGCAAAGGAAGTTCCGTGCAAGTCTTTATTGGAAAAGTCCTGATATCGCAAGTCGGCGAACGTATAGTTGACGGTGTTTTCCTGTGCTAGAACAGCGGGGGTAGTTAGGAGCAAGTAGCAAAGAGTCATCACAAAAAGCAGCAGGACAGAGTAAGTAGAGCGTAATCTAGTTTTCATTTTCTGCTTCATTTTATATTACCTGAAAAAACTGTTGTAAGGGTATTTTGAACCGCAGATGGACGCAGATGGACGCAGATAAATTATCTGTGTGTATCTGTGGTTTGATATTAAATCAATTTTTTTTATAGACATATTGATTTGAATTTATTCTCATTTCGTCTCCTGTTGAGTATTTAGGCTGGCGAAATCGAATAACTAGGTATCGGCGAGATGGGATGGGCAAACATTCTGAAGGCTACTAAATATACTCTCAATTCTGCCGGGGTTTTCCCTTCTGGGATTACGCGTGTCACAATGCTGTAGGTGTCTTCTTCTACTATCCTGTAAGGTACTCCTAAAGATTCTAAATACTCTGGTAGTATGTGTTCTGGAAAACCTGGCTGTTTCTGATCCAAGTTGACTGCACGAATCTCAAAGTGTACTGGTGCTCTGCGTTGGAGGTTGAGGAGTAAATCGAGCATGGTGTAAGAATCTTTACCGCCTGATAGGCAGACCATAATGCGTGAAGCGGAGCTATCTCCCTCAGGTGAATCGCCATCCGAAATCATGTTGTAATCATGGATAGCCTTTCCTACCAAACTACGCAGGTGCGTCTCTAGTTTTTTAAAGGTCTTGGAAGTGAAAACCTCCGTTGCTTCCATGAACTATCTCCCTGTTTTAAGATTCTAAGAACAAATATACGGAGAAAGAATTACATTGTCAGAAATTGGGACTCAAAATCTAGACATCGCGAAAATTTCTATAATTATTCCGGTTCTCAATGAGGCAAGAAATATAAAACAAGCTATCGCCACTACTCAACAGAGTAGGAATGTGGAAGTGATTGTTGTAGATGGTGGCTCAAAAGATGACACAGTAGAAATAGCTAAATCATTAGGTGTAAAAGTTATCTTTGCTCCTCGTGGTCGTGCTGCTCAAATGAATGCAGGTGTGGTGGCTGCAACTGGTGAAATTCTGCTGTTTCTACATGCAGATACCCGCTTGAGTGCTGATTTTGACATCATGGTTCGCACAGCACTGCAACAGCCTGGCGTTGTGGCGGGTGCATTTGCAGTACGGATAGATGCGCCGTTGTGGAGTTTGCGGCTGGTGGAATGGGGGGTGAATTGGCGATCGCATTTTTTGCAAATGCCTTATGGGGATCAAGCCATTTTTTTGACTAAAGAAATATTTCACCGAATTGGTAACTTTCCCCAATTCCCTATTTTGGAAGACTTTGAACTGATACGACGCTTAAAACGGGCTGGAAAAATTACCATCATCCCTGTGCCTGTTTTAACATCTGCACGCCGATGGCTGAAAAACGGAGTTTTCCAAACCACCCTGACCAATCAAATCATCATTCTGTCTTATTTACTTGGTGTTTCTCCAAAGCAGATTGTCAG
The DNA here is from genome assembly GCF_000315565.1 of Mastigocladopsis repens PCC 10914. Taxonomy (NCBI): domain Bacteria; kingdom Bacillati; phylum Cyanobacteriota; class Cyanophyceae; order Nostocales; family Symphyonemataceae; genus Mastigocladopsis; species Mastigocladopsis repens. Next base: position 5,356,806 of record NZ_JH992901.1, on the reverse strand, counting down.
CTGGTTCCGACGCTAAAAATTTAAGAAAGGTTTTCAGTCCTTAAAAGGTATTCTTAAATGGGAATGGGAGTATCGCAATTGCATCCTCTGTTGTCTAATAGGGAAGTGCTTTGAGAGTATATGTCAAATTTATAACAAAAAAATAATTGCAAAACTTGTCATCCTTGTGAAGTTAGCATTCTAGATTTTTTCCTCTGCAAAAGTAACACCCATAAGGATTTTGCATTTCAATTCTCAAAGGAGGTACACCAATGTCAGAATTCCAAAGAGTTACAGTTCGCCCGATGGATGAGTATAACCAGACATTGGTTTCCTACGTACATCCACAGGATTGGGTCAATCCTCAACCTGCCGATTATTATGACTTAGTCGTTATTGGTGCGGGGACAGCAGGGTTGGTGGCGGCGGGAGGTGCAGCGCTGGTGGGTGTGGGTTTGAAAGTCGCATTGATTGAAAAGCACCTTATGGGTGGGGATTGTTTGAATTTTGGTTGCGTACCCTCCAAGACCATTATCCGGTCTTCTCGCGTGGTTGGTGAAATGTGGAATGCCAAACAATATGGAATTCACGCGCCCAAACATGTTGATGTTGATTTCCCGGAAGTGATGGGACGGATGCGGCGGATAAGGGCTGGGATCAGCCATCATGACTCAGCGGAGCGCTTTCAAAAGATGGGGGTGGATGTCTTCTTAGGGAGCGCTCAGTTTGTCAGCGACGATACCGTGGAAGTAGGTGACAAGACTCTCCGCTTTAAAAAAGCCGTAATTGCTACAGGAGCCAGAGCCGCGTCACCTTCCATCCCAGGAATTGAAGAAGCGGGTTATCTAACCCATGAAACAGTTTTTTCTCTGATCCAAAAACCGCAAAGGTTGGCGGTGATTGGTGGGGGTCCAATTGGCAGCGAATTGGCGCAGGCTTTTCGACGTTTGGGTTGTGAGGTGACACTTTTCCATAAAGGGACTCATATCCTGAATAAAGAAGATGCTGACGCAGCCGAGATTGTCCAAAAAGTCTTTATCCGCGAAGGAATTCGCTTGGTACTGAATTGCCAGATACAGAACGTGGAAAAGACCAACGAGGGGAAAACCGTTTACTTTACCTACGATGGTAAGCAAGATGTTGTCACAGTTGATGAAATTTTAGTCGGTACAGGACGCGCCCCAAATGTGGAAGGTTTGAATTTAGAAGCAGTCGGGGTAGAATACGACCAGCACCGGGGTGTGCAGGTGAATGATTACCTGCAAACCACGAATCCAAGGATTTATGCAGCTGGCGATATCTGCATGAACTGGAAGTTCACCCATGCAGCAGATGCAGCAGCCCGGATCGTCATCAGAAATGCGCTGTTTTCTCCTTTTGGTTTGGGACGACAAAAACTGAGCAGTTTAGTCATGCCTTGGGTCACTTATACCGATCCCGAGATTGCTCATGTAGGAATGTACGAACACCAGGCGCAGGAAATGGGTATTGATGTGGCGACGATTAAAATTCCTTTTAGTGATGTAGACCGAGCACTTGCCGATGGTGAAGAGGAAGGATTTCTCAAAATTCACCATCCAAAAGGGTCGGATAAAATTTTGGGCGCTACCATTGTCGCCCGTCATGCGGGTGAGATAATTTCACAGATAACGACGGCAATGGTTGGGAATCTTGGCTTGAATAAACTGAGTCAGGTGATTCATCCTTACCCAACTCAAGCTGAAGCCATTAGGAAGGCAGCAGATGCTTATTATCTCTCCACTGCCCTGACACCCAACATCAAACAACTGTTAGCGTGGGTGAATAAGTTTTCCTAAGTATTAGAGCCATGCATCGCACAAAATGGGCGTCAGAATAAAAGATGAACATTCGCAGTTCCACAACAAGCTGTCGTTAGGATTGCATAAGTTGTCGTTAGATCCGAACAAGCTGTCGTTAGATCACAACAAGCTGTCGTTAGATCCGAACAAGCTGTCGTTAGATCACAACAAGCTGTCGTTAGATCCGAACAAGCTGTCGTAACGAATAAAAATTCCGTGAAAGCGCCGTAACGTACCAGCAAACAAGATGGTGCGTTGAAAGCGCCGTAACCCAATACAGTTCATACCAAGTTACCTTCAAAAACCTCACCCCGCCAGGGCGGGGTGAGGTGATACGTATGAATGCAACGTGCGTATAAGGAGAGGGATGTCCGTAAAATCGATGCGATTAAAAGCGCTGTATATTTACATGATTTTTGTAAACAAACCAGGTTGTTTGGTTTCCTTCACTCTGCTGAGTGTTGCACCTGGTAGGTATGTTCTCAAATGTCACTTGCCAGTAATCTAAGGAGGTAGATGCCTCCTTTGACTTGTTGTGCCATTTGACTTTCTAAACTTGACAAAGCAAGTAGCTAAATTATTGCGATGGTAATCTGTCTCTAAATAACTTTAGATGAATGGTGCGTTACGGCTATCGCCTAACACACCCTACTGGCTGACTTTCAAAAATTGCTTTTGGAATTGGCGATTGGGGACAAGGGCTTGGGAATATTCTCCAGTTGCTCATCCCGAACTACAATATGATGTTTGGAGTCAAAACCAATTTTGCCTTGTTGTTGTAACTTGCCTATAAGTCGTGTAATCGTGACTCTGGTCGTGCTACACGCGCTTGCAAGTTCTTCATGAGTGAGGCGAACCAAAAGGCGAGTTCCCTGTGGTACTGGTTCACCAATTTCCTGTGTTAAAACCATTAACAATTGGTGAAAGCGGTCTTGTACCCGTCTTCTACCAGCGATCGCCAAAAAGGATTCTGTTTGCCGTAACCGTTGATTGATTTTTGGTAACAGGGTATGGCTGAGTGTTGGTGCAGCTGCAATTTCTGCAAGGTGAATTGACACTAACTCTACATCCGATAGGGCTGTTGCTTGGTAAATGTGTAGCGCGGTCAAAGTTGAACCAAAAACCATTCCCACTCCTGCCAACCCAACCATGACTTCTTCGCCCGTTTCACACAGCGTACTCAGCTTGACACAACCTTTACACACATACCAAATGACACCTGGGTTGAGGGGGATTAATTCTCCTTTGCAATATTTATGCCAAGGGCGGTCTAGAGTTAGGTCGCCGTCATTTTTCAACAGTCCTAATTCTACTTGCTTGCGCTCAGTAATATCACGCAAAAGCCAGCGTAGTCCTATTGGCTTATCTTGCTGATTGCGAATCACTCCCACTGTAAAGGCGGCGTCAAACAACTCGCCATCGCGTTTTTGTATGCGTACTACTAACTCTGTTACCTTGTTATATTCAGGTATCTGAATGAGGAAGCTGCGAAAGGTTTGACGGTCTTGTAGCGCTATGAAGTTAACAATTGGTTTGCCTACCAGATACTGCGGTTGTAAGTTAAGCAACTTAGCTGCGGTACGATTGGCTTCGCGAATCATACCTATGGTATTTGTCACCAAATATCCGTCTGGTGCAAACTCAAATAAATCCTGGTAGCGTTGGCGTTCCGCTTCTAGCAAATTTCGTGTTTGTATAAGTTCTTCATTCTGCTGATGTAGTTCTTCTGTAGCCACATTGACTATTTCCGAAGCGCTACCAAGTTCGATGAGAGCTTGCGGTAGCACATCAGCCATGATAGGCATTGTGTTCAGATTTTCGTATAAATCTGCTAAACGCCTATACATTCCCTTTGTGCGTTGAGTAAATTTGTCTATTTCTAACTTGTCTATATCCATTAGAAATTGCCACTCCCAAGCCAGCAAAAGTTGAACAAATATGCCACTTTATTGATCTGTAGGATGGACAGAAGCCAATTCAGCAACCCTACAAAACCAAATGATTGAATAATAAAATTAAATGACGCTATGCTGCACAGACTCACTAAATTAACTCTATAGCATTCCTAAATGATTTTTGAGAAGGTGGTAGGAGGTGTGAGGTATGATTTTTATCCCTATTTTCCAAATCACACCTATGCTCTACAATTTGATGACACTAATAGGATTGCTATATAAATTTACATTTAAACGTTTTCGGTCATTTCCTACCAGAGACAATTTTTCCTAAAAAGTATTGAGTGTAGCAGACAGTAAAAGCCATTCTTCCTAAATAGATAAATAGACAAGGCACCCTTTCAAGAAATTACAATAGCGGACATAAGCCAAATATCGCTTCTATCTCTAGTGGGACTAGACTGAAAATTCAAGCACACAAGGAAGAATCTCAAGTTTGACGTTTTCCGTTTCCACTTTCTCCTAAACTAAGATCAGAAACCGTTTTCAATTTCAATATCTAATTTTCACCTCCTGCAGGGGATTCATACGTAAGCTACCCTGCCCTATATTTTTTTTGTAAACTATACTATTTCGCATCACCCTCGTTGTATCTTATGCAAACTCCAAACGGTATGACTTCTACCTTCCAGGACGTATCGCGCAGGGAATTGCGAGAGTTAGTTAGAGTTCAATTACAAATGCTGTTAGAAGCGGGGGACTTGCAGGGAGCAAAGGCTATTCTGGTACCTGTACAGCCTCCGGATATTGCTGAAGCGATTGAAGGCTTACCAGAAGCAATGCACGCTTTGGCATTTCGCTTGCTTTCTAAACAAGAAGCAATCGAAGTTTATGAATATCTCGATTACAGCGTCCAAGAAAGGCTGATTGAGGAATTGAGAAGTCAAGAAGTCCTCGATATTGTTGATAGAATGTCGCCGGATGACCGAGTTAGGTTATTTGATGAATTACCAGCAAAAATCGTGAATCGATTGCTGGAACAACTTAGCCCAAACGAACGCCAAGCTACGGCTCAACTGTTGGGTTATGAAGCTGGAACTGCTGGGCGAATCATGACGCCAGAGTTAATCTCGCTCAAAGAAACTTTTACGGTGGCGGAAACTTTGGAGCGGATTCGCCGCCTAGCTAATGCTAGCGAGATGATTTATTATCTCTACATTAGTGATGGAGCAAGGCATTTGACTGGTATTTTGTCTTTGCGGGAGTTGGTGACATCTCAACCAGAGCAAAAGATTGGCGACGTGATGACCCGTGAAGTGGTGTATGTCTACACCGATACAGACCAGGAAGAAGTCGCCAGGTTGATACAAAGATACGACTTTTTAGCTGTGCCTGTGGTGGATCGAGAACGGCGGCTTGTGGGTATTATCACTGTTGATGATGTTATGGATATTCTGCAACAGGAAACCACTGAGGATATCTACACTTTGGGTGGTGGTGTGCAATCAGGAGGTGACAACTATTTTCAGTCGGATTTAATCACAATTGCTCGCAAACGAGTTGTGTGGTTGTTGGTCTTGCTTGTGACCAATACCGTTACCGGAACTATTATTAGGTCGCAAGAGGATCTTTTGTCAAAAGTTGTGTCGCTGGCGGCGTTTATCCCCTTGCTGACAGGTACTGGCGGTAATGTTGGCGCTCAATCTTCCACAGTGGTGATTCGCGGGATGAACACGGATGAAATTCGTGCCATGGGACCTTTGCAAGTCGTAGGACGGGAAGCACTTGCAGGTGCGTTGCTGGGAGGAATATTGGGGATTATTGCTACGGTGTGGGCTTTTTTGTTGCAAAAGAATTTAGAGGTGGCGATCGCCGTCGGAAGCAGTCTTGTCGCTATTTCTGTTTTAGCTTCCGTCTCTGGTTCCGCACTACCATTTTTGTTCCGCCTACTTCGTTTAGATCCGGCATTGATGTCAGCACCATTCATTACTACAGCAGTGGATGTAGTAGGTGTTTTGATTTACTTCAACTTAGCGCGGTTCATTTTAAGGTTATGAGTGATCAGGAAGAACTCAGAATGAAGTCTTTATTCAAAATTCTGAATTCTTCTTTTACCTGTCCAAACTTTTTTTCACAAATTTGATGCCGTATCTGGGGCTACGATTTCGCCAGTTCCCAAATTCAGTATCATGTCCTGATCGGTAATGAGGTCGGTGAGTTCCTTCACCTGTAAATTCATTTCCTCACAGGCTTTGCGTAATTCTTGTGCAAAGGTGTTGAGGTCATCTCCATAACCACAATAGTAAGCAGCGGTTTCAATTCCCTGCTTGGCATTTGCTCTTGCACAATCTACTAATTCGGTGCCTTTGAGTGGTGTTGGGGATGCCATATCTATGATTATTTTAATTAAGGTTTTCTTTGTTAGATTATCAATCCATTTAGGATTATCTCATCTTCCTAATGGTTTAGGAGAGTCAGGAGACAGAAATTATCAACTATAAATTATGGATGATAAAAAAAATCATCATCCATAACTTACACTTCACAATTGAATCCCAACTCTTACCTCTTTACCCGTTGACTACTGTACCACCATTAGGATGTAACACTTGACCAGAGAAATAAGAAGAGTCATCAGATGCTAAAAATACATAGCTAGGTGCGACTTCTTCAGGTTGTCCGGCTCTTTGCATTGGGACTTGTTTGCCGAAAGTTTCAACTTTCTCTTCTGGGAAAGTTGACGGTATTAAAGGGGTCCAAATTGGACCGGGAGCTACAGCATTCACACGGATTCCCTTTTCTACTAAACTTTGTGATAAGGCACGTGTGAAGGCAACGATCGCACCTTTTGTGGAAGAGTAATCAAGTAGTTGCGGGTTACCTTTATAAGCTGTTACCGATGTGGTATTAATGATACTGCTACCTTCTCTCAGGTGCTTCATCGCTGCTTTTGTCATGAAAAACATCGAGAAAATATTAGTGCGGAAAGTGCGCTCTAATTGCTCTTTGCTGATATCCTCAATGCTTTTTTGCGGATGCTGTTCAGCAGCGTTATTGACTAAAATATCTAGCTTGCCAAACTCATCTACAGTTTGTTGGATAACTTGCTGACAAAAAGCTTCATCGCCAATGTCGCCAGCTATAGCTACCGCGCGACGCCCAAGAGATTCAACCAAATGTTTTGTTTCTTTCGCATCATCGTGTTCGTTTAGGTATGATATCGCTACATCTGCTCCTTCTTTAGCAAATGCGATCGCTACCGCACGACCGATCCCACTATCTCCACCTGTTATCAATGCGACTTTGTCTTTGAGCTTGTCACTTCCCTGATACTGGGGATCATCGGCTTTGGGTTTCGGCGTCATTTGTGATTCAACGCCAGGTGGTTGCTGAGATTGAGGTGGCTGTAATTGTTCTTCTGGCATATTATAACTCTCCCTAGAAATGGACAAAGCAAAAAATTGCGTTCCAAAACTAAACCTTGGATCGATAATTCAATCCAAGGTTTAATTTTTGTGTCTCTCCCAATTGCCCTTTACCAGTTTCGGCTTTTCCCCCATTTGTCAGCCTACTACTGTTATTAATTCTCCTCACACTTGACGCACGCTCTTAGTCTGACAATTGAACACAACTACACAACACAACTCTACCGAAATGAAAGTCTATATCTTTCACCCTATGTATTAAATTAGCTGCTGTGTCGCTAGAATTTATCGCTCTTTAGATGTAAACAAAATCAAATTTTCTCAATCTAAGGAGGGAAAAACAATTTATACAAACTGAGTCAAGAGCCAAGAGCTACAAAAACTTTTTAACTCCTTTCCATCTCACTTCCCCATCTTCTCCACCACCTGAGTGCCAATTCTTTAAGAATTATTGAGAGTTCTATGGGTTTATCCCTTTGATAGTAGAAATCATGAAAGGGAAAGCCGTATGTAAAAGAAGTGTTGCATATGATCGGCATCTAAAAATTAGTTACGTTATACCATTAGACAGTGCTGGACGAAGCAAGGCAGGGTTAAGCAATTCAAAATACAAAAATCTAAAAGCCGATGGGGGCAAGTCACCTGAACGCTTACGTGTATGCAAATTAACTCTATGCAAATGAAATGTGGGACACCCTATTACTATGCAAATGCTCAATGTTTCCTATTTAGAACAAATTGACAAGTTTAGAAATCTTCAATTAACTTTAGGCGAACGCTGGAAAACAGTTGAAATGTTTGATAACAGCGACGCGGATATTTTAATCATTCCCTCACTCAGCATCGACCAGCGCGAACTGAGAAAAATTGAAGGTTGCGATCATTACGAAGAACGGCTGCTGTTCTCCTTAATTCGTCTGCAAAATCCCCGCAATCGATTGATTTACGTTACATCATTACCATTGCATCCTAGTGTCATTGATTACTATCTGCAATTGTTGCCAGGAATTCCCTTTTCTCATGCTCGTAATCGCTTGCTGCTCCTTTCGACTTACGATGCCTCTCTTAAACCCTTGACGCAAAAGATTTTGGAACGCCCGCGTCTGATGGAGCGGATTCGTCAAGCCTTAAGGCTCGACAAATCATTTATGGTATGCTACAATGCTACAGAACTAGAAGCGGAATTGTCCCTAAAATTAGAAGTACCACTATACGCGGCTGCACCTGATTTGCAAATTTGGGGGACTAAGAGTGGCAGTCGTCAAATCTTTGCACAAACCGGTGTTCCACATCCAGATGGCAGCGAAAGAGTTTGGAATGAATTAGATTTGGCTGAAGCCGCTGCTGATTTGTGGGAACGCCAGCCATCGTTAAAAAGGATGGTGGTAAAACTCAACGAAGGAATCTCCGGAGAAGGGAATGCGCTGTTAGACTTAAGACCGATTTCGAGTTTAGCACCTCCCGATGGTTCTCGTAGCGAACGGGTAGCAGCGATGAAAGAGCGCTTTGTGACGATGCGCTTTCAGGCAAAAGAAGAAAATTGGGAGAATTTTTCTGGAAGAATCACCGAGTTAGGGGCAATTGTTGAGGCATTCGTGGAAGGAGAAATTAAGCGATCGCCTAGTGTGCAAGGACGTATTACACCTAGTGGCGACGTGGAAATCCTCTCAACCCACGACCAAATTCTAGGAGGACCAGACGGTCAGATTTATCTTGGATGCCGATTTCCCGCAGATGAAGCTTATCGATTGCAATTGCAGCAATTAGGGTTAAAAATTGGCAGAAACTTGGCTCAAAAAGGCGCATTAGAAAGATATGGAGTTGATTTTATCGCCGTTGACCAAGGTGATGGACAATGGGATCTTCAGGCGATTGAAATTAACCTGCGTAAAGGCGGTACGACCCATCCCTTGATGACCCTGAAATTAATGACTAATGGTCGCTATGGACTCTCGACGGGTTTGTTTTACAGTCAGCAAGGGCGTCCCAAATACTACATTGCCACTGATAACTTACAAAAAGAACGCTATCAAGGACTTTTGCCTAACGATTTGATGGATATCATCGCTCACCACAGGCTGCACTTTGACACCGGAACCGAGACGGGAACGGTATTTCATTTGATGGGTTGTCTTTCCCAGTTTGGCAAGTTGGGATTGACGAGCATAGGCGACTCTCCGCAACAAGCGGAAGAAATTTACAACAAAGTCGTCAAAGTCCTGGATGACGAAACCCCCACCAAGAATAACAATTTCGCATCATTATCAGAATACGCCTTGCCCATTACCTGGGATGGGTGTAGCTGTTAGGAAATGGTTCGTAGTTGCGCTTAAGCACAACTACGAACCACTTCTCTATCGCCAGTTATGTACAATCGACTCAGGCTATGTCTTTGAGCGCTTGTGTTCCACATCAATCAAAATGCAGTTCATTGCATTAATTCAGATTGTCCGCGTCCTTATCCCCAGCCTTGGGGAAACAAGTTTTGCCACACCTGTGGCGCACCCCTACAGCTTTTAGACCGTTATGTTCCACTCCAGCGTTTGGGGTCTGGTGGATTTGCCCAAATTTACACAGTTTGGGATCAAAAGACGCAAACAGAAAAAGTGCTGAAAGTGTTAGTGGAAAGTTCACCAAAAGCGCTGGAATTGTTTGCTCAAGAGGCGGCGGTTTTAACAAGTTTGCGACATCCGGGTGTTCCCAGAGTCGATGCTGATGGGTATTTTTCTGTCCAAACGTGGCATACCACATCTGTACAAGGCAATTCAAAACCTCACCAGTTCCATTGTCTGGTGATGGAAAAAATTAACGGTCAAACTCTAGAGGAAGTCTTCCAGCAGTATCCCCAAGGGTGTCCCCAGGAGTGGGTGTTAAACTGGCTTGTCCAAGCTGTGGAGATTTTAGAGGAGTTACACAAACGCAAGATCATTCACCGGGATATCAAACCTGCTAATTTAATGCTGCGTACCTCCCAAGCCTTCCTTAACAAAGGGGGAACAAGAGGGGATCAGCTCGTACTGATTGATTTTGGTGGAGCAAAACAATTTAATTCCAAGCTGTTTGGCGCAAAGCCTTCCTCAACTAGGTTGTATTCTTCTGGCTACAGTCCCCCAGAACAAATTGCTGGGGGTATTATCGGACCCGCTACCGATTTTTATGCCCTCGGTCGAACGATGATTGAGATGTTAACGGGTAAATCTTTCTCAGAGTTGGAAAATCCCGTGACAGGAGAATTGCTTTGGCGCAATCAGGTGAATATTAGTCTCCAACTGGCAGATTTGCTAGATGAGATGATACAGGAGGATGCGCGATCGCGTCCAGCAAATGCCGCAATCATTCAAAAACGTCTTGTGAATATTTCCCGATCGCCACAGCAGGGGTTGTTCTCCCAAATCGAGCAATCTTTTCGGCAAGGGTTCGGACAAGTAAAGGGGTTATTATCCCAAGTGGAGGACTCTGTTGGACAAGCAGTTGCTACCTCTGCTCACGCCGTTGGTAAAACGACTCTCTTTATACTGAAGGCGGTTTTCAACGTTTTTCTCGCCTGTCTAGACACATTTTGGACAATGCTTCTGACCGGCATAGGCGCTAGTTTTGGTGCAATGGCTGGCTTTGTTTTAGCGTCTAGGACAACCATAGACGAGCAAGTTGTTGGCTTCATGTCTCATCAGCTAGCCGCACTGGTTCTCAACACTCAAGCTCTCTCAGGGTCAGAGCTTCTTTTGTTTACAGGAGCTGGTTTGGGAACAGCATGGGGACTAACGCTTGCTGGGGGTTTTGGTCAGAAGCGGCGGTTGTTTGTGATGTCGTTCATGGGCATTATTAGTTACGGGTTCGGTTGGTTAGTTTTACAATTAATCACACCACAACAGGGACCAGAGGGATTAGTAGGATTGATTTTGGCTGCTGTTTCTCTACTCACTATTAGTTTGGGTCTTCGCAGCCATCATATCGTTCACGCTGTGATTGCTGCATTTGGTACCGCTGTTGTCTTTGCGGTGTTAATTTTTTTCGGATTTCCAACAAATATATTTGAATTCCTTCGTTCACCCAACTGGAACGCGATATGGCTTCCAGTGACTTTTTTTGGTTTTGTAGGCGTCTTTCTTAGCTTCTGGCTGGGAGTGAGTTCCTACCTGATTGTGCCTGGGTTGCGCTTGTTGGGTTGGCGTTAACTTTGGGGGTAGTAGAGGGAGTGGAGGGAGAAAAAGAAATTAATTTGATTTCCCCTACTTCCCCTCCCCTACTTCCCCTACTGCCCTAAAATTAATTCCCCCCAGCCGTTTTTATATCTGGCTCGGGGGGAACAAATAGGTCGTAGGCTATAGAGTTTCTGTATAGGTCTGAAGATGTCTCTATTCTATTAACTATGTTCACTTTTGAACAGTCTAATTATAAGAATTTACGGGAATTTAATAACTTCTTTATGAGTTCTTCATTCTTTTTCTATGCTGAACTATTCTTATATGTAAGTATAGCATTACATCTTTGCCCACATTTTCATGCCTTGAGTTTATCAGTAAAAATATGAACATTAAAATTATCAGTACTACGGTTCTATTCACTTTTTTTGGGTTAACAGCACAAGCTTTTGCACTTAACGAGCAAGACTTGGAACTCTTGAAAGCAACAAATGCTTGTCCTCGATGTGATTTAAGTGGTGCTGACTTATCTCAGGCTAATTTAAGTAGGGTAAATTTACGAGATGCGAATTTAAGAGGTGCTAATTTATCTGAGGCAAATCTCGCGAATGCGGATCTCACAGGTGCAAATTTAGAAACTGCGGTATTAACTTCCGCGAATCTAACGGGTGCTTCCTTAACAGGTGCAAGTCTCAAATCAGCATCCCTAGAAAACGCTGATTTGTCTTTTGCTGGATTCATAAGTGCCAATTTGGAAGGTGCAAATATTAAGGGTGCAAAAATCGAATACACAAACTTCCGAGGCGCAAATTTCCGGCTGACAACTATGCCTACAGGTGTCGTCACTTCTGACAAACCCTATGGGTGGTCATTGCAGCGTGAAACTCAAAAAGAATGTGACAAGTTCAGAACTGAGAAGGTTCCTGGTTCAACCTGCTACGGGGAGTGAGGATGAAGGAGATGAGGGAGTCATCTCACACCTCCAGGAGACCCCCACCATATCTGTACTCAGATTGGTGGCGGGAGGAATGGAGGGTTAATTGTGAGACACCCCTTGACTGATTTTTTGCGTCAGCAAAAACGGCGTGCCGTCAGGCAAGACGTTAGTGGCGGGTAGTTTACTACTCCCCTTGCTTCCCCTACTCTTCCCCCATTCCCCACTGCCAAAAAATATGGAAGTTAAATCAGCAGCTGGTTAACATTTCTTTATCATGGGAAAAATGGCAAAACACTGTATAACTTAATTCACCAATGCTGACTCGTATTAAAGACTTAGCAACAAAAGTGGCACCCCGCTTAATTGAGATTCGTCGTCACATCCATTCTCACCCCGAACTGAGTGGTCAAGAATTCCAAACCTCTGCCTTTGTGTCTGGTGTTTTATCTTCTAGTGGTATTCACGTACAAGAGGGAGTGGGTAAAACCGGCGTCATCGGAGAACTGCAAGGTAGCGGCAAAGATGAGCGTTTATTGGCAATTCGCACCGATATGGATGCCTTGCCAATTGTAGAACGCACTGGTTTAGAGTTCGCCTCTCGCTCACAAGGTATCATGCATGCCTGTGGTCATGATGTCCATACGACAGTCGGCTTGGGAACGGCAATGGTCTTGTCTCAAATGGCAGAGGAGTTACCAGGTCGAGTGCGGTTTTTATTTCAGCCAGCAGAGGAAATTGCCCAAGGCGCTAGTTGGATGGTGAACGATGGGGCAATGGAAAAGGTTTCAGGTATACTGAGTGTTCATGTATTCCCTTCCATAGCCGCAGGTTCCATTGGTGTGCGTTATGGAGCCTTGACGGCGGCAGCTGATGATTTAGAAATTATTATTATTGGTGAATCCGGACATGGCGCTCGTCCTCATGAGGCAGTAGATGCTATCTGGATTGCCGCGCAAGTCATAACTGCACTGCAACAAGCGATTAGCAGGACGCAGAATCCTTTACGTCCCGTAGTCTTGAGCATAGGGAAGATTGATGGTGGTAGAGCGCCGAATGTGATTGCTGATAAAGTGCAGTTGCTGGGAACAGTGCGATCGCTCCATCCCGAAACCCGTGCCAATTTGCCAAACTGGATTGAAAAAATCGTCGCTAACGTCTGCAATTCCTACGGCGCAAAATATCAGGTGAATTATCGCCAAGGCGTGCCTAGCGTCCAAAACGATTATTTCCTAACGCAGTTGTTGCAATCAGCAGCAGAGGAAGCATGGGGTAGCGATCGCGTTCAAGTGTTACCCGAACCTTCCCTGGGTGCTGAAGATTTTTCTATTTATTTAGAACACGCTCCCGGTTCCATGTTTCGCTTGGGTGTAGGCTTTAGAGATAGAGTCATGAATTACCCGTTGCACCATCCCCTGTTTGAAGTTGATGAATCTGCCATTATCACTGGGGTTGTCACTTTGGCGTACACGGTTTATAAATTCTGGCATCAGAATTGTTAAACTCAAACACCCAAGCCAATACAACAAAAACTCCCATCAGTAGATGCTGGGAGTTCATATTCAACCAAGACCAATCACCAGACGCCAAAATTGCGTCTGGTAATTCTATCAACTATTTAGCGCCGACTACGCCCATTTTCTGTTGAATTTGGGTTTTAGCAGCTTTGAATTCTGTAGCCATTTGCTCGCTTTGCTGAGTGCTTAAGTTGTTGCGAATAGCAGCGAACATTGTGCTTTCTTCTTGACGAATGTGGTCGCCAACAGCGTCCATGAGCTGTCTGATTTTATCTTTGAATTGATCCATGTTAGAGGGGTTGATAGCCTTGATTTCCTCTAACATGCGCTTCATTTGGGCTTGCTCGTCATACAGCTCTTGAGTGTCGTTCTGACCGTAGAAAGGACGGACTCTGGGGTAGACGACTTGCTCTTCAGCTTCAGCGTGAGCGCTCAGATCCTTGTAGATTTGACCGAAGTACTCTTGAATCTTTTGTGGATCTTGGCTTGCGAGAAGTTCGGTGAACAGGGTGTTGACCTTGTTGTGATCCAGGCGGATAACATCCTGGATGTTCATATCTTTTTTGTCAGTGTTTTGGGTAACCGCGCTACCGACAACGCCGCTTACTGCAGCCATAGCGTCTTGAACGCGTGCCCAAATACCCTGATCAGCTTCTTGTCCAGTCAATTCACGGACACCAAGAATTTCCAGAACACCCTTGAGTTGCTCTTGGTGAGCGCGGTTCTCAAAGTTAACGGTGTTCAGAGGTCCGATAGCTAGCATGACATCAGCACCAACTTTTTGTGCTGCCTTATGAATTGTCAAGCCTGTCATGACTTGTTGGTGCTTGAGCAATTCATGCTGAAATACTTTCTCATATATGCTCAATTTAGAGCCTTGCATCAATTCACGAATCTTTGAAACCATTTCGCTAATGGTTTTTTCTGGCTCAGCTTGGATGCCATATTGACCGATTACAGTTTCCAGAACACCCAGGTTTTTTTGATCATCTTTGAGAAAGTCCCGGAGACGTTGAGCGATTTCTTCGTCGTTGACTTCTCTGATAAACTGTTGCTCATTTTCAATCAGCAACTGTTGAATTGCTTTCATACCTGCCAGCTTAACGGCAATGGCAGAACGCTTGGTATCATCTAATGTTGCAACCATTTTCTGGTTCCCCTCTGGAATGTTTGTTTCGTATTATTTCCAATCTCAAATTGGCACATTAATCAAGTTGGTTCCATCTTTCTTTTGACCGATAGCCTCACAAACTAAGGATAGAAAAACGAGAATTTAACTGAAAACTAGTAAATCTATGCTTTTAGGTAGAGAATGACTAAACATATTGCTCCATCGTCAGATAGATAAATTTCTTATGCCAATTTTCTAGATTGACGCAAGGATGGTCAAATAGGAGATAAAGTCATAATGCCCGAGAATCAGGGGCTTGGACAACAGGCGCTGAATAAAGCAGCAGAAATAGGTTTATCTAGCCAATTAGATGAAGTAGAAAATTTGGATGTAGAGGTCAAAACAGACCCGCTAAAACTGGTTCAAGGGCAGGTCGATGCAGTCACAATTGAAGGCGAAGGATTGGTAATGCAAAAAGACCTCCGGATGGAGGCGTTGGAAATGCAAATGGGTAGCGTTGCCATCAATCCCCTAAGTGCGGCTTTTGGTAAGATTGAACTCACCAAACCAACTCAAGCCAGTACGCGGGTTGTTTTGACCGAACAGGATATCAATCGTGCTTTCAATTCAGAATATGTCCGTTCACAATTGCAAACCCAAAAAATTCATGTCAACGGACAATTAATGACGATTATTCCTAAACAAGTAGATTTTCGCTTACCAGGGAATAGTAAAGTTGCAATAAGCTCCTCCATTCTATTAAGAGAAACTAATGAAACTCACCAAGTCGCTTTTTCAGCAGTACCCAAAGTGAGCGGTACCGGACAAACAGTTTCTCTAGAAAATGTTGAGTATGGTGACACAAAGGAAATCTCTCCAGATTTGACAAAAGCATTGATAGATGCAACGAGCGAAATTTTGAATCTAAGTAACTTTGATTTAGAAGGAATGACCCTACGAGTTAAGCAACTCGAGGTGGAAACAGGTAAACTGATACTGCAAGCTGAAGCTTACGTAGAGCAAATTCCCTCTGCATAAAATCACGATACAAAAACATACTAAAAACTATGGAAACTACAGAGAGAGCTTCGACACCGTTCCCAAATCTCCCACCAGTTATTGAGAGTGATGATAGAGAGTATCACGATACTGGTGTACCTAGCACAGTTGCGATCGCAGGGCATCCCTTACACCCCCTGAGTGTCATCTTTCCTATTGCCTTTTTAGCCGCCGCCTTAGGGAGTGACTTCGGCTACTTCTTAACTCGTGATTTCTTTTGGGCAAGAGCCTCAATGTGGTTAATCGGACTCGGATTAGCAGCAGGCGTGGTAGCAGCGCTGATTGGTATGAGCGACTTTTTGCAAATTGAACGAGTCCGCAAGCGCTCCGCTGGCTGGGCGCACATGATTCTTAACGTGAGTATCCTAGTCTTGACACTTGTTAACTTCATCCTGCGTCTGGGCGACCCTGCCTCAGCCATATTACCTTGGGGACTTATAATCTCACTCATTGTTGGTACGCTGACTAGTGCTTCTGGCTGGTTCGGTGCCGAACTATCCTATCGGCACAAAATTGGTGTGGTGGGTGCTGGTAGCAGAAGATATCCGTGACGAGATTTGAGATTTCGCAAATCGCAACCCAAAAAGCTTTGGTGCAAGGGCTAAAATTTTCCTTAGTCCCTAGTTCCTAGAAAATGCTATCAAAACCAAATCAAAGCTTTTATATCATCCCCTCCCTGCTCATCGTTATAGCGATGGGCTTTTTCTTTAAGTACTACACTGGTCTTGCCCACAAGTGGTTGAATGATTACGGAGCCGCTGTCTTCTACGAAATATTTTGGTGCTTGTTTGCATTTCTGTTTTTTAGAAGTCGCGCAGCAGTGAGGCAAATTCCTTTATGGGTCTTTATCATCACCTGCATACTGGAATTCTTGCAATTGTGGCATCCCCCTTTACTGGAGGAATTTCGCACTACGTTAATAGGTAAATGGTTAATTGGTACCACCTTTGCTTGGTGGGATTTTCCTCATTATGTGTTGGGTTGTCTTTTAGGGTGGTTGTGGTTGCGACAATTACACGGAAAAGGTTATGCAAAAAAAAGTTAAAGTTAAACCTAATTCAAAAATTCAAAAGATTGAGGAAGAAACTGACGGCAGTCTTACGGTACATTTAAAATCCCCTCCTGTAGATGGTAAGGCTAATGAAGAGTTAATTAAACTACTCGCTAAAAAATTTGACGTGCCAAAATCTAATATCACAATTAAATCTGGTTTATCTTCTCGGCAAAAGCTTGTTGAGATTGACACAGAGTAAGCAATTTAAAATTCCTCTTGTGAGGTGGAGAGAAGTCTGATTGCCCCTTGGGTAATCAGAACTTCGGAGCATCTTACCCGCCCAAAATGCTGGACGGGCGAGACATTGAGCGCACAAGACTACACAAGAAATTAATTTTGTTTGAAGCAAAATTATCAAGGCTTTATTTCTTCTGTAATACTGATATAGCTAGTCTGTGCTTTCACTCTTTCTATCCAAGATTGGATAGCAGAAAATTGTGTCAAATCAAATCCACCTTCATGAGCGACATGAGTGTAAGCAAATAAACAAATATCCGCAATTGTATAACGCTCCCCAACGAAAAAAATGCGGTCAGATAAATGTTTTTCCATCACCCTAAGAGCGGCGTAACCAGGTTCACGTTTTTGCTCTATTGCTTCATGATATTCCTTCGCCTTACCTAGAATAGAAATCCAAAATCTCGATGTAGCAATATAAGGCTCATGGCTGTACTGTTCAAAAAATAACCATTGTAGGACTTGCGCTCGTAAAAAGCGGTCATACGGTAAAAATTCTGTCCCTTCACTTAGATACACCATAATGGCATTTGATTCTGCTAGATATTTCCCTGGTTCCACTTCCAAAACGGGAATTTTTCCGTTTGGATTTTTACTTAAAAAGTCTGGCGTTCGAGACTCATCTTTGGTGATATTAACCTCTACTCTCTCAAATGGCATACCAATTTGTGTCAATAAAAGACGAATTTTGTAGCCATTGCCTGAGGGTAAAAAATCATACAGACGCAGGGTTTCCATGCCAAAAAAGATTGAGATGAAATAGTTGATGAATCATGCAGTCAAAATACAACATATTATAAAAAAAGACAAATAGACACGATAAAATAGTTTTATATATAGCATTTTACTACACTACAGAATTCTCTGAAAGATAAAAAATAAAAGTAATATTTATTGCACGATATTGGATGTTTAATGTTAATTAGTGGTCGAGGAAAAAAGTATGTGTGGAAGATTTACTTTGAGCCAAACACCAGAAGCGATATCCCAAACCTTCCAGATTGAAAAAGTCCCCGACCTAGAGCCGCAATATAACATTGCTCCTACGCAAATGGTGACAGCAGTATTGTGTAACCCAGAAAGCGCGCACCGTGAATTTCAAAAGTTACGCTGGGGATTAATACCTTCTTGGGCAAAAGATCCAGGAATGGGGGCGAAGCTCTTCAACGCTAGGGCAGAAACAGTAGCAGAAAAACCTGCTTTCCGTTCTGCATTCAAGCGCAGGCGCTGTTTGGTGGTGGCGGATGGCTTTTACGAGTGGCAGCATCAAGAAGGCAAAAAACAACCATTTTATTTTTGTCTCCAGAATGGAAAACCCTTTGGTTTTGCAGGGTTGTGGGAGCAATGGCAATCGCCCGCAGGAGAAGAAATCGCATCGTGTACAATTTTGACCACGCAAGCCAACGAATTACTGCAACCGATCCACGAGCGTATGCCAGTGATTCTTCAACAGCAGGATTACGATGTGTGGTTAGATCCCCAAGTGCAAACACCCGAACGACTACAGCAGCTGTTGTACCCCTACCCATCAGAAGCGATGACAGCTTACCCAGTCAGCACAGTCGTCAACAGCCCTAAGCACAACAGTCCAGATTGTATTCAACCAGTCCTGAGTCCATAGGGACGCAATAGCTGGCAGCGGTACTGATGCAATAGTCTAAGATTTCAATACTTTTTGAACGCCAACGAAACAATCAGCGTTAAATTAGCTATTGAGTGATAGCAACCACCAACGCAATAGCTGAACATCACATAAGCCCTTATGCCAAGAATTCAAAGAAAAGATAACTTTATTGACAAAACCTTTACGGTCATGGCGGATATAATCCTCAAGGTTCTGCCAGCCGATAAACAAGCCAAAGAAGCTTTTGCTTATTACCGAGATGGTATGTCAGCGCAGGCAGAGGGAGAATACGCCGAAGCTTTAGAAAACTACAAAGAAGCCCTAACACTAGAAGAAGACCCCAACGATCGCAGCTATATCCTATACAATATGGGGTTAATTTATGCTAGCAACGGCGAACACGAACAAGCTCTAGAGTTATATCACCAGGCTCTTGAGTGCAACCCACGCCTACCCCAAGCCTTGAACAACATCGCGGTCATTTACCACTATCAGGGAGAAAAAGCCAAGGAAGCAGGAGACGACCAATTGGGAGAAGCACTGTTCGACAAAGCCGCCGATTATTGGATTACAGCTATTCGCCTAGCTCCCAATAACTACATCGAAGCTCAAAACTGGCTGAAAACTACTGGGCGTTCTCAAATTGACATATTGTTGTAGTCATGTGTTATTTGTCCTTAGTCATTTGCTAATGATTAATGACTAAGGACTAAGGACTAAGGACTAAGGACTAAACCATGATTGACCGTGAACAAGTTCGCAAAGTAGCTCATCTTGCTCGTTTAGAGTTGACACCAGAAGAAGAAGAGAAATTTACGACTCAGTTGGGAAGTATTCTTGACTATTTTCAACAATTGAGTGAATTAGATGTCAACAATGTGCCACCGACAGCACGGGCAATTGATGTGAGCAATGTCACACGAGCAGACGATCTGCAACCTTATCCTAGCCGCGAAGACATTCTTCAGAGTGCGCCTGAACAGGAAGGCGACTTTTTCAAAGTACCTAAAATCCTTAACGAAGAATAGTCATGAGTGATAAGTCCTTCGCGATAGCCAATGACGAAGGACTCATGGCTCATGACTCATAACTTAAAGACTAAGGAGTTATTTATGGGTTTGGGAATCCTCAAGGATGGTCAGTGGGTATCTGAGCGGGAGCAAGAAGACTCACAAGGTAAATTTATCCGTCCTTCAACGACTTTCCGCAATCATATTACAGCTGATGGTTCCAGTGGGTTTAAAGCGGAACCAGGACGCTATCACTTGTACATTTCTTGGGCGTGTCCTTGGGCGAACCGCACTGCTATTTTGCGTCAGTTGAAAGGGCTGCAAGATGTTATCGGTATGTCGGTGGTAGCGGCAGAAATTCATGAGAACAGTTGGGAATTTTCTGATGAACCAGGATGTATTCCCGATACAGTTAACGGCACTCAGTACCTGTGGCAAGTTTATTTGAAAGCTGACCCTAACTACAGCGGACGGGTGACAGTTCCAGTTTTATGGGATACACAAACTGGGACTATTGTCAATAACGAATCTCGCGAAATTATCCGGATGTTCGATACAGAGTTTAATGCCTTCGCCAAACAAGATATAAACTTTTATCCAGAACATTTACAAAAAGTTATTGACGAGACAATTGATGCAATTTATCAACCGATAAATAATGGTGTGTACCGGGCGGGATTTGCCACGACTCAATCAGCTTATGATCAAGCGGTAACTGAACTCTTTGATGCACTCGACCACTGGGAGAACGTCTTAGGAAAGCAACGCTATCTCTGTGGAGAGCAAATAACTGAAGCGGACTGGTGTATGTTTACTACCTTGTTTCGCTTTGATGCGGTCTATTATGTGCATTTCAAATGTAACTTACGCCGAATTATTGATTATTCCAATCTGTGGAACTATCTTAAAGACCTTTACCAATATCCGGGAGTCAAAGAAACTTGTAACCTTGACCACATCAAACGGCATTATTACAGAAGCCACCCCAAGGTTAACCCAACTCGCATTGTGCCGAAAGGACCACTCATTGATTTTGATGCACCCCATAATCGCGATCAACTGCGTACATCTGTGCAAGTCTGAGGGTGTAGTTATCCCAACCTACTTCTAATGAGCAATAAATTAGGGTGGGCAGTGCCCACCCTAATCGCTAAAATCTTGAAATAAAAGGTTATACTTCAATACCGTTCAGATAAGACCAAAACAGTTATCAGCACGGCAATGTAGAGACGCGCCATGGCGCGTCTCTACACCTCACCGAATCTCACCAAAAATCCTTAACTGAACCGTATTGGGTTATACTTTAGATAGATGCGGATTTTTCACCAAACCTATCTTGAAAACTACTTTACAATCCCTGTGAGGGACTCAAAGAATTCTGGGTAAGATACGGCAGCTGCTTCCGCACGATGAATATTGGTGGTACCAGACGCGTTGAGAGCGGCAATAGCTAAACTCATCGCTATGCGGTGGTCAGTATGGCTATCGACATCAGTCCCTACCAAGGGAGTCCCACCAGTAATTTCCATACCATCGGGTAATTCTGTCACCTTGGCTCCCATTTTGTTGAGTTGCTGTGCCATGACAGCGATGCGATCGCTTTCTTTGACCCGCAACTCAGCAGCGTCCCGAATGATTGTCGTTCCTTGGGCAAAAACGGCTGCTACCGCCAAAATCGGGATTTCATCAATCAACCTGGGGATAATATCCCCTGCTATTGTGCCACTTTTCAAACCACTGGAACGGACTCGTAAATCAGCAACTGGTTCCCCAGCAACCTCCCGCTGATTTTCCTGTTGGATGTCTGCTCCCATCATTGCTAGAGCTTCTAAAATGCCCGTGCGGGTGGGATTCACGCCAACATTTTCAATCACCAGTTCGGAATCTGGTACAATTGCCCCAGCTACCAGCCAAAAAGCGGCTGAACTGATATCCCCTGGGACAATCACTGATTGCCCATAAAGTTGAGTTGGTCCTGTGATGGTAACACTGTTGGTTTCAGGGTCAGTCACCAAATCTGCCCCAAATGCCCGTAGCATACGTTCGCTATGGTCGCGCGAAAGCGCTGGTTCTGTGACGGTAGTTTTTCCTTCTGTCATCAAACCCGCAAGGAGGATACAGGATTTGACTTGGGCGGAAGCGATGGGAGAATTGTAGTGAATTGGTTTGAGGGACTTTCCTTGAACTGCTAAGGGTGCGAGTGTATTGCCTTTACGTCCCCAAATTTCTGCTCCCATTTCTTGTAATGGTTTGATAACACGGGACATGGGACGCGATCGCAAGGAACTATCACCCGTCACGGTAAAAAAGCGCCCTGCATGAGAAGCCAAAAGTCCCAGCATCAGGCGGATTGTTGTCCCAGAATTACCAGCATTCAAGACATCAACTGGTTCTTGCAAATTCCCCAGACCAATGCCTTTAACCCGCACCAATTCCGTATTCAGTTCAGAAATTTCTGCCCCCATAGCTTGGAAACAGCTTGCTGTACTACGTGGATCTTCTCCCAAAAGAAGCCCTTCGATTTGGGTTTCGCCTTCGGCTAAAGCACCCAACATCAAAGCCCTATGGGAGATAGATTTATCGCCTGGAACACGGATGCGACCTTGGAGAGAGAGTTGAGAAGCGGGTCGCTGAATAATTAAATTTTGAGAAGCGTTTTCCCTAGTTTCGACAGTTATAACAGATGCTGACATTAGGATACATTAGCGTGTGACTGCGCTAGTATCCTATCGCTTTCCCTGTCCCGCCAGCTCTACCAAATATTGATCAATTTCTTTTTGTCATTCATTTCATTTAATGGCTTTTAGCCCTTATCGCTCCCATGCTAACTCAACATCGTAAACCCGTGTGCCTCTCACTCCTTTCCACAGACCTACCCGTTTGGTCTGTTGTCGAAACTGCCGCGACACTCTATCAAAAAGACCACGACAGATTCCACCTACTTTTGTCCACACCGCCTGTAAAAAATTGTGAAGTGGGAAACTCCCTGTGTAAACAGAACACTCTTTGCCAACAGGAAGATAATTCTCAAGTCCCCAGTCCTTCCCGGATGTTATGGCTAGAGATTTCCCCAGACCGAGTGATCATGACCATGCAAGGGAATAGCCAGTTGAGTTACCGTCACGTTTGGGAACAGGGTATTGACGGTGTTACTCGCTATTGGTTGCCGACTGAATCATTACAACCTAACGAGCCTATCCGCTTGCGAAATTTTACTCGCAGCCTGATACTTAGCGGGCACCCATTACCAGAGCATTTGCGCGTGGAATACGAACTGTGGGCAGGAGAAGTCCAGATGGGATCTTATATCCTTAA
>NZ_JH992901.1:4802143-5029643 GCF_000315565.1 Mastigocladopsis repens PCC 10914 | reverse complement strand
ATCTCTATTGATTTCTTTTCCTCCAGCTACTAAGATGTTTCAATTCGCTGGGTTGGCTCATACCTGTCTATATATTCAACAGGCTGTACTTGGGGTTCCCCCATTCGGACATCTCCGGATCTTACGCTTGCTTCCAGCTCCCCGGAGCTTTTCGTCGGTCACCACGTCCTTCTTCGCCTCTGTGTGCCTAGGTATCCACCATTAGCCCTTATTAGCTTGACCTTTTTTTTCGGCTTGGTTATTAGTTTTGTTTTTTCTCCTCTTCTGTGTCATTCACATAATGAGCAGAACTTTCTTCTAACTACCTGCTTCTATCGCTTCTCTATGCAGTTTTCAAGGTTCTTCGCTGGAGCTTTTTCCAGCAGCCGAATTTTTTGACTTCGGTGCTGAATTTTAACCCAATCTCTAGGTGGAGGTAAGGAGACTCGAACTCCTGACATCCTGCTTGCAAAGCAGGCGCTCTACCAACTGAGCTATACCCCCCTAAATCAGTTTTCAGTTACCAGTTACCAGTTATCAGCTTTTTGTTTTCTGACTCCTGTTCACTGTTTTTAGGTGGGCCATCCTGGACTCGAACCAGGGACCTCACCCTTATCAGGGGTGCGCTCTAACCACCTGAGCTAATAGCCCATTATCGAACCTTTTTATAGTTTGAAAGCTTCCTTAACTCTGGCGACCGACCTCGGGATTTCTGCAATGATGAACTCTGAATTCTCTATTCTCTTAATTCATCATTCAGTTGGGTCTCCCTAAAAAGGAGGTGATCCAGCCACACCTTCCGGTACGGCTACCTTGTTACGACTTCACCCCAGTCACCAGTCCTACCTTCGGCGTCCCCCTCTCCGAAAAGTTAGGGTAACGACTTCGGGCGTGACCAGCTTCCATGGTGTGACGGGCGGTGTGTACAAGGCCCGGGAACGAATTCACTGCAGTATGCTGACCTGCAATTACTAGCGATTCCACCTTCACGCAGGCGAGTTGCAGCCTGCGATCTGAACTGAGCCGTGGTTTCTGGGATTTGCTTGCGGTTGCCCGCTTGCTGCCCTTTGTCCACAGCATTGTAGTACGTGTGTAGCCCAGGACGTAAGGGGCATGCTGACTTGACGTCATCCCCACCTTCCTCCGGTTTGTCACCGGCAGTCTCTTTAGAGTGCCCAACTTAATGCTGGCAACTAAAAACGAGGGTTGCGCTCGTTGCGGGACTTAACCCAACATCTCACGACACGAGCTGACGACAGCCATGCACCACCTGTGTTCCGGCTCCCGAAGGCACTCCCCCCTTTCAAGGGGATTCCGGACATGTCAAGCCCTGGTAAGGTTCTTCGCGTTGCATCGAATTAAACCACATACTCCACCGCTTGTGCGGGCCCCCGTCAATTCCTTTGAGTTTCACAGTTGCCTGCGTACTCCCCAGGCGGGGTACTTAACGCGTTAGCTACGACACTGCCCGGGTCGATACGGGCAACGCCTAGTACCCATCGTTTACGGCTAGGACTACTGGGGTATCTAATCCCATTCGCTCCCCTAGCTTTCGTCCCTCAGTGTCAGTTGTGGTCCAGCAGAGCGCTTTCGCCACCGGTGTTCTTCCTGATCTCTACGCATTTCACCGCTACACCAGGAATTCCCTCTGCCCCTACCTCACTCTAGCTATGTAGTTTCCACTGCCTTTATTTGGTTAAGCCAAACTCTTTGACAGCAGACTTTCATTGCCACCTGCGGACGCTTTACGCCCAATCATTCCGGATAACGCTTGCATCCTCCGTATTACCGCGGCTGCTGGCACGGAGTTAGCCGATGCTTATTCCTCAGGTACCGTCAAGATTTCTTCCCTGAGAAAAGAGGTTTACAATCCAAGAACCTTCCTCCCTCACGCGGTATTGCTCCGTCAGGCTTTCGCCCATTGCGGAAAATTCCCCACTGCTGCCTCCCGTAGGAGTCTGGGCCGTGTCTCAGTCCCAGTGTGGCTGATCATCCTCTCAGACCAGCTACTGATCGTCGCCTAGGTGCGCTCTTACCACACCTACTAGCTAATCAGACGCTAGCTCATCTTCAGGCAATTAATCTTTTACCCATCGGCACATCCGGTATTAGCAGTCGTTTCCAACTGTTGTCCCGAACCTGAAGCCAGATTCTCACGCGTTACTCACCCGTCCGCCACTAGGTGCCTAAGCACCCCGTTCGACTTGCATGTGTTAAGCATACCGCCAGCGTTCATCCTGAGCCAGGATCAAACTCTCCGTTTTGATTCCTTCTGTACTTCCGTGTTTTACCACTTCTGTACGCTCATCGGCTGATTTTTTCCCCTCAGCCAGGGTTTTTACTATTTACTACCGCCAGCTTTAAGGTGTATACTAGCTTTCAAACTATAAGATTTTCAAGGTTCGCTGCCCTTGGCGTTCCCTTTGTTTGGTGTCCGCTCTTCAGGCACTTATCTAATATATCTATCCTCCTTTTGATTGTCAACTCTTTTTTTGCCGTTTTTGGAATTTTTTTTGAGATCCTACTGAAATCCTGATGCAGTAAGCACTGTAGGCTATAGTAATTCTGGAAGTCGTGAAGGAAGCAATAAAGTAGTGAGCGATTTTGGTGTTTTGCCGCCTTGGCTTGTCATAGATCCACTGTTGCGTGATTGGTTGTTGGAGGATATTGGTAGGGGCGATCGCACAACCCAAGCCTTGATAAGTAAAGAAGTAGGACAAGCCAAGTGGGTAGCGAAAGCGCCTGGAGTCATAGCTGGTTTACCAGTCGCAGCAAGGGTATTTCAGCTTTTGAATGAAACAGTGAGCTTTGTTCCTGTTGTGGCTGAGGGGAGTTCTTGTCAACGGGGAGAAGTGGTGGCTGAAATTTATGGTTCACTGGATGCACTACTGATGGGAGAACGGGTTGCTCTTAATATAGTTATGCGCCTAAGTGGTATCTCCACGCTAACCAGGAAATATGTAGAGAAACTTGCTAACTTATTTGCAAAATTGGTGGATACGCGTAAAACTACACCTGGGCTGAGACTCTTGGAAAAGTACGCAACTACTGTGGGAGGAGCGGTAAATCATCGGATGGGGCTGGATGATGCAGTTATGATTAAGGATAATCACATTGCAGCTGCTGGGGGAATTGGAAAGGCAATTTCCCGTATTCGCCAACATATTCCTTATCCCTTAACGATAGAAGTAGAAACGGAAAGTTTACACCAAGTGGAAGAAGCTTTGCAGCATAGCGCTGACATTATTATGTTAGACAATATGCCCGTTCATGTGATGCGTCAGGCAGTGGACATGATTCGCCAACATGATAATCGCGTTAAAATTGAAGCCTCTGGCAACATCACTTTAGAAACAATCCGTGCTGTTGCCGAAACAGGTGTAGACTATATTTCTACTAGTGCGCCGATTACTCAAGCCTCCTGGTTGGATGTAAGTATGAAGCTCACTGGGTAGGAGAAGCTTGGCTTGTTAAGCAAACATCTCTTTCATTATTGGCGTTTTTGCCGTCATCTTTGACTCTGCAAAGAGAGTGTTGCTTTGCCATAGAACTGATATGGATCTGTGGAACTTACCCAGTGGAGCAATGGAAGAAGGCGAAACACCCTGGGTCGCTGTAGTTAGAGAAGTTGAGGAAGAAGTTGGTCTTGTGATAGAAGTCGAGCGGTTACTTGGTATATACTCGCGACCAGATCAGAATGAAGTGGCGTTTGGGTTTCTCTGTGGTGTTGTGGGAGGAAGTTTAAGGTGTAGTGATGAGGCTGACAGTATTGAGTACTTTGAAATTGACCAAATTCCTCGCAACACCAACCATGAGCAAGTAGAAGCCTTGCAGGATGCTGCAAAACAGGAGTTGCAAGCTACCTTAAGATTGCAAACAGAACCTTCTCCACGGGAAGTATACTTTGGCAAGCTGTGTTAGGTTCAACTGTATCTATAAGGTACAGGACAAAAACTGTACAGTTTTGAGATATTTCTATATCTTAGATAAAAACTTATGAAAGCTACACAAGAACAACTAAGAGTTAAATTACAGGAGGCGTTGGGAGCGGCTTTTGGTCGAGACTACGCCGAAGCTGATCCAATTTTGGTGAGTGCGAGCAATCCTAAATTTGGTGATTATCAAGCAAATGTTGCTTTATCTCTAGCAAAGCAGTTGGGACAGCAACCAAGGGCGATCGCACAACAAATTGTTGCTAAACTTGATGTATCCGATATTTGCAAGCCACCAGAAATTGCAGGTCCTGGCTTTATCAATTTAAAGTTGAAAACAGAATACCTAGAAGCACAACTCAAGGCTATTCAGACAAACACAAGATTAGGAGTCACACCAACTAAAAATCCCCAGCGGGTGATTGTAGATTACCCCAGCCCCAATATTGCCAAAGAAATGCACGTAGGACATTTGCGTTCAGCAGTGATTGGAGATTGCCTTTCTCGAATTGTAGAATTTGTTGGTCATGAAGTCCAAAGAATTAGCCATGTAGGTGACTGGGGAACACCGTTTGGGATGCTAATTGCGTATTTAGAAGAAGCATACCCAGAAGCTTTGACCACCACTGAAAGTTTAAATTTAGGCGACTTGTCCTCATTTTACCGTAAGGCAAAAAAACGATTTGATGCAGATGAAAATTTCCAACAAGCAGCACGTCAGGCGGTAGTTAATCTACAAGCAGGGGATGAAAAGACTTTACTGGCATGGAAAATAGTGTGTCAACTTTCCAGTAGAGCATATCAAGCCATTTATGACTTAATGGGAATTTCTTCTGATATCATTGAGCGAGGTGAATCATTTTATAACGTTTTGTTACCCGAAGTCGTAGAGGAATTAGATAAAAAAGGTCTGCTAGTGGAGAATCAAGGGGCAAAGTGCGTCTTTCTCGAAGGATTCACTAACAGAGAAGGTGAGCCTCTACCATTGATTGTGCAAAAATCAGATGGAGGCTACAATTACGCTGCTACAGATTTAGCAGCAATCCGCTACCGGGTGCAGGTAGATAAGGTGCAACGAGTGATTTACCCAGTAGGTGGAGAACAAACAAATCACTTTGCCCAAATTTTCCAGGTAGGAAAAAAAGCTGGTTGGATTACAGACGATTTAGAGTTTGTTCACGCTCCCTTTGGTTTAATACTAGGTGAAAATGGTCAAAAGCTGAAAACACGTTCTGGAGAAGCAGTAAGATTACAGGATTTGTTGGATGGTGCGATCGCTCACGCTCGTGCAGACATAGAAAACAGAATAAAAGTAGAAGAACGCGAAGAAACTGAAGAGTTTGTCAGCAATGTTGCCCAAATCATCGGCATCAGTGCAGTTAAATACGCTGACTTAAGCCAAAACCGCACCAGCAACTACATCTTTAGCTACGAAAAGATGCTAGCACTCAAAGGTAATACAGCACCTTATATGCTCTATGCTTATGTAAGGACTCAAGGCATTAGTCGTGAAGGTAAGATTGACTTTGAAAAGCTGGGAGCAGATGCTTCAATTATCCTGCGGGAAGAAACAGAATTAACCCTGGCAAAGCACTTGTTACAACTGGATGAAGTTATCAGTGAAGTGGAGAAAGATTTACTGCCAAATCGCTTATGCGAGTATTTATATCAATTGAGCGATAAGTTTAATAAGTTTTACGAAAATTGCCCTGTTCTCAAAGCCGAGGAACCTGTGCGAACATCGCGGCTGGTGCTATGCGATTTAACAGCTAGAACCCTAAAGCTAGGACTCTCTTTGTTGGGAATCAGGGTTTTAGAGAGGATGTAAAGATTTTTCTTTTATGTCTTTACGATTTAATAACCGCAGATGCACTTATAGCTTTAACTTCGCTCTTTGCTGACTCCTGGAATTTCTACCAAGCTATAAGTGCCAAACTCAGGACTAGTATCAAACCAGCAATGAGTCCTAAGATAGTAAGTTGCCGTTGCCGTCTACGTTTGTGTTTTTTCAGCTCGTTGTCCCGTAGTGCCAAAGAAAGCTCAATGAAATGTTTCTCTCCAACAGAGAGTTCATCTATGCGCTTGTGCTGCCAATATTGTGCATCTGCCAAAGGCTTTGCACGCAATAAAGCTCCTTCATCTTGACCACTACTCTCCCACTGACGAATTGCCGATCGCAACTGCTCTTGCCAGTGGCGAAATCCTCCATCAAGTTGTATCCACTGCTCTAGGCGTCCCCAGCTTCTAATCAGCGCCTCATGCACGATTTCCACCGTTTCTTCACCGGATGACTCGTTGTGGTTGGTCACCATAAGACGTGCATCAGCCAAGCGCGTCACTAAATCCCAGTTTTCTGACTTTACCTGATCACGAGTTGCCAACCTCCGGGTAGCCTCCATTCCTTCTTTTAAACACACTAACTGCATAAATACTCGCCGCGCCCGAGTTCTGTCTGCTTCACAAAGCTGGGCATATACTGCCTCAGCGTGAATAGCCAAAGCCTCGTCAACGCCGCCAATCTCCTTGTAGTCTTGATGAGCCAGCCAGCCATCTGTCTGTTTTGACCACAGTTGTGTTAGGGCAAACTCCAGTAACGGTAAACGTCCTGACTGCTCCCCAACATCATTAATAATTTTATTTGTCAACTCATTTTCTAGCCTTACCTGCATTTGTGCCGCAGGCTGTTCAATAGCTGCTCGCAATTCCTCACGGCTCATCGGTTCGAGATTCAGGACTGCTCCTTGTAAGGCATCGCTAAAGGGGCGGTAAGAGAGGACATATCCGTAAAAGTCAGATCGCAGGGTTAGGACTAGGGTAAATGCTGGAGCTAACCTGACTGCATTCAGTAATGTATCTAAGATTCCTTGGCGTTCTTCTTCTGGGCAAAGAGTGTAAAGTTCTTCAAATTGATCCGCTATTAAGAGCAGACGAGTTTTGGGGTTTTGCTGGACAAAGCTTTCAATAATTTTGTATAGAGCTTTATTATCTTGTCGCAGTGCTATTTCCAGTTTTAATTCAATGAGGCGACGAATATTTAATTTTGGATTTTGATTTATATATTTGTTTAGATTGTCTCCTTGGAAACACAGAAGGGATAAGGCTTCGCCAAAGCTTGAGGCAATCGCCTGTGTTACGCCCGAGGGGCTGTCCTCCACCACAGGGCAATCCTCTTTTGGAGAATCGGGGCTTAGGGTAAGCTCTGCCATCGCCCCTGCCAAAGCTTCAAAGGGATTGTTACCCGGACGAAACGAGACAATCTGCCAGCCAACATTTGAGTCTTGGCGCAACCGAGGAATCAACCCAGCAAACACCACACTCGACTTACCACTTCCACTTGGACCAACCACCGCCACCAACGGCTTTCTTTTGCTTGCCGTCTCTAAGTCCTGGGTGAACTGTTCCCGCCCAAAAAACAGGTGAGTATCCTCCTCTTGGAAGGCAAATAACCCACGATAGGGACATGGAGGTACTCCGCCTAATTTCAGCCAACTCGGTGGTTCTACTGCCGGATTTTGACAGATCACAGGCAACCAACTTGCGCCTGGAAAATCATCTTCCAAGCCTTGTAACTTTCTGCGTGCTTGCTGGACTGCTAAATATAAAGACAGTCGTTCTATGGCAAAAGCTTCGAGAAAATGCTTAAAAAATTCCTGTGCCACCACATTCGGCACTGGCTCGCGCATCACAATCACTGCTGGAATACTTAATTTTTCCAATGCACTAGCCAATCCCAACCCATCACAGGAGTTAAAAATTGCTAGTTGTAAACCATTGTCAATCGCCGCTTTGAGAGCTTCTTCCAACTGTCCAATGGTGAGGTTATTGTTGGTCTTATTCTCATTAATATAAATTCTGCCCGTTTCACCCTCAGTTTGACTGTGACCTGCAAAAAAAAGGATGTCCCAACCAGGATTTTCCCAAAGAAGAGTGTTGAACTGTTGACGTGAGGGATTGACGAGAAAAACTAGTTCTGCATCTTCTAAACTAGAAAGAAAACTGATTTCTGTTTCCAGATCAATGCCTTGGCTATTGCCCAGAACCGCTAAGATTCTCACTTTTTTTCTGGGTAATTTTGGCTGTGAGTATTCCCGGCGTTTATACTCTGGTTGGGAAAGCGCCATTTCTGCGAGAGGATAATCATTGAAGAAATCCCAACGATGCCAAGGTAATCGCCGTAGCAAGTCATCATTGGTTTCAATAATGAAGTGAATTTCTTCAGATGGATGTAGTCGCGATCGCAGTTGTAGTTCTATGTTGAGAAACTCAAAAGATTTGAGCCAATCATTAATATCTTCTTGTATTTTTTGACACAACTCATGAAAACAAACAACGGAGACATTGGTTATGGCATCTTCGTCAATTTCCAGTTCATCATCTTCTTCTATCAATAGAGAACGCAACAGTTGGCGACCACAAACATTTTTATAAAATAATTGCCAATTTCTACAGACTTTAACCAAAGATGGTGCTGCCGGTAAGCTACCGATAAATTGCTGTGGCAGAGAATTTCCTAATGACCATAAACGAGCAGTAACATTTGGAAATCCGTTGTTCAAATCACCACTTCCTAGGCTTATAACAACTGATTTACTCATAGAGAAGACATTTCTTTTTTTTTGCAAGCACGCTCTTTGCTACAAGTTCAGTCTATTGTTTTTCGCATCTTTGCATTAATATTAAGATTTGTAAAATAGTAATTTTAGTTACGGAATCACAACCGAGTCTACTGTCTTTGAGAACAATATTTTTAATACCCTATCGACGCTCTTCAAAGATCCCCTCATAAACAAACACTATGATAATAACAGAAGCCATTAAAATAAATAAACGTCAGAATGTTCAGCTTATGCAGTTGTTCCACAACCTCGTTATTGGCTAATGGAGTCATTTTCAAAAAATCTGGGGAACGACTAGCGCAGCAAGTAAACTCAAAAGAAAAAGTGCATTACGACAGCCTTATACCAATGGCATTGCTCCTTTGCAATGCTTATGCTTGCACTAACATTAGAATGAGTTGCCAGATAATGACACACTTAGTCGCAGCTCTAGGTTAATATTTTATTTAGCTTGATGATATGGTTCAAATTCCCCAGAATCACCGTTTTGTCTTCACTTGCTGTCGCTAATGTTTCACTGTTAGGACTGAAAGGAACTCCCTAAGGCTTAGCGCTTCGTCCATTATTTTCGTGTCCTTGCGCTTTATATAAGATTTTCAAAACTAAAATAATCTTTCTGCTGGCTAGAGAAAAGTCAGCTTTCATAAAGCCCTTAGTTTATTAGTATATGAGTGTATAGCAGTATTGTTTAATGCATTAATGTATAGCAGTATTGTTTAATGTATTAATGTATTGTAGAATGTTGTGGCATTTAACTCACAGAGGTCATCTTTTACAAACTAAAAATTAATTTTTAGTAATGCGTGTCTTTATTAAGGCACATTATATCTTTCAAATTAACTTCGATGAATTAACTTCAAAATATTCATTATCTGACCACTCTTTTTATCAGATACCTATGACTAGGTTGGTAGTTTTAAGCTTGGGTCAGGGGAATCTACACGAAGGCTTTCCCGTTGTGACAGTATATATTGGGGAAGCAGATAATCCCTATCGGATGAAATTTACTGCTAGCTTACCAGCTTCACCAGCAATTCCTGAACTCTACCGCAACTGGCAATCACTTTATTTAGCTTTTTCTCATCGTCCATGTTTACGTATTGGTGTACAGAAAATTGGAGGAATTGAAGAAATTGACGATAATTTTGAAATTGAAGAGGCTTATATCACTAATGTTTCTGAAGCAGATATTCATGATTTATCCCAGCAAATTTATAAGTTGGTAAATCTATGGCTTAATTCAGTTGAATTTCGCAAAATTGAACAGCAATTACGCACGCATTTAAAACCTTATGAAGAAATCCGCTTCATTGTTGAAACAAATGACTATCTACTACGGCGATTACCCTGGCATCTGTGGAGTTTCTTTGATGATTACCCGCAAGCGGAAGTGGCTTTAAGTGCCTCGGAGTATCAACAACCGTATAGATTCCATGCAACAACTAAAAGAAATAAAATTAGAATATTAGCAATATTTGGTGATAGTCAAGGAATCGATATTAGTCAGGATAGGACTTTTTTAGAGAAATTATCAACTGATGCCGAAATTAAATTTTTAGTAGAACCGAAACTAGGCAAATTCAATGACCAGCTTTGGCAACAAGGTTGTGATATTCTCTTTTTTGCTGGTCATAGTTGCACTCAAGAAAAAGGTTACCTACAACTCAATCAAAAAGACACAATTACCCTTGACCAATTCAAGTATGGTCTCAAGCAAGCCATAAGCCGTGGATTACGGTTGGCAATTTTTAACTCTTGTGATGGCTTGGGGTTAGCACAGCAGCTACAGGAATTGCACATTCCACAAGTCATTATCATGCGCGAGCCTGTGCCGAACGTGGTAGCTCAAGAATTTTTAAAGCATTTTCTAGCTGAATTTTCCCAGGGACAGTCTTTGTATACTGCGGTACGTTCTGCACGCGAAAGACTGCAAGGATTGGAGGGAGAATATCCCTGCGCTACTTGGTTACCCGTCATTTGCCAAAATCCTGCTGAACCGCCGATGGTTTGGCATACTGAACGTCAGACTGAACGTGTATACAAAGTAGGCTCTTTAGTAGCGTCTTCCATAACCAAACAGCCCACATCTCGCTACTTTGGAAGCCATACTTTTTCCAGAACAGCAAAGCCGAAGTTGTTCGTTAAACATCGCATTCCTGTTACAGCCACCCGTCGTCTCTTAACCTTAGTGCTAGCAAGTGTACTGGTAGCTGCCAGTATCATGGGAGTGCGCCATTTTGGGATACTACAACCTTGGGATCTGCATTCTTATGATTATTTAATGCATCTGCGACCAGCAAATGAAAAGCCAGATCCACGCCTATTAATAGTCACTATTAACGAGTCGGATATTCAGTATCAAATCCACAAAAAGATGAATATGCGTTGGTCGTTATCAGACCAAGCACTTAATCAACTCTTGCAAAAATTGGAGCAGTACCAACCAACAACTATTGGTATAGATATTTATCGTGATTTCCCCGTTGATCCCAACCATCTAGAGTTAGCCACTCGTATGCAGCAGAACCAGCATATATTTACAGTGTGCAAAGTTTCTGCTCCCAATGATGGCGCACCTGATGGTGTTTCCCCCCCTTCTGAAGTCTCAAAAGAACGCCTAAGTTTTAGTGATTTTGTGGCGGATGCAGATAGAGTTGTTCGTCGCCAACTTGTGCAATTAACCCCTCCTTTGGAATCTCCTTGTGTAGCAGAATATGCTTTGAGCTTTCAGCTGGCACAGCACTACCTAAATACACAAGGTATAAAATGGGATATTAATCCAGAAAAAAACTTGCAAATTGGCAAGACTGTTTTTAAGCCCTTACAACCCCATTCAAGTGGCTACCAAAGAGTGGATGCAGCAGGATATCAAATCCTACTCAATTATCGTTCAGTGCCCTCTCTTCTCAATATTGCCCAGAAAGTCTCTCTCAAGGAGGTTCTCAATGACGAGATTATTCCTGAGTTATTGCAGAAGTTGGTGAAGAATCGAATCGTCCTGATTGGCGTTACCGCCACCAGTTCTCCTGATGATTGGGAAACTCCATATACTGCAACAGCACCAGATACAGAAAAGCAAATCCCAGGCGTGTTTGTACAGGCGCAGATGGTGAGCCATATTCTAAGTGCTGTTTTGGATGGTAGACCTCTGATGTGGTGGTGGTCTGGATGGATGGAAGCACTGTGGGTATGGGGTTGGTCATTGCTGGGAGGTATTATAGCTTGGCGGATTATACAGCCACTCCATATAGGATTAGCTATTGTAATGGCGCTTTTGACACTTTTTAGTATCTGCTTTGGTCTATTTACCCAAGCAGGGTGGATTCCGCTGGTTCCCTCATCATTGGCATTGGTGTCATGTGCGATTGTATTGAAGATACAACCGTGCTCTCATACAAGCAATAGCAAAAAACGCAGGATCTCTCAAATATGAGCAAAAATAAGTTGCCTCAAAGACACCATAAACTAGCTTGCGCTCTTCCTTTGTTGGTTACTGGGCTTGTGAGTTACCCACTAGAAGTACAAGCAAACGCAGCGCAATCATTCCGTAACAGAGTCACTAACACACCAAACCTTTTTGTCCGAAAATTTCCTGATAACGGCGCTCCCACTGGTCGCCGTCGAGGAGGGACAAGCCGTCGTTCTGGATGTCCACACCTGAAAACCCCCATAACAGCTTTAGTCCCTGGTGAGGAAAATAACAATAAATCTTTTTTGGGATTAACAGTTGCTGAGTATCCAACCTTTTGGGTTTATGTTCCTGATTTACCCAGCAACGTGCGTTCAGGAGAATTTGTATTGCAGGATGAACAAGGTAATGATGCCTACCGAAAATCTCTCACATTATCAGGGAAGCCCGGTGCCATAAGTATTAGCTTACCATCAAGTTCACAATACGCTCTCAAGCAAGACTTGAAGTATCACTGGTTCTTCCGAGTTTACTGTAGTGACCCACAAACTCAACCCGAATATTTTTTTGTTGATGCATGGCTGCAACGGGTAGCGCTAACTCCTGACCTTCGGCAACAGTTAAATAGTAAAAAATCACGGGAATACACCGTCTATGCTGCCCATAATCTTTGGTACGATGCCATAACAAATCTAGCTGAACTGCGCGGCACTCATTCGGAGCTTAGTGTGTTCGCTGAAGATTGGATGAGCTTGTTTAAAGCTGTTGGCTTGGGAGAACTTGCCCAAGCGCCCATTGTGCAACATTATCATTTGCAAAATTGATACTCTCAGAAATCCGGTTTCTCAAAAAAACCTGATTTCTCCTTCTAGAGCCAATTCCCTACTAACACAAAAGGTGCCCAAAAATATGGACTTTTCTCCTGAGCAAAAATAGCTAGTTGGGCACGCTGGAGTGCTTCGGCTTTATTCACTCCAGCGTTTAACTGTTGGTAGAACTTACTCATCAAATTGGCAGTAGACTCATCATCCACTGACCACAATGTTGCCAGTGTACTGCGTGCGCCAGCCTGCACTGCAACCCCAGCAAGTCCCAAGGCGGCTCGCTTGTCTCCAAGAGCTGTTTTGCAGGCACTTAGGACGAGTAATTCAATACTTCTAGACCTATTGGTATCACTGACTCGCAGTAAATTATTAAATTCCTTCACCTTCAGTAGTTTATCCCAAGTCAGAATAAAGGTTTTTTCTGGGTCGGAACTAAACTCACCGTGAGTTGCTAGGTGAACCACTGAGAAGGGAGCAGATCCCAACTTGTTTTGCAGGTTGTTTTCGGTGAACTGGTGATTTAAAAGTTTTTCACTTTTGGGGACTTCTGACTGGATTTGTTGCAATTCCCGTGGTACGTGCTCAAGCGGAGGAAACTCTCGGTCTTCAATAACTCGTTCTGCCGCGACTCCAGCAGCTAAAGTGTTTAACTTGACCTGTTGCAACGGTTTGGGATCAAGGAGTTGCATACCAGGGCTTACGGCGATCGCATACTTTTCGACCAAATATTTCTGCTGTTGTTTGTCATAGAGAATTGCCATTGGTATATTTCGCAACTCTCCATCTAGTACAAAAACTAGAGTTTTGATGCCACTTGTGCTTAACTCTGCTTCAGCAGGTCGGATTAACCAATCGTATATCTGTTGCGACAGCTGCTTGACCTGAGAAGTCCGGGTTACATCCCGTAAATATCCTCTCAGTTCTTCGACAACACGTTCTACTTGATCTTGGGTTATTAAAGTTTTGTAGTGGCGCAACTTCTGGTTAGGCAACTTGAGAATAACATCTAGACGGTCTGGCAAAATAATTGGATAGAGAACAGCTGCTTGTTGGTCTTTTTTATCAATCACTGGGTCAAGTTCCTGCTTGGGAGTTAAACAAGCTGAACGAAAGAAGTTGTCCAGTTCTGCTAATTGCAGAGATTCCATCACCAAACGAGCTTGCCGTAAATTCTTTTGACTTTCTGGGTATTGGACATTGAATCCTTTTACTCCCCCCTGTGTGCTCTGTTCCCCGTTCTCTGTTTGCAACAGCAATGCCACTAACTCCCGATACACGGGTTCTACACTTTCCCGGAAGGAAAACTGAATGTCTGGATTGACAGCAACTAAATCACTACGTAGAGACTGGAGAGTGTAGAATGCTTCAAAATAGTAGGCGATTGCTCCTTTTATATCTCCCTGTAGCTTGCGTATACGCCCTAGTTGCCATTGCCATTGATAAACGATGTCCGATGCATGAATACTTTTAGCTATAAACAAACTTCTCTCAGTCACCTTTTGGGCATCAGTGAACTGCTGATTGATTTCATACAGATTACCTAGAGTACCAAGGGCATAAGATTCTGCTCGCTTGTCAAGCAAGCTTTGCGCCTGCTGGACTGCGATAGCTAATATTTGGGCAGAGCGTCCCAACAGAGAGGGAGATGTTGCTTTATCTTCCCCTTTTCCATCTGCCAGTTTCATCAAACTTTCAGCAAAGTTAATTTTGGCATCAACTGTCATCCGGCTTGGGGGCAAGTTGTTGATTTCCGACTCGATTTGGGACGACAGTACCAATGCATCTGCAAATTGCTTTATCTGTATAAGTAGGCTCAGTTGATTAAGCTGTGCCTGAGTACGCGTGATTGGTTCAACAGATGCAGTTGCAGCCTGCTGGTAGTAATGTAGCGCAGTTTTCGTATCTTGCTGGGCGTGGGTTGTGGTGCCAAGGCTGAAGAGAATTGCACCAACAAATTGATGGAATGACAAGGCTTTTGCAAGTGCTAAACTTTGCTCCAACACATATTGGGATTCCTTTAAATCACCGACAACTTGTAGAATATTGCCAAGGCTTAGTAACCCTGAGGCTTTCATAGGTGAATCTGGTTGGTTTTTGAGGGTTTGTAAAACCTCAGTTAATATCTTCTTTGCCTGACGGTATCGCCCCAAAACTTGCAGAGCTTGAGCCGAGTTAATGCGGTTACGGGTTAATGCAGCACTTTCTTTTATTTGTTGATAAATGTCAGCAGCTTGTTGCCAAGTGATGAGTGCTGTCTCGCCTTGTCCCTGCGACAATTGTAAGCGTCCTCGCACATCTAGGGCTTGTGCCAGAATTTTAGAACGCTCTTGAGAATTATTCATATCATTTAATAAACTGAGACTTTGAGCGATCGCTTTTTCTGCTCGGTTCCATAAACCCAAATGCTGAAGAGCTAACGAGAGATTACTCAACGTCATAGCTTCCCACAAGCTATCTCCTTGAGTTCTAAAAGCAGCAGAAGCCTGTTGCAAAAATTTAACTGCAAGGGTGAACTGTCCAGCCTCATAAAGTTTTTTACCCTGTTGCACAAGGTATTGCGTCTGATCCTGGCGAATTGTGGAGTCTTGTGCAGCAAAATTGACAGGGGGAGCTTGTGCCAATACGGGTGATATGATCACGCACAGAAACACAGCTATTAGCGCCAGTAAGGGTTGACCTTTCCAATCCCTACCTGAGTACTTAGAGGGAAAAATGGATTTTAGAATACGGAAAAATACAGGCTTTTTTCTCGCCACGCTCTTTCCCCTCAGCTACAACTCAAAATCTTCTTTCACCTTGAGAGTCTCTCCTAAACTTAATTCAACACTGAAGCGTTTTCCTGATTCCCCCTTGAAAGGTTTCAGTTGAATGTAGTTATCTTGAGATCTTGAAGCGACTTGCTGAAGAGTTTTCCCGGCTTTAGATAGTAAAGTCAATTTCAACTGAGACGGCAAATATCTTTCTCCGGCTGTAGGATGTAACTGGATCAAAACAGCCAATTTATCCTCAGATTCCTGTGTGATATTTACCAGGAGCGCTACATTTTGATGACCTAGTTGCACTCCCAAGTCAATGAGTTTGGCTTTCTTAGGACCTTTGTGTGTAATCCTGGTACTTAAAGCTAAATTGGCTTGTGGATTGATCAAGGTGTCAATAGTCTGCCAGCCTTCTTCAAAGACTCCCTCTAACCATTGACTCAACTTGGTTTTGGTCTTGTGCAAAGATGTCTGGAGTGAAACAGTCGAAGACTCGATTGAAGCTACAGGTAAAGGGATAGCTGAGGGTTCTGAGAAATGATGATAGAACAACAGGTGATTGAGTTCTGCATCAAATAAAGACAGCGGTAGCTGATAATAACCATCACGTAACGTTTGTAAATTGACTTGACTGTGAGAATCAAGAAGTTGGTCGTAACGTAGCAAGCCTCGAAGAATAACTTGTTCTTCCTCTTCTAAGACCTCAACCACAACATAGAAATGAGCTGCCAAATCTGGTTGTTCAATAGCATCTCTTGGGATATTTACCACTTCATCTAGCAGGTGCTCTGTGGCAATTGGACAAATCTTAAATTCACCTACTTTGAGATGACAACTAGTTTTAATAATATTCGTATCTCGATGGATTGGTTGCTTTGGCATACGTGTACTTAGCCATTTTTCACAGCCAAGTATTGCCAGTGTATTTAGATAGGTTTGCCACTGTTGTGCTTCACCAGTCACCCGTTGGCTAATATTTCTTGCCTGGTCAAAATCTTCTGGTTCTAGCCAAATAGCTTCTGAGAGCAGAAGCCTTATATCAGTTGAATTCACTGAGGAATTAAGCATTATTTTACTCCTTATACCTTATATGTGTTTAGCTCTCAGTCCCCCTTTGTCCCCTTGGAAAAGAGGCAATAAGGGATCTGTATGTACGTTCTATTGCTGTCTTATGTATTCGCGTAGTTGTTGAGCATACAAGCTATTCATCGAACGGCTCTTCCCCACTCTGATTTCTTCTGCTGCTTCTCGAAAGATTTCGTCATCAGCAAAAGCTTCTATATACTCAGCCAATGTTTTGAGATAGTCTGGTTCAGGAGGCATTTTGGTCAAACCCTTCTCAAGAGCCTTCTTTAAAATGCTGTCAAGAAGTTGTTGAACTGTTAAAGTGCGTATCTTACTGAGCAGATCTCCTGGATTCAATACTCTTCTGGCTTGGTCCCAACTCGTCATTCCCAACTTAGGAGCAATATCCTTAAGAGATAAACTCTGACCATAATAGAGGTGCAAACCAGGAAGAAATTGTTGAGCAAAGGCAGCATATTTTTTGCTTTTTTCCAAGCTAGTAATGCGATCGCATATTTCTTCGTCTATCGCATTGGTCAAAGCTATGCTAAGTTGCTCATGCAAGAAATCTAAAATTTCCTGTTGTTCTATATCTAACTCATCGAGATTATCAACAGATAAATCTGATCTAAAGGTATAACCTCCACTATCAGGGTCATGGATTTCTAAAGATTCTCGATAACTCCAGATATCATAGTGTCTCAATTGTGTGGCTACCTGTTTGAGTTCTTTCATCAACTCTACGCTCGAGTTAATGATGACATCTCTTTTTCGTAAACCGTTAAGCATTTCTTGAAGTTGAGCGCTTGATGGATCTGGGCATTTTCTTCCTCCCTTACGGTTCCCTTGAAGTCTGTCACGCCGATAGACAGCATGAAAGACTTCTAATAAATGGATATCGCGCTTTGATAAACGTTCAATTTGTTTATTTCTAACTCTATTGAGAAGTGCCCAGTCGCTAAGATGCTTAAATCCAAATTCTGATAAGTAATTTTTTAGTTCCGGATTTTGTCTAGTTTGTAAGTAGACCCAATTGTCTAAGCTCATTTTAGACTTGGAGTCTGCATTAAATGTTTGCAAAATCCTCACAGAAAAGAATTTGTAAGCTGTTGTCTTAGCTTCACCATTGCTATCTACAATGAGTTGACTTTTCCCATCCCGGTCTATGATAACGAGAGTTTGTCCATCATCATTCAGGACATAGGATAGCAAATCCTGGTAGGTGAAATGCTTTTCACCACTAAATAGACCGTCAATTTTTTGACAGGCTTTTAGGATGGGTTTAGAAACGTAGCATCTTAGACAAAGTCCCGCCTGAGCGCGACTTGTAGCATTAACAACAGAATTTTTAGCGAGAAAATAAGACAGCAGAACAGCTTGCGTGTCTTTATAAGCAGGATTGCGAACCTGTTGGTTTAGGAACTCCTTTGCTGGAGGAACTGAACAGTATTCGTATCCTACCGTTTGACTGGCGCTGATTCGGCAAATTTTCCAGTATCTCAATGATACATCCATGGTAACTGTCACGCCCCAGAATAACTAATCTTTTCAGATAGTTGCATTCAATATCTAGATGCCAGCGTTTTCAACTTATGCAGTTCTCCCAGTCTGCTTGGAAGTTGTCACTCTAAGCAACATATTTTCTGGAAAAGTGCATAAGTTAATTTCGCTTACATCTACTTATAGATAGAGCAAGGCTGGTAGGTAAGCTAACACAACCAGCAGTGAGCTAACTTTGTTGTTTCACCATTACCTATTATCTGACATCAAGTTTTCATGATGCAAGATTAGGGAACCGAGTGGAATTTAGGTGTAAAAATTATCTTCTTTGAATAAGAAATATAGCTATGAGAAAAAATATTCATAAAACGGTAGCAGTCTTTGCTGTCATAGCAGCTTTAACTAGTGGTTGTCGTTCTAGCGCGGAGTACAAAAAACTGACACAAGCTGGAAATGAATATGCTGATGCTGTTAATAAGCTACTAACCTCTGCTAGTGACATGAGAATCGAAGCCACTTCCGAGATGCTCTTAAAAGATGATCGAATATCAAATCAAAGTGTTGATAACTATACTACGCTTTCTAAACAAGATGAAGAAAGGTTAAGGATTATCGACGACATTCGCAATCACAACCAACTTCTACAGGCTTATTTTTCCAAAATGCAAGAGTTGGCGACATCTGATGCACCTGATCAGGCTAGGACAGAGATTGACGGTATTGCAGACAACCTCAACACTATTGGTAATAGGCTTTCTGGAAGCGATTTGATTACTGATAAAAGTCTACTTCAAAATGCCACCAATCTCGTTATTAACTCTCGAATTCGTGGTGCGTTAAGAGAAGAGTTAGAAAAACGCCACGAGGTTCTTCTTAAGGAGTTAACAATCCAAGAGAAGGTATTACATGCACTGAGTGATTCTCTACGGGAGGATGTGAAATCGATAAAATTAGCGCGAGAGTTGCGCCTTGTTATTCGACCTCTCACTCAGCCTGAACAAATAAAAGATGAGGATGAATGGATTCAAAACCGCAAAAACATTCTTCTCATGGATGCAAAGATAGAAGAAATTCAAAAGGCAAGCACAGCCTTACAAAAATTTAGAGAAATTTTTCAGGCTTCTGTAGAAGGGAAATTAAACATAGCACGTCTTAATAATCATTTAAAAGATATTGATTCATTTCTTGCACTTGTAGAAAACGATAAATAAGCTGATTAAGGAGTATTAACATAATGGCTCAAAATCAATCTCTTGAAGAACTG
Source organism: Mastigocladopsis repens PCC 10914 (assembly GCF_000315565.1). Classification (NCBI taxonomy): domain Bacteria; kingdom Bacillati; phylum Cyanobacteriota; class Cyanophyceae; order Nostocales; family Symphyonemataceae; genus Mastigocladopsis; species Mastigocladopsis repens. The sequence goes on along the minus strand of NZ_JH992901.1, from coordinate 5,010,298 downwards.
CTCAAGAAAATTAGAGAACAAGAACAAAGACTCGATTCAACAGAAATTCAACTTGCTTTTGAAAAGGAGCCAGACCAAGCGAAAAGAAGGGCTTTTATTAAAGACCGAGGAAGTTATAGAAATGCCCGTATACAGCTAGAGAATAAAATCCTAGAAAAGACTGCCAAAAACCTGAAACCTCTTGAATCTCAGCTTGAAGAGGGTATTAAAGATTTAGAAATTTCTTTGAGAAAACTTGACAACACAGTTGCGATTTTGTCAAAAATCGAGAACGTTACCAACATCTTGGGAAGCATTGTTACAATTCTTTAAAATTGGTTCCTGATTGGCACTCTAAAAAATCAAAACCCTAAATCTACAGCAATGCGATGGGCGCACGCAAACCCCGAAAAGGCCACTGCATTCAACCCCTGACCTGGAAACGTACTATCACCCAAACAATAAAGTCCTGGGATAGCTGTTCTATCTTGGATGTCGCAAGAGGACTCCCGTTACAGGCTTCGCCTTAACTTGTGACTATAGAGTCCCTTCCGGATCTGCCATCCTTTCCCAATCTTCTAAGATAATGTGATGACACTCCGTCCCCTCAGGCAGAACTTCTGCCTTCACTCCCATGTGTAAGCTGAGAAAACTGGGCGACTTTTGATAGCGTTGCTGCCACTTTTTTTCATTAATAGGAATTGCTTGTTGACTAAGTAATTTCTCAAATGTGTCCCAGCGCGTAGCATTTGAAACGATACGTTTGGCACGGTAAATTTGACCGTTTGCCAGTTGTATACCTACAGATCGTCTATTTTCATAGCGCCTTGCCACATCTGCGGCATTTTGGGGCAAATACTTCACCAAACCAAGACACGCTAAAGGATGCTGAAAAAATACACGCATTAAATATCGGGGTTCTTCTAGAGACAGCAAGTCTATGCTGTTAAGACAATGAAATACTTTCTGTGCTTCATCATAAAATCTACGAATCCCTTGGCTCTGATTGGGAAAATAAGCAGTCAGATTTTGCAAAAATTTATCATATACTCGGTCAACTTTCAGGTCTAAGCCATTAGGCAGATGATAGTGAATCTGCACTGAATCAGGAATCACTTCTAAGCTAACGTTGACAGCTTCCAAGGCACGAGAAAGTAAGTTGGTGGTGCCGTTCTGTCCGAACCCAAAAATCATCGACGCCCCAACATCGAAGCGATAGCCTTGCCGTTCAAAGTCACCGGCACTGCCTCCTGGAATGAGATAACGTTCCAATACCAGCACTTTAGCACCTTTTGCTGCAAGGGCGATCGCTGTCACTAAGCCGCCGATACCAGATCCAATGACGATAACATCACTCTGCATACATTTTGTTAGTTGGGAGTTGGTAGTTGTTATACCAATTCCATTTAAGGCTGCAAAAACTCTGTTGCTCAAACCCTTAATCAATAAGGATTGCCAGCGTCGAGCAAACTTTGTAGGTACAGAGAAAATTGGTATTAACTACTATCTACTATCCACTAACCACTAACTAATTACAAAAAAGAGGGACAAGCCTGCTACCGCTGGCCAATCCCGTCTGCCGATCCTTAAAGAGAGGAGAACACTGACCAATAATATAACCCTGATTGAGAATAAATGTCAACTATAACTGCAAACTATTATCAATAATTTTTAGTTAGTACCAATTTTAGCTGTCAGCCGCATCCAGGAAGTATTATTATGTTTCAGTTGTTATACGATATGGAAAAGCCTATTTCCGGCTATGACGCTACAATTGCGTGTTTATGTCCCACCCCATCCCCTCATTAAGCACTGGTTGGCAGTCGCCCGTGATGCTGGCACACCCTCAGTATTATTCCGCAGTGCAATGACTGAGTTAGGACGGTGGTTAACTTATGAAGCAGCTAGAGAGTGGTTGCCAACTCAAGAGACAACCGTGCAAACTCCCTTAGATTCATCTCCAGCGACTTTAATAGATCCAACAGTTCCAGTGGCGGTAGTGCCAATTCTGCGGGCTGGGCTAGGATTGCTAGATGGAGCGCAGACAGTGTTGCCTTTGGCGTCGATTTACCATCTTGGCTTGGTGCGAGATGAAAAAACACTGCAACCCTCTTGTTACCTAAACAAACTACCAGAAAAATTTTCACCACAAACGCGAGTGTTAGTCACCGATCCGATGTTAGCAACGGGAGGGTCGATGATGAGTGCAATGGCAGAATTAACACAACGAGGTGTTGACCCAGCCCTCACGCGGATTGTTTGTGTAGTAGCAGCTCCGCCAGCTTTACAAAAACTGAACGATGCTTATCCGGGTTTAATAGTTTACACTGCTACCATTGACGAAACGGTCAACACTCAGGGGTTTATTGTACCGGGATTAGGAGATGCAGGCGATCGCATCTTTGGGACATAAGCTAGTATGCAGCTAAGACAGCATAAGCGACAAAAAAAATCCTAGAGGTGCAGCGTTTCTTCAAGGCGGTAAAGATATGAGTCAAAGAGATGGTTTTGCAAGCGGTTTTTTTGCTGGAGCAATTTTCGGTAGTGTCGTTGGTGGTATTGTCGGTGCGCTAGTTGTAACCAGACGAGATCCAGAACAAGCAATAGAAGAAGAGGCTCAAATGACCACTAACTCAGTAGAAGCTAAAAAAGCAGCGAAAAGGCGTCAGATAAAAGCCTCGGAAAATGAGAGCATGGAAATGGAAATAGCGCGGCGATCGCTTGAAGATAAAATTGCCCAGCTCAATGCCACAATTGATGAAGTGCGGCAGCAGTTAGGGAATGTGAATAGCAATTCGGATCAGATCAATCACGAGCGTTCCTCGCGCAGTGAGGAGTTACGCTAACAGATAGTTTCGGATTTTAGCAAGTGCCAACTACAAGCGTGAGATTGGCACTCATGGGGTAGCAGAATCCGCACCCGTGATGACAGAGGCTAAATTAAAATTAATGATAAGACCGCATTTAACACTTAGCAGGAAATCAACCAATCCATGAATCTACTGATTACCACACTGCTTACTTTCATACAGATTTATAGCACTCTACTGATTATTAGAGTCCTGTTGTCATGGTTCCCCAGTATTAACTGGTATAATCAACCATTTGCTGCATTGAGCCAGATTACCGACCCCTATCTGAATATGTTCCGTTCCATTATTCCCCCATTAGGCGGCATGGATTTTTCCCCGATATTGGCGTTTCTGTTACTCAGCTTATTGAGTACTTTGCTCTCCTCCCTCAGTGCTGTTCCATTACTTGGCTAACTCTAGACCAAAGATATAGCAAGCTTTGTAGAGACGCTCGTAGAAAACGTCTCTACAGGTTCATAACGTCCAACTACTTACGCACTGCAGCACCAAATCCAGCCGCCTTGAACTGTTTCAACTTCAACGGTAAAGGCTGGTTTGCCGGCACAGAAATTCTCAATTCAAAATCACTCACACCAGGTGGGATTTCCTCGATAGAACCAAGACGGGTACGGTTTTGCATCACTGAGTCATTGTTGGCATCATAAATCCGCCCAAAAATATCTGCATCGTAGACGGTTTTGTTAGTGCCATTTTGAGCTTTGCCTGTGACAATAAAACAGTTTGCTGCCATCGTTGTACCACCACTCGTCACGGCTCCTTGTGCTAGTTCTTGTGGACACTCATGATAGGAAACATCCGATAGTTTAATCTGTGTCAGCGCCCTAGCGCTTGGAGGAAACACCCACGATAGAAACCCAATGACACAGGAGATGAAAATAACCTTAAGTAGTCCTGAATACTGAATCCTGAGCCTTGAGAAGTTCATAATAGCTAAAGGCAGGGCGTTTAACAACGTTAGTAGGGTATTTTTCTTTTCCATATCTTAAATAACAAGAAATAAACAGACTATGTAACAACAGAAGGGCTGCGGCTAACTCAGCGCTGGCGAAAAGCTTCTCATAACTCTTTTCAACCTCAGCTTACCTGAAATTCACTCTCAAGGTATTAGCGCGTTCTTTTTAACTTTTGTAATATTTATTAAATATTAAACCCTAAATTGCTACGTCACTTATGAGTCCAGATGAGATTAAAGTAGCCTTGCAAGCAGCGTTTTATCGTTGTGATGTGGCAAGCTGCCCTCTCACTGATACACAAAAAGAGATATTATTGCAAGTCTTGGAGCAAGTTAAGGGAAATCCTCCTGCTGAGGAGGACATTGCCAATCCCTTAGACGAACTGACGCCAGAGGAATTGCAAGCATTTTTAGAGTTCGTCGAAGCACAAGAGGGAAAAAACTGCTCTTGGAAAGTGCAATTACTTAACGACTGGCTGCATGAAAATGACTCTGGAGCAGTACAATTTATCCGCGAGCGCTATGGCTTGCTGTGGTTGAATCGTGTTGAACCATATCATTTTGATAAGTATTCTGCTAAGGATGTACTTAACCTGAAAGTAGGCGATCGCATTGAAATTTGCAATGCTCTTTGGGAATGGGTACAAGATAATGGTCCTTGTCCCCGGGAATGGTATTCCTGCATTGTCATTAAAGTTGATGAAATGAGCAATGGTGATCACTCCTCAACCAACTGCATCATCCGCTTCAACAACGGCTCTGAGTTTGAAATTCAAGGTATCTATGAATGGAACCGCTTTAATTGGCGAAGACCCCAGGGGTGAAGAGGAAACGGGGAGGGGAAGAATGGGAGAGGCGGGGAAGAAGAGTTAACTCCTCCACTCCTCCACGCCCCACTCTCTTGTCTTCCCTCTACTCCTCTAGACCCAAATGCTGTCGCAGCGCTTGGCGCATCACGTCTACAGGAACTGTGTCCCGTTGCAACCAGATTTTTAATGCTGCTGCGCCTTGTTGAACAAGCATTTCTAGTCCATCAATGGTAATGGCACCTACTTGTTGCGCCTGCTTAAGAAATTGCGTTGGGTTAGGGGTGTATATCAAATCGTAGGCGATCGCTTGCCGTGGCAAATGCGCCATTTCCTCTGCACTCAAAGGCGACTCCTCAACTTTGGGATACATCCCGATGGGGGTTGTGTTTACCAGTAAGTTTGCTTGGGGAATGAGTTTTGGCAATGAATCCCAAGTGTGGACGTGCAAATTCTTGGCTTCGCGCGAATTGCCCCAACTGTTGCGAAATTCTTCTAATTTTTGGGTGTTGCGTCCAATGACCAAAATCTTGGCACAACCTAATTCAGCACAACCTGCGACAACTGCCCTGGCTGCACCACCATTGCCTAAAATGACCGCTACTGTCTGGCTCCAATCTCGGTTATACGTTGTTAATAGAGGAGCAAGGAATCCTTCAACATCGGTGTTTGTCCCTACCCATTTGTTGTCTTTACGACTTACTGTATTCACAGCCCCCACGGCTTTGGCAATAGGTGAAATTTCTGATAGCAAAGGTAGTATCGCCTGTTTGTGGGGAATTGTGACGTTAAAGCCAACAACACCAACAGCGCTAAAGCCTTGAATAGCTACTTCTAAATTCTGTGGTTCTATTGGAAAAGGGACATAGACACAATCTAATCCCAACTGGGCAATAGCAGCATTATGCATCACTGGTGATAGCGAATGTTCTACCGGATACCCAATCACTCCAAGCAGTTTAGTTTTGCCTGTAATCATTTGTTTGTCATAAGTCCTGAATTATTAGTCATTATTCACTGATACACAGGACAAATGACTCCGTTAGAATTATTAAAAGGTACTTAACATTTCTTCAGATCATGCAGGCAACGACAGCCCCCTCTAGAACCCCAATTCCTGGTCAATATTGGCAGTGGCGAGGGCATAGCATTTATTATGTAAAAGCGGGAGAACCACAGCCCCATCGACCTCCCTTATTGCTGATACATGGGTTTGGAGCTTCTACCGACCACTGGCGTAAGAATATCACAGGACTGTATAACGATTTTGAAGTCTTCGCCATTGACCTTTTGGGATTCGGACGTTCCGCAAAACCTAAATTAGAATACAGTGGCGACTTGTGGCGCGACCAACTTTACGACTTTATTACTCAGGTAATTGGTCAAAAGGCAGTGTTAGCAGGCAATTCCCTAGGAGGGTATGCCAGTATGTGTGTTGCAGCACAACGCCCTGACGCAGCAGCAGGCTTGGTATTGCTTAACAGTGCTGGTCCTTTTAGCGAAAATCAGCCTTCAGCTGAACCGGAAGCTTTGCAAACTCAAATTGAACCTCCAAAGGCGAACGATCAGTTGCAAAAACTACTAGGTGATGTTACCAAGTGGATTTTTCAACAGCCTTTAGCCCAGTTTCTCTTATTCCAATACATAAAACAACGTTGGGTGATTCGCCAAACTTTAGAGAAGGTTTATCTTGACAAAAGCGCGATTACAGACCAATTAATAGAAGAAATTTATCGCCCTGCTTGCGATTCGGGTGCTCTTGATGTGTTTTCCTCTGTGTTTAGCACTCCTCAAGGGGAAAAAGTTGATATGCTACTGAAGCAATTAACTTGTCCTCTGTTGATGTTATGGGGAGAAGCTGACCCTTGGGTGAATGCTAGAGAACGTTCAAACAAGTTTAGGCAATACTATCCTGAACTGACAGAATACTTCTTGCGGGCGGGTCATTGTCCCCATGACGAAGTACCAGAACAGGTGAATCTTCTGTTGCGGGATTGGGTTTTATCAAAAGTGATAAAATAAGAGTTATGAGTGAGGAGTACCTAGAGTTTAAAGGTGTCGCTTCTCTCAAGCGGATATGTGGGACAACACGCTTATCCTCAAGGTCTAAAAAGCTTTAAAAAACGCGAAAACCTGGTCAAGGGGACCAGGTTTTTCTAAAAAAGTTTGTAGTGATCAAACTGCTTTTATGGTTCAGAAAATATCAACGGTCAACAACTAGGGTGGACAGAAAAACTAGCAAACTCAACATATCTTTGTTTTTCCGCTTTAGGATTTGGCTTCGCCTCTCAAATTAAGGGTTGAGCCACATATCATCACGCTTATGCCGACGTTTGCTCGGGCTTGTGACGGGAGACACCGAGTCATTTGCCCTTCTCAGTTTGGTTATGCCTTGTTTGGTGTCTTATCTATTAAGATATCACCCCTTTAAGGAACCACAAGCAGTTCTTAACCTAAGTTAATAAGTTGTAGAAGTTCTCAATAAGAGGGGTGTAGCACAATTCAAAATTATCAAAACCGCTGTAAAACCGTTAACCTAAGCATAGGAGTCACCCTCCCCAAAGAAGCACCCATGACGATTTCTCAACGAGGAGTTCCATAGGCAGACTCATGTGGCAGCATGGCATAAAGCCTGCTTAGGTTCTCTACATCGTGCTGAAACCAATTATGAATCCACTGACAATAATGTTGGGTCGTTTGTGCAGGGGTGAGATAATCCAAGAGTTGGGCTGCAATCAAATGTCCAGCCATCATCCCAGACATGATTGCTTTGAGCACTCCATGACTTGATGCCGGGTCGAGTACCATCGCTGCATCGCCAACGATGAAATAACCAGATCCCGCCGGTTGCGAAACGATACGCCAAGTCACATCCGCCGCCTGCATTTTCCGGTGAATCTTGAGTTCGTGGAACTCTTCGGGGAGCCAGTCTTTTTGGATTTTTTGACCAATCAACGATAAGCGCGTCCACTGGTAAAGTTGGGGTTGCACTCTAGCAGTCCACGTCCAGCCACCAGAGTCAGCAACGATCGCTGGAGCATCATCTCGCGTCGGACATTCTCCAGTTGCGTAACCGTAGTATGCAATCAAACGAGGAGAGTGATAGTTAATTTGCAATCCTAATTGTCGAGCTAACCAATGATGACTTCCCGTAGCATCAACCACTTGAGATGCCCTGAAAGTTCCTTGGCTTGTCTCAACACCCACCACTGTGCTCTCTTCCACAAGCAGGCGGGAAGCTTGGCAGGGTTGAATAACCGTCACACCAGTCACTCTTGCTTGATTAAGCAAAATTGCATCAAAATCGGCTCTCCAAGCTTGAAATCCTAACCACGCTCCCGAATCATCTCCTCCAAAGGGGACAAACTGTCTCTCGGTTTCCCACTGTACCCAATTTCCCATGTGGCGCACAAAGCCAGCTGCTAACACTGGCTCAAGCACGCCTAACTGCTTCAAAAGCGGTTCTACACCAGGGTGCAAAGTTTCACCGGGGTGAGAGCGAGGAAATAAGTCTCGCTCAATTAAGACAACTTGTAAACCCCTTTGAGCGCATGCGATCGCAGTAGCAGAACCAGCAGGTCCGCTACCTATGACAAGCACATCAGGATTAAGCACGTTCCCAGATACCATTGTTACGTTTCAACAAAATGTTCAGCGGTGTGACAAACAGCGTTGTGGTTTCTTGAATTTCAACCAAGCGTTTTTGAGAATTATCTGGATTTAGGAAAGAATTTCCATGACGATAGATTTCAAACCGATAGATGCTGCCAACAAGCGTCATTCCTGTTTGAGTTTGTGCCTGTTGCAATTCTGAATCAGTTGGCTGCACTTGACGGAATGAAAATACGCTCCACTCTCCTCTCTGGTTAGGAGTAATATTTAAAACCTCATAAACCTTTGCCATTGTTAAAACTCTGGCTTCATATTCACGCACATCAACCCGACCCGTTAGCGATAGCGAGAATTTGTTCTGCAAAGAATTCTCTACATAATCCGCATGAGCCAAATCTGCATATTCTATAAAGGTTGTGCCATTCCTCGTCACTCTTTGAGGACCTGCGATTCCGTCCCAAGGTAAATTACCAACCTGACCAATTTCTTCATCCGTCAAAGGACTGACAGTGGGCCATGCGGGATTTGGCTCAAATGTCCGTGCGGCATCGGGAGCAACTGCGGGCCAAAATGTACTCAGAGCAGCACACAGTTTGGAATCTTCAGGGAAAGGACTGCCTAACCTGTAAGTGGCTAAATGTTCCTCTCCACTTTCCGAAACAACTGTACCGACATCCCAACCAGGAGCAAATAATCCAGCAGCCGCATCTGGGAGATAGGCATGGCGTATTGTTGGTGATCCATTCAGCGGCATTTGTCGCACCGCACCTTTCAGGGGTAACGAGACAATTGCAGTGACGGTTTTATCTTCAGGACGGAAATTAGCACCTTTTAACTGAAGGTTAGGAGCAACGCGATTGTCCGATAGCGTCTCTGGCGGAATTCGCCAGAGATTCTCCCTTAGTGTCTGAGGGACTGACTGCTCTGTCCACTCCAGTAACTCTCGCTGGTCACAGTTGGGGAAGAAATCTGGCGCTGTCACCAGGGAATAAGCAGGTATACGGCGAGGAATTGCCACAGCTAACTCTGGACATACCGCTTCAACCCAGCCATCGCCTGTAAAATCGATGTAGTGTACGGCATCATAGCCACCTATTTGTACCGCACCCTCTACATCCTTTTGATTGTTGAGATTTTCTACTTGACCATTCTCTGATACTTTGTGGCGAACATGAACATATTCAGGACCATTTGCAGGAATTCGCAGGCTGGAGGATAATCTCTCACCTTCTTCCTCCCTGTTATTCTGTGGCACCCTAAAGGTTAGCACTTGTCCTTTGTACGTTGCTGCTTCCACTAGATTGGATTGAGCGACTGGAATTAAAAGCCCATTGCCAAAATCCGGCTTGGTTGTGAATTCAGCAATACCTTCTGTAAGAATGAACGGGGGATTGCTAAGATCCGGCTCACTCCATCCTGTGTTCCATCCCGTTTTTCTCAACTCCAAATGAATTCGCCGCAGTTTCTCATTGACATGACGGGCATTGAGTGTCACCTGTAAATTTAAATCGCGAATGCATTCTCTACCGTTGAACAGTTTATGGAGAGGAACCCAGAACTGGTTGCTGTTATCTCCTGGCTGAAAACGCATAGGACCGAAAACACTACGATTACCTCTGCGTTGAACTGCAATATAGGCAGAATATTTAGCTGGTAAGACTCGAAATGCATGGACATCTCCCTCAACAAAGGGTAAAAATCCGCGAAGTTGAGCGTCATACAGTGGTTCAGAGGTTCCGACTCGCGCTACACCAGTACGCGAAAAGCACATATCAGCGTGCTTGCGGTGAACAGTTTCTGCACCAGGGCGATACTCTGAGGCAAACACGACGATCGCCAAACGTTGCCCTTGTGCGCGAACTTGTAAATCTTCCCAAGAAGGAGGTTGCACACCGTAAACGAAGTTTTCAATGATTTCGAGTTCTGCTAATGTCGGATATGCTTGTGAATTTGTACTTTGAGCATTTAGGACAACATTAACTGAAGCAAAGGCATGAAACAGCAAGCTCCGAGCCGGATTTCCGGCTTCTATTCCTCTTGTGCCTTCACCTGCAAAATCTTCAAATCCTGGAATATTACGATTAATATTTGGCAGTTCCTTGGTTAATTCCTGCTTGAGGTTGGTTGCAGTAATGTCAAGTCCATGTGCTAGCAGTAAGTCGCGCCATCCCAAAGGAGCAAGGCGATCGCAAACTCTTTTGACTTCTTCAATTAAGGACATAACTTACAATAAACTCCTTTTTTTAGAGAATATTAGGACTCATTTCTTGACAAAACATCAAATTTGTGTAAACCCAGCACTTGATTTATGGAATGGAAGTTAAGCTGAGAAAGCTTAACTTCTACTCAGTAGGTATAAACAGAAGCAACTTATGCACTTCCGGATAGGAATGGGAAAGAATGCTAGCAAATTGTAAACATATGCGGCTTTTGAGATTATCCAAAACTACCTGAACAAAAAAGAACTCAGGAGTCAGGAGCCAGAATGGCAAGTGTACGACTGGCAGATGAGTAGAGGGTATAGCCCATATCCGGAATTGCATAAGCTCATTGTGTTTCCACTTAATTAGAAGGCACACAGCTTTCTAAGCTGAGTTTCGGTGTTGCAAATCACTAAGACTTTCGTGCACATAATGCGATTTATGTCAATCTGTAAGTTCTATTTGAATTAAAAAGGGAAGCAAGATGTTTGCATACGCAGACCCAACAGGGTCAGATTTTCTCAACCGCCAAAATGCGCTCGAAATCTATAGATCTGAAATTGATATATTCTACAGACGCTCTGCTCTACAACGTAATTCTGCTTTTACCTTCTTAGAGGCTTTTGAGGGACTGACCCCGGAAAAAGGGCTACGAGTAGTCACAATTCCTTGGCTTGCTTTTCCTAAACTAGCGAATAGACCATTTGAAGTTATTGATGCTAATAGATTTGATTTACAAGATGAATATGTTGAATGGCTTACTGAGACTAGAGATGGCAAGGTTACTCGCGTAACTTTCACCACTGAGTTTCCTGAGTATTACCAAGCCTTAGCAAAAGTGAGTGCTGATGCTCTCATTGCAGGTATTCAAGACACTATTGCGGGAGCAAATCCCACAATTGAAGAACTATTTGGTTCTGGATTTAATCCTAGAACTGCCTCACCACAAAGTCGTTCAGATCAATTCCGCAGGCATTTAAGACAAAATCCCTGGAACAATGGGCAGAAGGGAATTCTTTGCTTAACTCAAACGAACAACACAGCGGGCGCATTATTTGGCTTAGTCGAACCTTGTGCAATATCTAGACTTGACATCCCTGCAGCAGCAGTCTGTGGGCAGGTTTCTTGTGTACCTGAACGTAACTCAGATCCAGCTATTTGTCAAGAGGCTCAAAATGCAGCCCGAAACTCTCTTGGTTTAAGCTTGCAAGACCCGGTAGGCATCAAAATGCTCAGGCTGGAAGGTCTTTGGAACATCAAAGGACAACAAATCGATATCAACGATCCCAGCGAAAATCAAGGTGCTTGGGTTATCAGTCGCAATGGTCGCCGCGCCGTGCTTGATGTGACTCAAGAGGTAACGATTGAAAACACAACAATCACCACTGGAGCGCAAGTAGCAGCCAAATTAACAGTTGGTGCAGATGTGATTGCAGCGCCAGAGTCAGTGCTTCCTGATTGGGCACAAACAGGGGAAGAATCCTCGCGGTTAATAAGCCAAATTTAGGAGATTAACAATAATGCATAAACTTATAACAGCAGCAATCATTTTTCTACTCAGCTTTATGATGTCTACGAAACTTGCGTTAGCTCAAGCAGCGCCAGTTTCTCTATTAGAACAAAGAAGAGACGGGGGAAGAGTTCAGCAGATATCACCAACAACCATTACCTCTTTAGGCGATCCGTTTTTTAATCTCGTGCTGAAAGACCATGCAGATGCCGTCAATCTTGCTGATATAGAACAATTCATTAAGGGTGAACGAGGGCAAGAGCAAACCTTCGTTGTAGATGAGACTATTGTTGATACTAGTCCAACAATTGGCACTCAACCAGCCTCCAGAAGAGCAGTGTTAAGCTTTACAGGAAGGAATCAAGAAGAACAGCTAGATCGCAATGTCATGCTTTCTGTGTTCTTTACCTCAGAAAACTTTCCCGATGTACAATCTATTGAGGCTTTGGGCTGGGATGGTCAACGAGGTCGCTACAATTACTACAAGCTCGATCAGCAAGGAACACCAGGAAGATTGTCTTGGAAGTTTCGCAACTCATCCGTTGAAGCCGATTTACTACAACCAGCGCAACGCACAGGAACTTGTCTGCAATGCCATATCAATGGTGCGCCAGTTATGAAAGAACTGGCTTTTCCTTGGAATAACTGGCACTCTATTGCATTTAACGCAAGTTACTTAAAGTCAAATTGGAGGGTTGGTACAAATTCTTCCAGAATTGCCCAAAACTTAGGAGGAGCAGAACGGCTGGAAACAAACTTCATCCTTCCAGCAATTAACCAATTTAATGAGAAAAAGATGGATGAGAGCCTTGCTCGTAATAACGGTAGCCCAGTCATTAATCCTGATGGAACTCAACAAGTCATTAGAGGAAAACGGCTTTTACGCTCCCTATTTGACACCACCGAGTTTAACCTGATTAGTAGCAATCAACAGGTAGGCAATCTTCATCCTTTTTCCAATACTCCCACATCAGGACCTTTTGCTAACGTTCAAATTCCCAATACTTTCTTTCTCAACGCCAATTTAATCAGTGGTAGCACACCATCCATAGCACAAGGCTTAAATATTGCTGAAGGTTTGAGATTTAGCAATATAGCTCAGGTTCAACCTGATGAATACAGACAACTGTTGAATCAATCGGGAGTTAAACTTGATGGCAAGCCAGGAGATGCCAATTTTGCCTGGTTTGTGCCAGAACCCAGTCATGTTGACAATAGTATGGTTGAACAACTCATGAAAAGAGGAGTTGTCACACCTGAGTTTGTCGCGGCTGTAATGGCGATCGATTTGGAAACACCAGTCTTTTCAGAAGAACGGAAAAAAATGTTAGAGTTTATTCCAGAGCAATTTAACTTCCAGCCCCTACAGTCAGGTACAAATCCTCTAACTCTCACACGACACCCAGACGATTTGACTCAAAAAGTCATTGCTGCTTTGGAACAACAAAACCCAGCAAGTGATTCAACCGCAGGTCAATTCTTAGCAATTCTTAAGAGTAACAATCCCCTGCAAGTCCTCCAGGAACGGGTTCAAGCTTATAGTAACAGCATTGATCAAAAGCTGAACAAGAGCGGTCAACAAACTCGTCAAGCTGAACTCAATCGGCTTTATGATTTAGCGATCGCCAGAAGGAGGACAATTATCAGCGATCCAGTATTGGCAGCACTTAATGAAACAGGAAACGAACTTTTCCCTGTTCCTGATGTAGGAATCGCATCTGCGACAAGCAGTCAATAAGCGTGAAGAAATCCAATAGTTAGGAATTAAAAATCCCTGGCTTATTTATGTAGAGACGCGAAATTTCGCGTCTCTACAATCTCATTTCTGCATCATTTGACTTTGGCTTCATCTGGTGAAGTTGGTTTCAATGACCCTATATTTTTTGGGCAATGTGAAAAGCTGAGAGATATGAAACCTGGATATTCCTTGAGCAGTTCCTCTCAAGCGCTTCCCGCAAGCCTTCAAACAAAGAATTCCTCTTCTGCGGCTCTAGCGCTATGTAGGGCGAGTAAGTACTTAAAAGCCTAAGATAATCATCAATGCTATAGGTAACTTCACACGCCAACTGTTCGGACACTAAGTCCTTGAACTGACCTGAGTTAATGACATTTTGTCCAAACCTTCTGAGGCTCTGTTCCTGAGTTGCTCTGTCTTCATATCGTCCAAGCGACGGAGCCAGAGTTTGATAGACCTCATTCAACACTTGGTAAACTTCATACTGAGGTTGAAGTGTCATGTTCCACAGTAAAATCAGAGAACCGTTGTCTTGCAGGGCAGCAGCAGCTTTTGGATACCCAATCTCAGGTGTAACCCAATGAAAAGCAGTCGCAGACAAAACGGCATGGAATCTCTCAGTCTCTAGCTCCCACTCTTCAAAGGTGGTATTCCTAATCTCTACATTTGGATACGGCGCACAGTTCTGTCGCGCTAGCTGGCAAGCTTCCTGGCTTGGCTCAAGGCAGACCATTGAGAAGCCCAATTGAGCAAACGATGTAGTTGCAGTCCCAGGACCGCATCCCACTTCAAGAATGATTGCGTCCTTTGGGAGTTGGGCTAACTCTACAGCACGACAAATTAGCTCTTGAGGATAACGTGGTCTTACCTTGTTGTAGGCGTTTGCTACTTCACTGTACCAGTTTTTTCTTTGTTCCAAATCTTTCATGATCTGTATTGAAAGTAAGCATGACTCCCTGTACACCGAAAAAAGCTATATCAACTGGATTGTTGCTGTTTGCGGTATAGAAGCTCTATTTTACAAAAACTAGGGGGGTAAGGGTGTGAGGAACAGTGAACAGTGAAGAACTGATAACTGATAACTGGTAACTGATGTGTGAGGGGGTAAGGCAAAGAATTCTTTTTTAACTCGTGCATTAAAAACACATTCTACCCCTACACCCCTTTGAAAATCTAGGTGTATGGCGAGGCTGTACTGCACGGTTAAACAATCCATCTTATACTACAAATTGTCACTCATTCAGACAAAACCATGCCAACGAACCTCATCATTCTCATTGCTGCAGTCATTGTCGCGTGGGTAGTGTTCCGGGCTTTGCTCAGTCTGCTGAAAACAGCTATTAGTACGGCGATCGCCATTTTTGTCATCGTCGTTATCTTGATGGTTTTTGGTTTTAGTCCCCAAGACCTTATGCAAGAAGTCGAGAAGCTACCTCAAATTCTGAAGCAATTTATAACAGAGGTGAGAAAAATACTAGGCTTATAATTTTCGACGATTTTCAAACTTCATCGGTTTTAGAAACATTGCTGCTAGTCTTTCAATTCGCACTTGCTTAAATCCTTGTAGCAGCCAAATTAAGATTTCTACATTTCGTCACTCATTCGCACTTAGTTAATTTTGAAAACAAGTGAGATAAAATTGAAATAGTATTTTAATTTTGTCGGTATTGTTGACAACAGCAAGCCGAGATTTTTTTCCACATTGCACCCCCATCCTTTCACAAAAGCTTTCTTTTTGCTTGTTATCCCATCCGAATAGCCTCTGAAAACTTATAATTAAATACTCCAAATAATTCAAATACGACTTTTATGAAATTTCCTTCTTCAGATAAGGTTAAAATTTATTAACTTATTTCTTTAGGATGATTGGCTTATTTAATTAGGAGTTGGAGAATATTGATGACTGGCACGATTAATTCAACATTTGCTAATCACTAAATGTTAATCGCTTTGAGCCATTAATCATTTAGTCACTAGCAACCTTATAATTTATTTTCATTTTGCCAGCAGATTTCCTTATATCTCAATCTACTTCTATGGCAAAGCCAATTGAATTTAATTTATTCGCACCCTACAACGAAGCCGCTGCTGTCATTGGTTCTTTTTCCGACTGGGAACCAATCTCAATGGAAAAAGGTGATGATGGTTATTTTCGCACAACTGTTGAATTAGAAGACGGCGAGTATCAATATAAATTCCGCGTTCAATCAAAATCTTGGTTCTTTGAACCAGATCAATGGGTTGATGTTACAGATCCCTACGCCACTGATATTGATGAATTGAGTGGAAAAGATAATGGTATAGTACGGGTCAAAGATGGAGAGCGTATTGTCGATACCTACGTTTGGCAACACGACGATAAACCCTTACCCGCAGACCACGAATTAGTTATTTATGAATTGCACGTTGCAGACTTTTCTGGTGGTGAAGATGACCCTTATGCACGCGGAAAGTATAAGCACGTAGTTGAAAAATTAGATTACCTTTGTGAATTGGGAGTCAACGCCATTGAGTTGATGCCACTCAAAGAATACCCAGGTGATTATAGTTGGGGTTACAATCCACGTCACTTCTTAGCCACAGAATCAAGTTATGGATCTACACAGGAGTTGAAAAAACTAGTTGATGAGTGCCACGCCAGAGGTATTCGCGTTATCATTGACGGTATTTATAACCATTCAGAAGCATCAAGTCCGTTAACACAAATTGACCACGATTACTGGTATCATCACTCTCCCCGCGACCCTGATAATAACTGGGGACCTGAGTTTAATTATGAAAAATACGATGAAAATTTAGATACCTATCCTGCTCGTAGATTTATTGGTGATACGGTACGTTTTTGGATTAGTGAATATCATGTTGACGGTATTCGTTACGATGCGGCGCGGCAAATTGCTAACTATGACTTCATGCACTGGATTGTGCAAGAAGCCAAAAAAACTGCTAGCATGAAGCCTTTTTACAACGTAGCCGAACATATTCCTGAAACGACCAGTATCACCAATGTCGATGGACCGATGGATGGGTGCTGGCACGATAGTTTCCGTCATGTGATTACTGTACACATTTGCGGTGACACTTTTGATTTAGAGCAACTTAAAGATGTCATCGACTGCAAGCGCCAAGGCTTCATAGGTGCCACAAATGTTGTGAATTACCTCACAAACCATGACCATGATCGCCTAATGGTGGAACTGGGGAACCGCAATATTTTTGACGAAGAAGCTTTTAAGCGGCTTAAGTTGGGAGTCGCTATTCTCATGACAGCCGTTGGTGTACCTTTGATTTGGATGGGTCAAGAGTTTGGCGAGTACAAACCCAAAACCCAAGAGTCATCCAAAATTGAATGGGCATTGCTAGGCAATGACCTAAATCGCGGCTTGTTTGAATACTACAAGGGCTTAATTGAGCTGCGTAAAGACAATCATGCTCTCTACACGGAAAACATTGACTTCATCCACGAAAATCCAGAGGCAAAAGTGTTCGCTTACAGCCGTTGGAATGAAGAAGGTTCTCGTGTTGTGGTTGTGGCGAATTTCTCAGAAAATTTCCTTGCTGGCTATCACGTTCCTAATTTCCCTAATGGTGGAACATGGCACGAGTGGACTGCCAATTATGATGTGGAAGCTGGCGATGATGGAATTATGACTGATTTAGGACCGTACGAAGCCAAAGTGTTTGTTTGGCATTAGTATAATCTAGTTCCTCGGAAACATCCCAGGAATTAGGAAAAGGAACCACTGATAAACACAAATGAACACAGATAATGAATCATCTGTGTTCAATATGCTCAGATAAGCAAGATATTTTGCCGATGTGATAATTTGTGTAGAAACGTTGCAGCTTAACGTCTCTACACATATGAAATTGTCACAAATAACCCTTACCTGAAGAATATTTCATCATCTGTGTAAATCTAGTGTGCATCTGTGGATTAAAATTGCAGATTGCATCGCTGCCTACAGCATATCACAAAACTGTTCCGATTTCTTTCAAATAAACCCGTGTAAATGGTTCATCTGCTCCAAGAGTGTACTCTTCAATCAAACCTTGGCGTCTAATGGAAATATGGTCTCCATTTCTAATAACAACAGTTGAGTTATCAAAAACGTCCCGCGCCAGCATCATCTCGGTTTCTGAGGGATTATCTAAAACGACCATGTTACTCCCGTAATAAAACATTCCCTCCTTTTCCAGGACATCTTCTTCGTATTCAGTAAGCAGCAGGTCAAGTTTGGGATTACGCAACAAAGAGAGGACGTTGGTTTTGTAATCGTTACTCAAGATTTTTTCTGATCGATTGATGAAAATAGCATCACCACACACAGCGCCTATTGTCCAGTCGGGGTGTTGTAAAAGAATATGGTCAATTGTTTCTTGAAGTTCGTGAACTGATATGTGGTTGAAGGTGATTATTGGTATCCTGGCGTCTGTACCCGATTTATAAAAGGTTTCTAAAATATGTGAGGGGACATCAACGCTTTCACCTATTGCAGGGTTAAGATGCATCAAAATTCCTGGTGCAGCGTTGATTTCCAAAATGGAAAAGTCGCCAGACTTCCAAGATTCGTTAAGACTTCGAGCAATGACATCGATCCCTAAGCAAACGAGGCGGAAGTGTTGGGCAATATCTTGCGCCAAGATAATATTGTCGGGGTGAACAGTGCGGGTTGCATCAATACTCACACCTCCAGCTGAGAGGTTAGCAACTTTGCGAAGATAAACCTTACGCTCTTTCTCAATAACGCTATCTAATGACAAACCCTGTTGTTCAAGATACTGTTCCATCGCCTCGTCACACTGAATTTTGGTCATAGGCGAGGTCGGTGTATCCAAACGTCCAGGTTTTCGGTTTTCGTCTCGGATTAACTCTTTAATGGTTGAGTAACCATCACCCACAACCCATGCAGGACGACGTTCGGTAGCAGCAACAAATCTGCCATTGACACACAGCAAGCGAAAATCTGACCCAGCGATGCTTTTCTCTACAATGACTCGCGTTGGCTCGTTTTCTGGAATTGCCTCAAGTGCTCTTCCGAAAGCAGATTCCAATTCATCCTCGTCTCGCACTTCAGCAGTCACTCCAATTCCTTTGTGACCCGCGACAGGCTTGACTGCGACTGGGTAGCCAATATCTCTTGCTACTACGAAGGCTTCCCTTTCTAGAGCGACAATATCACCTTTAGGCACTGGGAAGCCTAAGGTTCTTAAAAATGCCTTACAGTCATCCTTGCGGGTGGTAAAGTCCGAATCTACATGGCTATCACAGTCAAATGTGGTTGCTATGCCACGAACTTGTTTTTTTCCAAACCCATACTGCGTTAGTCCTTCGTCCCACAAATAGAAGGTGGGAATACCTTTTTTGTATGCTGTACGCAATAAAGCATAAACTGTAGGACCACCGTAGACAGATTGCCGAAATCTACTTTGAAGGATCGAAAGCTGCTCCTCAAAGGCAATGTCTTCGTCTTGAGTTATGGCTTCAAACCAATCCCAAACCAAGTAAAGTACACCTCGATTCGTACGTTCATGAAGTGATTGCACAGCACACGTCGCAGAATTTTGATAGGGCTTGACACTCCAACGGTCGAGGTGCAAACCCATATCTAGTTTTCCCACTTCTGACACAGTGCGAGCAAACAGATGAGCATGGGAATCGTATGTTTCATCGCGCAGGTGTGGGTAGCGATCGCTAATGATGGCGATGTAATCCTCAATAGGCAGAGGTCTAGTAAACCCAGTTAAAGCAAAATCAAATACTAACGCCCCTGTCTCCAAGTAAGCATTCGATCCAATGTAATGCTTAAAGTTGAAGACGTCGAATGCATCATTTTTTCTTGCATTGATGCGGATTGCATCATTAATTTTTTCTTGCACCATTGACTATAGACCTTCTGCTAAACACCCTGGAATCTAAAGGCAGTGCGTTGCAAAGCGTAACCGCCTAGAGGCTTTCCCTGTTAAAGCAACTGCCATAACGCTTATTTACTTTTCCCCAGACGTATTTACTGTCTATGAACTCAAGTATTTTTTGGCAAGCGTGGGCTAAAACCTACACTTCGCGGTTAACTTAAGCATCTATTCTAACCGTTACTATCGGATCTGTTTAGCCACCACAAACATCATATCACTGAATATCTCCGCAATTCTCTAGAGATTTGCCCAGATATGCAGAGTTTTTAGTGAACAGCAGCCAACCCTTATGCTTACTGAGTCTAACTCTATTGCAAAGCATTTTCAGCTATCTAAAGGTATAATCATGTTAAAGTGCCAAGTCAGTAGCCAAAATTATAGATGAATTAACTTGGATCCTTGACGATTGACTAAATAGATAAATATATAACTTTTGAAAGGTGTAATTAGACATTAGCAGCTTTTATAAATAAATAAATATTATGAAGAATTTAAGGAGACAGCAAAGTATGAGTAGCACAAAAGCTGTTCTCAGAAAAGAAGTTCAAAATCTAGCTGAGGAAGCTTTTCACCATAAGCTTATTTCTGGATATGGCGACGGTCCAGAAACTAACGAGTACCAAATTGTACTTCAGGGCAAACCTAGACATTTCCCTCTAGAATACGCACGTTCTTTTCTACGTGACCTACTCTTTAACAGTCAGGTTGGTAAATATTCGAGATTTCGTTTTTAGCGTCAGATGTAGAACATTGCATTTTATAGATAGTCAGCAGCACTTACTCAGATAGTCCTCCCGATAAGCCAAATGAAATCGGGAGTTTTTTTGTTTGAGGCTCAAGCATTTTTGATTATTTTATATTAAATGTACTGTTTTTTCAACTTATTTTTACAGCACATTGTAAGTAAATGAAGTACAACGCGCTTTGTATAAAAGCCAGACACAGAGCAAATTTTACTTCTGTGCCTCCTACGGAGGAACTGCGTTAACGCGCAGCGTATCCGGGGGGCATATTATGACTTCTGACGGATGTCTTCAATAAGGTAAGCTAAAGGGGATCGTTATATTGTAAACATTTGCTGAGATGATGTATCCTGAATAGACTCGGTAGTATACTTTTTCAAAAAGATAAATCAAAACTATTTAAATATATTCATCTACCTGTGGATTTATTTATTTTTTTAAGAAATGTTGAGAAAAATATCTCAAAAGGGGGATGTGACTAATTTAACACTCGCGAACAATACAAAGGACACATTAATTCAACAACAAGGCAGTAATTATGCTTAATGTTGGCGATTGTGCAATTCACCAAAAAACAGGCGAATTTGGCGTAGTGATTGGTTATGGTCATGAACTCGTTAATAATGCTTACCAGACAACCCTCAAAGTACTAGTTTCCAATCAGAACAACAATAATCAAACGAGTTCAATTAAGGAAGATTTGTATTCGGAGTGGAGCAAGACTGATGACAATGGACACGTAGTCCATAATTAACACTCTTCTTTGTTTAGTTTCAAAAATTATTCAACACAATAGCGCCTTTCGAGAACTTCTTTAGAGGCTTGTAAATTACAAACGCTGCACTAAAGACCAATAAAAAAGTGGATAAAAACCCTCTCTAAGTCAAAAGTTAAAATTTTTTTAACTACTGGGACTTTTGACTTTTTATTTGTTTTTATTTTGTTTTTATCTCAAGTGATGAAATAACTGTTGTTTTTACTCTTTTTTATGTAGCGCTGTTGAGTCGATGAACTCTACTATATTACATATTTCGTTTTTGTATTTTACTCTACCAAATGGGAGTTTTTCTATTTTTAATTATGATGTTTTATATAAATAAATAAATCTTATCAGGAGTCTGTATGGTAGCGAGTGAAATCAAAAGGCAGCTGGTAATTATTGGGGGAGCGGAAGACAAGGAAGGGGATTGCCAAATTCTTCGTGAGTTCGTTCGACGCGCCGGAAGTACCAAAGCTAAGATTGTCATTATGACAGCCGCAACGGAGCTGCCTCGGGAAGTAGGAGAGAATTATATTAGAGTCTTTGAACGGCTAGGAGCCGAGGATGTTCGTATAATTGATACCGAAACCCGTGAAGATGCGTCTTCATCTACTGCGTTAGACGCGCTTAATAAAGCAACTGGTATATTTTTTACTGGAGGAGACCAAGCCCGCATAACTAGTATATTGAAGGATACTGATATTGATGCTGCTATCCACAAACGCTGCTCAGAAGGCATAGTTATAGGAGGCACAAGCGCTGGAGCCGCTGTGATGCCCGACATAATGATTGTAGAAGGCGACTCAGAGACAAACCCTCGGATGGAAATTGTGGACATGGGTCCTGGTATGGCTTTCCTCCCTGGGGTGGTTATTGATCAGCATTTCTCGCAACGCGGACGCTTGGGACGCTTAATTGCAGCTTTGGCGCAGCAGCCTGTTGTTTTAGGATTTGGGATTGACGAGAACACGGCGATGATAGTAACCGATAGCCAGTTTGAAGTGGTTGGTCAAGGTTGTGTTACTGTTGTTGATGATTCAGAAGTTATTCACAGTAATGTTGATGACATCCTCAAGGATGAGCCTTTGGCAGTTTGCGGAGCAAGGCTTCATATTTTGCCAAATGGTTATAAGTTTGACCTGAAAACCCGTAAACCTATCCTAGATAATCGCACTGTGACAATTGCTCCTGCGCCAGCTGCTTAAAAAAACACTTATCTTTTCATAGACGCATCTCAATAGAGTGGGAATGAGTTGATGCTAGTTCCCACTTTTTTATAATTTAGTATTTCCTTGGAAGTAAGAAAAATAAAAATTAATACTCTTATTACAAAATTTATCATCTACTATAGCAATACTATTACTACTCCCGAGGGATCTCTAGATGCTTGTTGGCATGAAAGTTTTCATTATTTTGTGATTCCGCATATTTGCGGTGAGATGTTTGAACCTGAAAAGCTTAAGGAGGTTTTAGACCCAAGGCGACAGGGTTATGAGAGGACTATCAACGTCATAAATTACTTGGCAACTCACGATCGCGAACGTGTTTTCCGAGAACTAGGCGATCGCGGTATCTTTGACGAAAATGCATTCAAACGAGCTAAGTTAGGAGCAGTGCTTTTAATGACAGCAATGGGTACACCTATGCTGTGGATGGGAGAAGAATTTGGGGAACACAAACGTAAAAGTGAAACTGTAACTCAGCCGAAGAAGATTGCATGGTCTTTGTTGGAGAGAGACCTGAATCGTGATTTATTTGAGTACTATAAAAAATTTATTGCCCTTCGCCAACAAAATCCTGCTTTGCAAAGTGATAATATCGACTTTTTCCACGAGAATAGAGACACAAAAGTGCTAGCGTATGTTCGCTGGAATGAAGAAGGTTCTCGTGTTGTCGTTGTGGTAAATTTCTCAGAGCAAAATCTTAGTGGATATGGCATTCCTCACTTTCCCTGTGCTGGCAGGTGGCATGAGTGGACAGGAAATTATGATGTCGAAGTTGAGGAAGATAGCATTGTGATTGATATAGAACCAAACCACGCTAAAGTATTTGTTTGGCAGTAGGAAAAATTTTTGATTTTGCTTGTGAATTTTTTGTCTTATGGGGTACGCGTTTCGCCTTCCCTGTTTCTACTGAATTTATGCCCATCTCCTTATCAACAATAAACTGTAACATCCTCACCACATTCATCTGCAAGATAGGCTAAAGACTTGAAGCGAAGCATAACTAATTGTTCGTAGAAAGGATTCAGTTTACACAATGGAGGAATGTCCAAAATGGTTCGATTAAAAAGTTTAATCTTCCGTTCAAAGGGACATTGAGATGGAATAATTTTGCATAATAGTTGAGCCACTTTGTAGTTACGAATTTCCAAAGATTCAAGCCATTGGCGTAGTAAGTGCAAAGGATTTATTCCGAAATTTAGCAAATTTTTGAGTTCCATAATCGAGATTTTCCAAAAATGAAGAACAACTTTTTATTTCCTACAAAATTCTTCGTGGTTTCACCATTATATTGAATTAGTAAAAGACCACTTGTTCATTCACTTGAATATTTTCTTCTATCAGAATTAAATCTTTATGAGAAAGACTTTGAAATAATGCAGATTTCGCTTTCTCATTAATCAGTATCTTACCGTCAGCAGTGGCACTAAAATCTTGACCTAAAACGAAACCTTGGCTAATTAATTTTTGTATGGCAAGCGCAGTTAGATATTCATTTAATGAAATGCATGCCTCAAGATAAGTGAAATTTTGCCAAATCCATAGGCAAGTTTCAGGAGCAGATTCAGCTAGCTGAAACATTGCTGCATTCATTATATTTGTTGTATATTTTAAACCCAGTATACTTATTAATGTGTGCTCACAAGTTTCGACTAATGCTTTATCTCTAAACTTGAAAATATATGCGAACAAAGCGACAGCAGAATTAAATTCCTGATATTCTTTTTCAAAATCCTGGTCGTACATGAATATTTTCCCTTCTCTAAAAATTCTTTCTTGTCTTAAAAAAGCTGCAATAATTAACTACCAAAGCTAAATTCAGTAAATTCACTGTTGTCGTTAATTTATTGCAGTTGGTGATTTTCCAAACCGAGTTCACCTGATACTTTTAAAGTTAAAGTCTAAAAATGAAGAACCCGTGGAGAAGAGAAAATTTTTTCAAATACCTAATACCAACCCAAAGCTTTTGTCAGCTGGTCAGTTAAAGTCATAGGGTCGAAGGGTTTTGCAATCATCCCCGTCACGCCAAGTTCAGCAAATCGGCGCTGATCAGTAGACTGTACTTTAGCAGTCAGTAAAATTACGGGGATATTTTGGGTAGCAGGGTTTGCTTGCAGTCGCCCAAAAGTAGTAATACCATCCATATCCGGCATCATTACGTCTAGGAGGATAGCGTCTGGTTTTTCAGCTTCAGCTAACTGCAACCCCTCAAAACCTGATTCAGCAGTAAAGACTTGCCAACCGCCTACGGCTTCTAAGGTCAGTTGAGCGACTTCTCGGATATCTTCTTCATCATCAATTATGAGAATGCGTTTGGCTATCACTACCGTTGCCTCCCTTCTTGGCTGGAATAATCTGGTTAAGCAGATTCATCACACGCTGTTCAAATTCCTCTGGTGTCACGCGACCTTTTGTCAGGAATAGAGTTTGTCCAAGTTTTAGTCGTTCCCGGTCAAAGTGGTTCAGGTCTTGAGCGCAATACACAACCATTGGCACTAGGCACAAGCGCCTATGGTGTCGTAGCCAGTCCACTACAGCAAAGCCATCAACCTCTGGCAGTCCTAAATCTAACACCAATAAGTCAGGGAGAAGTCGCTGGCTCAAATGCAAGGCTTCTCGTCCTGTCCTGGCATGGTATGTTTCAATGTTGTAGCGCTCGAATATGGCAATCAAGACCTGTGCTAGGTCTAAATCATCTTCTACGATCAAAACTTTAAGGCTCTGGCTATGTTCTCCTGCCAACGCCCGCTCCAAAGCCTGAAACAACAACTCCTCATCCGGTGGTTTAACAATCCAATCGCTTACCCCAGGATGGGGAGTAACTCTAGCATCCGGCATTAAACCGCTAAGAATGATAACTGGAATATCTTTAGTATGCGGCTGTTGCTTCAAAACGGCTAGAGTTTCCCAGCCATGCATACCAGGCATCATCAGGTTAAGTAAAATCACGTCAGGCTGTAGTTGTTCTATGACTTCTATTGCCTCTTCCCCCGAAGCCACGCTGGTCACTCGGTAGCCTCGTTGTTCAAGCATGGTTTGCATGACAGTCCGAACTGAAGAGTCATCATCGCAGACTAACACTAATGGATAATTGGAATTAGACTCAGTTGGCGGGGCAATAGGTTCCTCTTGTTCTTGCTGTATGGGCAGCAAAATGTAAAAAATACTCCCTTCCCCAAAAGTGCTTTCTGCCCAAATGCGTCCACCATGATGTTGTACAATACTGCGACAAATGGTAAGTCCCAACCCAGTACCACCTTTCTTACGTGCATCAGAGGCATCAACCTGCTGAAAGCGTCCAAATATAGTTTCGATTTTATCAGCTGGAATACCCCGTCCTTGGTCGCGGACTTGAAACAGGATGTAGCATTGCGATGATGGGGAAGTGGAGGGAGTGGAGGAAGACAGAAGAGTATTTTCTTCCCCAACTCCCCCAACTCCTCT
Source organism: Mastigocladopsis repens PCC 10914 (assembly GCF_000315565.1). Taxonomy (NCBI): domain Bacteria; kingdom Bacillati; phylum Cyanobacteriota; class Cyanophyceae; order Nostocales; family Symphyonemataceae; genus Mastigocladopsis; species Mastigocladopsis repens. The sequence continues at coordinate 4,984,544 of NZ_JH992901.1, read as the reverse complement.
TATCCCCTTTTCTTCGATAATTTCAGCACTCAACCAGACAGTACTACCTGGGGTTGAAAATTTAACAGCGTTGCTCAGTAAGTTGGTGAAAGTCTGGACAATCCGGTCGGGATCTGCCCAAAGCTTAGCTGATATGGGACAAACAGATAAAGTCACCTCTGCCTTATCTGCCATAGAACGCATTTCATCTGCTGATTGAAGCATCAAGCTGGCAGCATCACAAGTTTGTTTTGTCATTGTGACTTTGCCTGAATCCATGCGTTCAATATCAAGGATGTCGTTAATCAACCGGATTAAACGGTCACTGTTATTGACTGCAATTTCTAGCATCCGTTGAGCCTTTTCGGGTTGGGTATGCAGTACACCACTAGCTACCAAGCCTAAGGAACCGCGAATAGAAGTGAGGGGAGTCCGCAATTCGTGACTGACGACAGAGACAAATTCATCCTTGAGCCTTTCTATTTCGCGGCGATCGCTAATATCCTTCATGAAGCAGTAATGACCGATGTAATTCTGCTGTGGATCGTAGGCTTTGACCATAACCACTTGCGTATCAAACACCGAACCGTCTTGACGCACACCCCTAGCTTCTACTTCTGCCCTACCGTTATTGAGCATTTTTTGATGTGCTGCCATTACTTTTTCCCGGTCTTCTGGATGGATACTCAGTTGCCATTCCAGACTCACCATCTCCTCTGGCTGATAGCCCATCATGCTGGCATATGCCTGGTTGACATAGATGTAATGTCCTTGTTCATCCATCCGGGAGACGCCTTCTACCGCACTTTCCAAAGCAGAACTCAGGTTACTTAGTTCTACTTCTGCTGCTTTGCGTTCGCTAATATCAAAAACTGTACTCCGACTCATGAGGTACTGACCTGCCGCATCTTTGATGGCAGTTGCACTCAAAAGCACTGGCACAATTGTGCCATCCTTGCGAAGGATTTGGAATTCCAAATCATTTACCCAACCGCGCCGCTTGAAAATAGGGAAACATTCTTGGAAAGTTGCTCTGCTAGACTCGGTTAGCAGGTCGGAAAACTTTTTCTTTCCAATCACTTCGTCTCGTGTATAACCCAACAAATTGAGTTCGGTATTATTGATGCGAATGAAGATACCCTCTGCGTCTACAGAGTGATAGCCGCAAGGTGCGTTATCATATAAGTCTTCAAATTCTGCCGCATATTTTTGTAATGCCGCTTCTGCCTGCTGGCGTTCGGTGATTTCATGGGCTAATTCCTGGTTGATAGCCCTTACTTGCTGGGCATAGCGTCTGGACTTCTGGTTAAGATAAACTCCCCATGCCAGTAACATAGAGGTTGCCAAGCCCCCACCCAACACCACTGTGGGGAGAGGGGAGCGTTCCTGAGCTAACAATGTTGTCGTTGGCGAAACGCGCACATCCCATGTGACCCCACCCATTGTGATTTCTGTCTTGTGTGCCCATTGAGTTTGAATCGGGCTGTTAAGAGGTTCTTGATGAGTAGCGTAGATTTGTTCGCTGCCATCAAAAATAGCAATATTATATTTCTGCGTTAGATTCTTGTCTAAGATACTATCGAGCAACGACTGGGTGCGAAAAATGCTGACTATGAATCCATCAAAGTCGTTGTTTGAAAACAAGGGTACCACCACCAAAAATCCCTTGCCTCCTTGAGCCAGGGTTAGTGTGCGTGTCATTGTTATCTTCCGGCTTTGCTTCGCCTTTTCCAAAGCAGTTCGACGGCGTTCCTCAAAAGTCAAGTTGAGATTTTGTACTACTTCATTTCCTACTAAAGGAACAATCCAACGCACATAAGATGATTTGTCTACCCATTCAATGCCTTGGAAACTAGAAAAATCCTGATAATAGTTTAAGGCATCTGCTTCCCACTCTCTTTTAGGAGTCTCACCTCGTACCTCCCAGCGTTTAGCCATGCGATCCAATGCCTTTGTACGAGTTTGAATCTGAGCTGTGATGTCATGACTAACATTTGCTACTGCTAATTCAACATTTCTCCTAATATGAATGTCTTCTTGAGAGAGTAACTCCTGCCAAAATAACAGAGTGAGAATGAAAACGCTGATGCCTACTAGTACAGGCATAAATAACATTTGCCAAAACTTTGTTTTATTTGTGCTCCTGTATGGTTTCATGGCTAGATGAACGCCCCATTGATTAATAAGTTTTGAAATTGGGTATGGGGTGTGGTGAGTCCCCACACCCTGTCCTCTCGAATTACTGAGTTACTTCGTATTGAGTGGCGATTATTTTGTACGAAGTTGCGAGTGGTAACGGGAATTTCCACTGCTCCGATTTCTCTGTGATAACACACGATTGCATCTTGCCAATGCTGCTTGATACATTGATGGCAAGTCAATACCATCGTAATTATACTGAGAAAATCCACTACTGAGTACTACTTGAAATTGTTTCCCATCAGGGGCTAAAAACTTCTCTTTACTTATCCTTTCTAATATTTCCTCTACCCACTGCTTCCCTTCTTTTTGTGTCATTCCGTACATTGCCACAATAAACTCAGCACCACCCCAGCGGCAAAGAATTTCACTTTGAAAGTTTCGGCGTAACAGTCTTCCAAATCTGGACAATACTTCATCTCCCACAGCATGACCGTACTGTTGGTTAATTTGCTGAAGATGGTCGATTTTGAGGACAGCAAAGCACAAAGACTGATTGTGGCGATGAGCTAAGCTCATTAGCTGGTTAAGTTCTTGAGTTGATTGGCGACGATTAGTAACTCCAGTCAAAGCATCGATTTCAGACAGACTCCGTAGCATACGGGTTCTATCTAAACGGTTGAGGATGCGAGTCACCAGTTCTGGACCGACAATAGGCTTGCTGACATAATCATCCGCACCAGCAGCAAACACGCGGCGCATCGTGTCTGCATCAGTGTGTGCGGTCAAAAACAGCACTGGCAAACCACAATGGCGGGGATCATTACGCACGACTTGGCACAGGTCAATCCCGTTCATTTGGGGCATTTCCACATCTAAAACCAGCAAATCTGGTGCTGTGGCTTCCAAGCTATCCCAGAAATTCAAAGGATTTTCCAAAGTAGAAACTTTCAGACCCCAAGGTTGTAATAAAGAAGACACAGCTGATAGTATCAGCGGGTCGTCGTCCACAACCATCACTTTAGCTGTAGCCTTGCGCGCTCGCTGTAGCAGATTTGCGACTGTTTCTAGCACCAGATCTGAAGCCACGGGTTTTTGTAAACAACCCTGTCCACCCAGACGGGCTATTTGTACTCTGTCGAGTAAACTATCTTGATTTGTAAGCACCAATACTGGTACTGGAGGTGTAGAACAGTTGAGTTCTGCTAATAACTTCAAACCTTCCTCAGTTGTGTGACGACAAAGGTCAAGAACTACCGCATCGGGGCGATTGTTAACAAGCTGCTCCCTAGCGAGCACTGGGTTTGAAGCTATCTGCGAACACATTCCCCCATTTGCGGCTGACCTAACCAACTCCTCAGCCAATGAGTTATCCTGGCTGACTACCAACAAAAAGGGACGTTCATCAGCTGATGATGGTTCGGGGGTAGGGTTTGTCATTGCAAGTTGCAACTCCCGGCGCAGCGCCACAACCAGTTCTGACAAGTGCAGTTTTTGCTGTTGAACCAACGGTTCCTCAGCTTCGAGCAACTCTTCTATTTGTTGAGCTAGGTGCGAACCATAGCCAAAGCCAAATAAACCTAAGGAACCCGCCAACTTGTGAGCTTCTGCGTGTGCTTTGAAAAGCAGTTCATCCTCAAGTGCATCTTGAAGCAATGCTGTCGTAGCCTGTTCAATGACCGTAACTCGGTCGCTTAACTTGTCTTTGGTACGCTCCCAAACGCTAGCAGTTATTCTCTGAGTATGCTGTTTGATCTCTTCGGGTGTGAGGGATGAGGGCGATGAGGGCGATGAGGAAGTATTTTCTCCCCCTGCTCCCTTTACTTCCCCTACTTCCCCTACTTCCCTCTCTCCTGCTGCTTTCAGGCGGTAGCCAATACCATACACCGTTTCAATTGGATCGTTGGTAACTCCCGCTTTTCTGAGTTTCATCCGTAACCCTTTCAGGTGTGTCCTAACCGTATCTTCTCCTGGAGGTTCTTCAAAAGACCACAGATGGTCTATGATTGCGCTACAGCTAAATATGCGGTGGGGGTTGCGAAGGAAAAGCTCTAGCAAACCATACTCTTTTGGAGTCAAGTGTAACTGTTGATTATCGTAAGTAACCTCACAAATACTGGGGTCTAGCCGCAAGTTTTCCCACTTTAGAAGTGGAGGTAAGGCAGAACTTCCTCGTCGCAGTAAAGCGCGGATACGAGCCAGTAACTCTTGGAAATCAAAAGGTTTAGTCACATAGTCGTCGGCTCCAGCATCTAAACCAACAACTTTGTTGGTACTGCTATCCTGAGCTGTCAACAGGATAATCGGTACTTGTATACCGTGCGATCGCACTCGCCGACAAAGGCTGATGCCATCTAGCTTGGGTAGCATCACGTCTAGTACAATTAGGTCATAAGTGAAGGCTTCTGCTAGCTCCCAACCAGCTTCACCATCACACGCAACATCGACAGCATAGTGCTGGTCTGTAAGCAATTGGGTTAGGGGATTGGCTATTAGCTCATCGTCTTCAATGAGTAAAATTCTCATAGCAGCGTGCGGACCTCGCGCTCCTCTAAAGAATTGACTGTAAAAATGAGAACTAACTGAACTGCAATTAGCCGCACACACTACCATAACCTACCTTAAGGAAGATGGTAGTTTTCTGTGTATTTAGTAAAAAAAATCCGAATTTCTACGTAGAAAGGTCTAGGAAAATACGGTTCAGATAAGATTTGTAGGTGCGATCGCCTATATATAGACGCTTCAAGTGCAACATCTCTATATGCATAAAATTGTCCAATCCCATTTAGTTAATGGGATTGGACAATAGGGGGTGAATAAAGAAAAGAATATCCCTTACAGCGTTATCCCACATCCCACACCCTAAAAATGATGGCTATGATATTATTGAAAACTGCTGCATAAATTAGAAATTAATTAATTAGGTCATGACTTTAACGCAACAGCGCAAACAAGAGATAATCTCACAGTACCAAGTTCACGAAACCGATACTGGCTCCTCTGATGTCCAAGTGGCTATGCTAACGGAGCGTATTAACCGTCTTAGCCAACATCTGCAAGTTAACAAGAAAGACCATTCTTCACGACGGGGATTGTTGAAGCTGATTGGTCAACGCAAGCGTCTTTTGTCTTATATTCAGAAGGAAAACCGGGAACGTTATCAAGGTTTGATTGGTCGTCTCGGTATTCGTGGATAGAGAATACTGCTTATGTCTGCTGAATCTGAACGCAGTCGCTTGCCTTTTGAACCAAACAAAAAGCGCCAAAAATCAGCGAAAGCAAAAAGCAAACAACTAGATACCAAGCAGGAATCTGGGAAAAAGGATGAAAAGCCTCGTTTGACCAAACAAGAAATGGCAATCCCCCAGGTCGTTAGTCAGCGAATGATTCGCCGAGTTGCTGGTTTCTGTGGTATACCAACAGCTTTGGGTATCAGTAGCTTAATTGTCAGCTACCTGCTGTTAACCTACACTGGTATCAAATTACCTCCCATCGCCGTGTTACTGATGAACATGGGACTTTTTGGTTTGGGGGTGTTGGGGATAACTTATGGTGTTCTCTCTGCTTCCTGGGATGAAGACAGAAGCGGAAGTCTACTGGGCTGGAATGAGTTCACAACTAATTGGGGACGAATGGTGGCAGTTTGGCGAGAAACTCGGCAAAAAAACGTTTCGTGAGCAGCGCTCAGATAGCAAATAACTGCGGTGTTGGGTAGATTTGAGAAAAAATAATGTTGAAGTTTAAATTTTGTAACTTCAACATTACTCATTCAAAATTTATGATTTTTTATAAACCCAATATTTCAGTTACAAAACTGTTGAGCGCTCTATTGAAAAATTAATTTTCGTTGCTAGTGGAGTTATTACAAATATTTCGGCTTTATGATTTTGAACCACAGATGAACACCAAATTTTGTCTGTGGCTTCATTTCTTTTAAAAAAGACTTTGTAAAAGGTCTGATAACGGATTGCCATTTAGCAATTTTTTCTAAAATAGAAATCATTTAAGCAGGAACTTTAGCATGATTATAGTCATGAAAATCGGTTCCCCTGAAGCGGAAGTCAACCGCATTGGTGAGGAACTAGGAACTTGGGGGCTGACACCAGAAAAAATTGTCGGTAAGCACAAAGTAGTCATTGGGCTTGTTGGTGAAACCGCCGACCTAGACCCGCTACAAATTCAGGAAATTAGCCCTTGGATTGAGCAGGTATTGCGGGTAGAAAAGCCTTTCAAACGGGTTAGTCGCCAGTTTCGTCATGGGGAAGCTTCTGAGGTGGTGGTCAACACTCCCAACGGAGCAGTTGTTTTTGGTGAACATCACCCTGTGGTAATCGTTGCTGGTCCCTGCTCAGTAGAAAATGAAGAAATGATAGTGGAGACAGCGCGGCGAGTTAAGGCAGCTGGGGCACAGTTTTTACGAGGTGGCGCATACAAACCCCGGACTTCGCCTTACGCCTTCCAAGGACACGGCGAGAGTGCTTTGGATTTGTTAGTAAAGGCGCGGGAAGAAACCGGACTGGGCATTATCACAGAAGTCATGGATAGTGCAGACCTGGAGAAAATCGCCCAAGCAGCGGATGTGGTCCAGGTAGGGGCAAGAAATATGCAGAATTTCTCTCTATTGAAGAAAGTGGGAGCGCAATCAAAACCAGTTCTTTTAAAGAGAGGAATGGCTGCAACCATTGAAGATTGGTTAATGGCTGCTGAGTATATTCTGGCAGCAGGAAATCCAAATGTAATTTTGTGTGAGCGGGGAATTCGCACCTTTGACCACCAGTACACCCGGAATACCCTGGATTTATCAGCAGTGCCAGTGTTGCGAAACCTGACTCACCTCCCAATTATGGTTGATCCCAGCCACGGCACAGGCTGGTCTACACATGTACCTTCCATGTCTCTAGCAGCCATCGCATCTGGATGTGACTCTTTGATGATTGAGGTTCACCCCAACCCAGCAAAAGCTTTATCTGATGGTCCCCAATCTCTGACTCCAGAACGTTTCGACCGCTTGATGCAAGAACTTGCAGTGGTTGGTAAGGCAGTTGGGCGTTGGCAGAACCCAGCTGTTGCCATAGCATAAATGAATGATCTAGAGACGCGCCATGATGGCGAGCCAGCGCTGCAGGAGGGTTAGCCCGACCCAGGCGACTGGCGTCGCGTCTCTACAATTATCTACGTCTACCAAAACCAGTTGAGCGTGGGGTTCGAGAACGACCGCCACTACCAAAACTACTACCGCCAGGACTGCGTCTGGTCGTGCTGCTACCAGAGGGTCTTAGGGTACTGCCGCCATAACCGGAACCAGTAGCGCGGCTGCCCGTATTGGTATTTGGGACAGTGCGCCGGACAGTGGAAGAACCACCAGGATATGACCTTCTAATTGTCCCTGTACTGCGGAAAGCTGTGCGGTTTCTCTCTACTGTAGGCGGCGCATTATAGCGTGTGCGATAACTTTGAACCGCATCTCCATAGCTGCGACCATAGCCACCGTAGCCAGTTAGGACTCCACCAGGCTGATATGCAGGAGGTACGTAGTATTGGGGTCTAAACAACATACTACCAATCGCCTGTCCAGCCAAAGATCCGGCAACAGATCCGGCAAAGGGTGCCCAGAAGCTATTTTGTTGACGGACGACAACAGTTTCCTGTTGTCCGGTTTGGGGATCGGTTCTCGTCTCAGTAACGTTGTGGACGTACTCAATTTTGAAGTCTTCTGTTAGGTATAGCGCGGGCTGTCCATTCTCTACCTTCAGGTAAGTTTTCTTGCCTTGCTTGATTTCGTCATCGGTCAGCCGCGCCATTTGTAAATTTTGGGTTCTCAAAGTTGGGGGTGTAGCGTTGAGTAAAAACACCGTGTACTCCCCATCAGCATCGTTAAAACTTGCTTGCTGCACCGGATACTGACCATCAGCTAGCTTGGTAGTAGCGTTCGTGGTAGCAGTAGTTTGATTGGTGTTGCTAGCTTGAGGTGTCGTTTGGCTAGACCCACCGCCACCACAGGCGACAGTGGTCAAGGACAAACTTAAAGCTAAAAAAACGGCTGTGAATTTACGCACGATTGTCATTAACATTTGACTATCATCCTATCTCCGAGCTTAACAATTTCTCAGTTGGGTGGTAGGTGCGGACGACCCAACCAATTACAAGGGAATTAATTCCGGGTAATATTGTAATAGCTGGTCGTTGGTGAGTTCGTCACCTAAGCGAGCTGGTGAAAAATGCACCTGAATTGCTCGTAGTTTATGTTTGTAGTGTAAGCTTATTAAAGCTTTAAAGCCTTCTTTGAGTGCAGTAATGTTCGCCAGGTCAGCTTCCAAATCTGGGACTTCTCCTTCATAAGCCACTGTAATCATCACAACGACATTGCGCGTGACAGGAATAGATAAAGGTTCATCATATCCGGAGTCAGAACCAAAATCTGGTTCACTGAGATAACGTTGGGCAGAGTCTGTAAATAATTCATTCACATAATCTCCCGCTTCCCCTTCGCTCCAAAATACATCGCCTTCATTAGCAACAGAAAGCCAATATTCATCGTACTGTAGTAGAGTTTGGCAGATTTCTACCAATCCTTCTCCCAAAACTTCTATGTCACCTTCGGTATCTATGGCTTCCCTTGCAGCACGATTCAAAACTCCCAGAATTGGTGCTACCTCAGATCCACCTAAATGCAGCATAATGCGACAGACCACATACCGAGTCCGACCCATCATTTTATTAAAGGTATCACGCATCTTTTTCCTCCTTTTAAAAGGTGTGAATTATGAGTTTTGGCTCACTAAATAGATATTAGTATTATCAGAGTTATTAATAAATTGTTTACCCAAGTTAGGATAGTCATAAAAAAATAAATTCTGATGACTAGAATTAGTTAAAATTGTTTATGTATATATTTGGAAAAACCTGAATTAATCTGCTGTATTCCAAATTGTTTCGTTTCTTTTATCATAGCAGCGTTATTCCTTACTTGCTCTACTAGAAAGCTGAAAAGCCGCATAAGTTGAAGAGCTTTTAGACAGAGCTTAGAAATATCTTCGCCAGCCACCATTTTCAGTACAGGACAAAATATTTTTCTATGTAGTTCCCCTGCACCTTTCAATGGAAGAATAATTATATAAGCTATGGTAAATAAACTTTCGTCGCTATTTAGTCGGAAGGTAAAAACCATTCGGCGACACCCAATTTCTATATTAGGAGGTTGTTACACTTGCGGGTATTGCTTGGCAAAAGAGAATTGAAATGATGAGATTTGGTACAGTATGCAGAAATTATGTAACAGACGGAATGTCACAATTAGATGAATATAGGTATTTTAGGACTTGGACTGATAGGCGGCTCTTTGGGTTTAGATTTGCGATCGCAAGGATATCATGTCTTAGGCGTTAGCCGTCGTGAATCAACCTGTGAGCGGGCAGTAGCCCTAGGCAGCGTAGATGAGGCGTCAGTTGACATAAGCCTGCTAGCAAAAGCAGAGGTGGTGTTTATTTGTACACCTATAGGGCTGATTATTCCCACTTTTAAGCAACTCATCGCTCATCTGCCTTCCAATACAGTCATAACTGATGTTGGTTCGGTAAAAGCACCAATTGTTAATGCGATCGCTCCCCTGTGGGCCAATTTCATTGGCGGGCATCCAATGGCGGGTACAGCCGACAGTGGTATAGAAGCAGCTATGAGAAATTTATTTAAAAATAAGCCCTACGTCCTGACACCATTGGCATCAACACCAACTGCGACAATGACAGTTGTAGAGAAAATAGTACGCGACCTTGGAGCTACTCTCCATCATTGTTCCCCAGAAGACCACGACCGAGCAGTTAGTTGGATTTCACATTTGCCCGTCATGGTGAGTGCTTCATTAATTGCTGCTTGTATGAGTGAAACTGACCAGAATCTATTGCAACTAGCCCAAAAATTTGCTAGTTCTGGTTTTCGAGATACGAGTCGTGTGGGTGGTGGCAATCCAGAGTTAGGAGTGATGATGGCACGCTACAATCGAACAGCATTGCTCAACTCGCTTCAGCAGTATCGCCATAACCTCGACAAATTGATGAATTTGATTGAGCAAGAAGACTGGGCAGCTTTAGAACAACAGCTACAGTCTAACCAAAAGGCAAGACCTGAGTTTGTTGACGGGTGTTAACTTTCTAGTTTGTAAAGTGCAGTGAGATGAATTCAGCCGAAAAGTGAGAGGTTCGCTGACAGAAAGATACGGGAAAACAAAGACAAAAATTTGCCCTCCTCTGTCTCTACATGTCTTCACAACCTTGCTCTTCATCCCTTCATCGCCCTATTCTCTTACTAGCTTACGGGTGCTAATTTATCAACGATGAGGGCTTTATCAACTATCTAAAGAATGATTTTAATATTAAGATTTTATGTAATTATTAACACTAGGGAGTACAAATACCCAATTTTTGTCTACCCTACTTGATCGATAAGGATTTGCATTTATGCAATCTTCTCAGCGTCGTCGAATATTGGTTGTGGATGATTTTGCGCTCAATGTATTTTTGCTTCAAACTGCTCTAGAAGCAGAGGGTTATGAAGTTGATACAGCAACAAATGGGAGTTTGGCTTTAGCTAAGATAGAGGCTTCGCCACCAGATTTATTGTTGGTAGATGTGATAATGCCTGGGATGAACGGTTATGAGTTAACCCGCAACATCCGCCAGAATGAGAAGTTACCTTTTATTCCCATTCTGCTAGTTACTGGGACTGAAGAGGCTAGTGTTATAAAAGAATTGGACATAGGATCAGACGATTTTATCCGCAAGCCCATTAATTTTGATAAATTACTGGCACGAATTCAGGCGTGCTGGAACTAAAACAAATCAAACACAAGAGTGCAGCGCAGTCTGTTTTCTGTGCTTTTTTGTTTATAAAATTCCCAATATAATATTTTGATCGTTCCCTAACAGAAAATTCTTAGAAATTTGTTAATTATTTTTACAGAATGGCTTTATCCTTCCTCCGACAGATAAAAATAAAGGGACTAATCCAATAAAGTTCGGATAAGATAATTTACCCAGTGCCAACCTTTACCCAAACAGTATTGGGACTAATCTAGTTTTATTAAGTGAGCACACCAAACAAATGAACGCTCATCTAAGTCACGTTTAATGTTTGCGATTCATATTTCCGAGATCAAGTATGAGGGCTAGAAAATTGTCAGTATAATTGTAGCCTAGATAATTCCAGTTATAAGAATTAACAAGGCTTTTAATATATGGAAAATTTGCAGAATTTGGATGGGTTGCAGTTGTTGGTAGTAGATGATGATATCGATTCTGTTGAGTTAATTAGGGCTATTTTTACATCATATTATAATGTGCAAGTCCTGACTGCAACATGTAGTGAAAAAGCATTTCAACTGATTACACAGTTTAAACCAGATATTCTCATTAGTGATATTGCCATGCCTGACGAGGATGGTTATGTACTAATGCGTAAAATTAGGACTCATTCAGACGAACAAATCAGACAAATTCCGGCTGTCGCTTTAACAGCGCTCCCACCAGAAGAGTCATATAATTTAGCACAAGATGCAGGCTTTACTGCACATATGCCAAAACCTTTTGATACTGATGATTTGATGACAACTGTTAGTAATGTTGTTCAATACACAAGAAAATGTAGCACCATCAGTGATATCTAGCACAGCTTCTGAAAAACACCAGACTGGGTGCTTGTTTAGAATCCAATATGAGTCACAAGTGTCAACGCATATTACCCCAAATATTTTCTGTTTTCGGGATAACACTGCTCGCACTTTTCATACCAAGCTGCGAACAGGCTATTGAGTATTTGCCACCTTTGCCTGAACTGCCAACAGGCAAACCTCAAAAGCCCCCAGTTCTCAGCCAAACTTCTGCAACTGCCAAAATTGAGGCAGCAGTTAGGCAAAACATTAACGATGTGCGCGTTAAATACGGATTGAAACCCCTACAAAATAACGATAAGCTAGCAGAGGTTGCCCGGAGATACAGTCGGCAGATGGCTGAAAAAAACTTCTTTAGCCACACTGGCGCAGATGGCAGTACCCTTGTCCAACGAGTACACGCGAGGGGCATTTCTTACTGGGTGGTGGGTGAAAATCTATTTAAAAGTACGAATATTCCTCAACCTGTACCTGCAGCGGTGGAAGGCTGGATGGAAAGCCCAGGACATCGAGAGAATATTCTGCGTCCTGTTTTTCGAGAGACTGGTATAGGTGTTTGGCGCACTGGTAATACTTACTACATTACACAATTGTTTTTGCGGGGTTAGTGATATTTTGATTTTGTAGATAAATCACCCTATCACCCCTTCTTCCTTGGATACCTGGGAACACAGGGATTTCCCCAGCAAACTTGCCCAGAGGGCATGTCACTAAAGACACTACTACGAGCGCCAATCACGGCATTAGCTCGAATTTGCACTCCCAATCCAATAAAGCAATCTGCAGCAATCCAAGCTCCATTGCCAATGGTGATACTTGCCGTTTTCAACCTAAAGGCTGGGTCTGTTATATCATGGCTACCAGTACACAGGTAACTCTTTTGAGAAATGACGCAGTGTTCACCAATGTTGATATTATCAAGACTGTATAAAATGACATCATCTCCAATCCAGCTGTAGTCGCCAATTGTGACTTTCCAAGGATAGGTGAAGCGGGCAGTAGGTCGAATTAATACACCTTTACCAATACGAGCGCCAAACAAACGCAGCAGGGCACAGCGCAGATTATTGAATGGGTGAGGAGTCAGGGGAAAGGCGATCGCCTGTATAAACCACCATAACAAAATATACCAACCTGCTCGCCCTCGGTCAAACCAGGATTGGTCATATTTACGTAAATCTACAAAAGGTTCGTCATTCGTCATTTGTCGTTAGTCATTTGTCATTAGTTGTAGAGACGTGCTGAATGAAAGCGTCTCTACTCCCCTAAAGCACCGTCTGCCCTACTTCTTGAGAAAGAGAAGGTTTTTCAGCAACGGGGGTGGATGTGGACGTGGATGTGGTATTAAGCTGTCCACCATATTTGCGTAATTCGTAGAGTTTGACGCCTATTTGATACTCATATTGACTTAAAAGCCGTGCATAAATATATCCTGCTTTGCCATCTAAAAAGCCACGTTGAATAATGTAGAACAAAACAAACCGCAAAAATGGTTTAAATGGCAGTCGTACCCATAGTTTTTTCAAAAAACGCTTGCGTTGCACGGCATCACCAAAAGGATTCGCGCCAATGGTACCGCTGTCATCTTTACCTGTAAGCAGATTAAGATAGACACGAGCCTCCCAATTGGAATAACGATTATGCCGTTCTATCCAGTGATAAAGGTCACGGAAATCCTCATGTATCATATCATTTTTCAGATATCCCACTTTCCCATCTAAAATAACGTGTTCATGAACTTCGTTATCACCAGTGTTGGGAATATCCTCAGTGTTAAGGTTTTCGTAGCGACCTTTTTTGTGTTTAAACAAACGCAAATTCCAATCGGGATATTTACCGCCATGGCGAATCCATGTCCCTAAGAAAAAGACTTGGCGGTTGAGGTAGTAACCATTGTATTCAGGATTTTGAATTGCTTGGGCAATTTCATCCCATAGTTCGGGTGTAATGCGCTCATCGCAATCAACAATTAACACCCATTCGTTGCGGAAAGGTAAGTTTTCTAGAGACCAATTTTTCTTTTTAGGCCAGCGTCCATTAAAGTAGAATTGCACGACATTTGCACCGTAACTTTTAGCAATTTCGACGCTTTTGTCACTACTTTGAGAATCTACAATAAACACTTCATCAGCTCTTTGGACGCTTGTCAGACAAGCAGGCAAGTTTGCTTGTTCGTTTTTTGCCGGAATGAGTACGGAAACTGGTAATTTGGAAGACATATAAGTTATTATTTGTTATTCTTTCTGAGACTTGAACAGAAGACCCTGAATAGCGGCATTTAAGTAACCAATTTGACCATATGCATACACAAGTTTATCAAAGCGTTCCGCCGGGTCACTAAAATACTGTAGTGTTTTATACAAGCCACGCAAAAACCGTTCACTGCCACGCTGCAATTGACCTAAACCAGCTTTGCCGGCAAGTTGTTCCCGATAGCACTCACTAATACCTTGCCACCAACCTCGGTTGAAAAACCAGGAGCGTTTGAGGCGTTCTGGGGCGACATTGTGAGCAACAAGGGCGTTGGGAAGATAAGCAACTTGCATTCCCCGTTGGAGGGCAAGTTCGGTCATTTGCAGTTCTTCATTTGACAATAATTTTGTACCTACTCGACCAAGATGGATATCAAAACCCCCTATTTCTTCAAGAAAGCTGCGGCGTATAGAGTAGTTCAAACCTCTGGGGGTTTGTCCTGGGTTGTCGATGTAGACAATACTCTCGCCTAAGTCATATGCCCCTAAATTGGCAGCTAATCCCGTTGATAGCCAAGGTGGGGGTTGAATTCCTTCGGGCCATAATAGAGTCACTTTGCCACCCGCAATCACGAGTTTAGGGTTATCTTGATAAGCCGAGTACAAAACCTGTAACCAGTTGGAGTTTGCCTCTGCATCGTCATCAAGATATGCCAAAATTTCAGAACTAGCAACTCTCGCGCCAGTGTTGCGGGCAACAGATAAGCCAATGGCTGGTTCAAAGACATACTTAAGGCGAGGATTGTGGCTTCTATGTTCTACAACTTCGCGAGTGCGATCGCTCGACCCATTATCCACGACCACGACTTCAAAGTCACCGACAAAATCCTGCGCCAAAAGGCTATCTATAGCAGCGCCTAAATAAGTATCTCGATTGTGAGTGCAGATAATGGCAGAGATTTGCGTGTTTGGCATAAGCTTTAAATTTGGGTTTTTGGACTTTATTCGTCGTTGGTTGTTAATTATTGGTTATTTTAGGAACCATAACCATTAACTACTAACCAATAACCAATAGCAAAGTCCAAACGTAGCCTGCTCTTCAGCTAATCTATACCAAAAATTTCCGACTCACCAACCGAGTTTTTTCGGAAAAAGGAAATTATATTAATTTTTTATACAATATTTTTGTAGAAGAATTCAGAACTCAGAATGTCCCTAACGTACAATGCAGAGGATTTAGCAACCTCACAATGATTGATATCTTAAATCCACAAAGAGGCTGTATCTCGACTCAACACCGAGTTGCAAAAGAACCATAGCTGGTTTGGTGACTCCTGAGTTCTGTGTTCTTTCTTAGTCAAATTTCACTGCAATTGAATGTGACCATGCAAAATCACAAGAGTTTCTGCCAGTTGAGTGAGACGGGTTTCTAGATATTGCTTTCGCCCCAAGAGTTGACGCAACTTTTGGTAACGCGCAATTGCCATACTTACGCTAACAACCTGTTCGGGTGGACACGGACGCGACCACACTTTACCAGAAGCATCCAAACCATACAGATGATACCCAGCACGGGGCGATTGGCAGGATACTTTGCTATCAGGCGCGCAAATTTCTTCTACGTAGTCCATCAGGCGGTCAACTTCTGCATGGCGCAGTGTTGCCGTTCCTCCTGATTCTAAACCATGTTCGTGGGACTCTAACCAGCCATTAACAATCGGTCCTTCTAAATAAATATCTTGAATCTGCCGCACGATTTTTTGCAGTTCTCTTTGCCACGAGGCAACACTTTCCTGAATTTCTTGCAACAAATTCATCGCCAAGGCAGGATTTGCTCCGTTGCGATGGCTAGTAAGGCTAGGAGTTTTGAACTTGGGTAGGCTTGGTGCTTTGCAATCGCTCTCTTGTGCTGGAAAAGTCTGCACAGAGGTATCGTGGATGGCTGAGTTTTGTTCTGATTGGGTAGAAGGTTCCTCCTCAGACGGCTCAGGATGGGTTGCTGAGCTTTCCGTTCCCCCAACGCTGATCCGAAACGATAGAGACCGCTTTGTCGAACCATCCAATTCCTCAGATCCAGCAGTGTTGCGAGTCCCTAAATCGTGTAGAGTTGCCTCTATGCGTTTTATGCCTGCTTTCATAACGGATATCTCAAAAGTGTGCTGTGCCTTGTGGTGTTCAAGGATGAAGGCAGCTATGCTGAAGGATAAAGGATGAAAAATTAATGACACTTAATTACTTCATACTTTAGACTTTTTGCTTTATACTCACTTTATACTTCTGCCTTCTGATGATGCTGGTACTAGTCTTACTATTAAAAGTTATTTTGGCGACAAGTTGCCAGCCTTATAGTGAAAAATTTTAGTCAAAAACTTTCTGCACTCAGCGTTTAGCCGTTACTTAACTCAATAGCTAATAGCTGATAGCCTAGTAGAATTGCAACCCCTCTCAATTCAACATACTTGGTAAAGAGCTTTGAGTAAAGTCATATTAGTGACCGGACCAGCACGCTCTGGCAAAAGCGAATGGGCAGAAATCCTGGCAATGCAGTCACAAAAAGAGGTTATTTATGTGGCAACGGCAGTGGAAAGCTCAGATGATAAGGAATGGCAGCAACGTATTCAACAACATAAACGACGCCGTCCTCAAGATTGGGTGACATTAGAAATGCCATATGAATTGTCTGCTGCTCTTGCTGACGCTAAACCAAACATCTGCCTTTTGGTAGATTCTTTAGGCACTTGGGTGGCAAATCTTTTGGAACAAGACGAGTTGACCTGGCAAAACATCGTCCAAGAGTTCTTAGAAACAGTCCAGTTAGTTGCTGCCGATATAATTTTTGTAGCTGAAGAAACTGGTTGGGGCGTCGTCCCAGCTTATCCTACTGGTCGAACCTTCCGCGATCGCCTAGGTCAGTTGGTGCGTCAGTTGGGAGTTATCTGCCAAGAAGTTTACTTGGTCACTGGGGGTCACGTTCTCAATTTGAGTATGCTGGGTTCCCCTTTGCCAAGCCCAAGAGAGTAGGGAAGTAGGGAGAATGACTAAAAATAGTTCACAACTAATAACTATTCTTAATTGTTTATTTAATATTCCTTATTTAAAAACCAGAATTTACAATCTAAGATTTTAGTATGGCATCACAAAAAGACGTAAAAAAATACTTAGCTTACTGGTTCCAGCTGGGTAAGAAAGTTGTAATTAACAACGGTACGGCAACCTTACAGCCGCAAGAGATCATCAAAAGTGACCGTTACAGCGATGAGTTTGAAGAGTGCTGGCAGAAAATTATTTCACCTGAATCGGGGGATTGCTACCTGGAAGGTACGCAAGAAACCATAGCAGAATTGCTAACTCCTGCTTGGGATCTGTCTCCTTGCGCTCGTTGCAGTATGCCAGTACCTGTAAGAAATGTGGGCATGCCCCCGTTACTATGTCCCTGCTTTGATTTAACCAACTGGCCCAATACAGAATTGCCGGCACCGCGATCTCCAGTCAACAACCAAGAGCAGCTGATGGCAATTCGTGCTCGGCTTTTGAACAATCTCTGATGAACAAGCAGTTAAATACATAATCAATAATCTCATGCAAAGACGTTAAGAAGCAAACTTTTCTTAGCGTCTTTGCGTATATACGTATGTCAAAAAGCAAGTTTATTTACAAAATCGGCTTTCCACCTATTCTTTTTATGTATTTTCCGGAAATAACTTGCTTGGTCAGCCTACAACTTTTTCTTCTTGTCATTTTCCTTAGATTTGCAGATAATCTTGCCCTGAGAAAAAGAGACTTTCTGCCAAAAGAATTTTGCTTTTTTCCGTGCCACTATAGAGAATAGAGAGCCAAATTCAGTAAGAGGAAGGCAGAATAAGGCTGTGCAGATAACATTTCTAGGGACAAGTTCCGGTGTACCTACGCGATCGCGCAATGTTTCCAGTGTCGCTCTAAGATTACCACAACGAGCTCAGATGTGGTTATTCGATTGTGGCGAAGGTACTCAGCATCAAATTTTGCGGAGTGACCTAAAAAGCAGCCAACTCTCCCGAATTTTTATCACCCATCTGCACGGCGACCATATATTTGGCTTGATGGGTCTTCTTGCTAGTTGCGGTTTAGCTGGAAATGTACAACGCGTTGATATTTATGGTCCACCTGGATTAAATGAGTACCTGCAACTTGCCTCGCGCTACTCCCATACCCACTTTTCCTATCCTGTTAAAGTTCACGTCGTACAACCAGGGGTGGTTTACGAAGATGATGAATTCACTGTCACCTGTGGTCCTTTGCATCATCGCGTGACCAGCTTTGGCTACCGGATTTGTGAGAAAGACCGACCAGGACGTTTTGATGTAGAAAAAGCTAAGGCGTTGCAAATTCCTCCTGGTCGTATTTACGGTCAACTCAAACGTGGTGAAGTCGTGACCCTTGCTGATGGGCGAGTGATTAACGGTAAGGAACTATGTGGACCCACGGAAATTGGACGCAAAATTGCCTATTGTACAGACACAATTTATTGTGATGGTGCGGTGGAATTAGCGCAGGATACAGATGTGTTAATTCACGAAGCAACTTTTGCCCATCAAGATGCAGATATGGCTTTTCAAAGGTTGCATTCCACAACCACAATGGCAGCGCAAACGGCTTTAGCCGCTGGAGCACATAAACTGATCATGACACATTTTAGTCCCCGCTATGCTCCTGGAAATGTAATAGAGTTGAAGGATTTGCTTGAAGAAGCTCGTGCTATTTTTCCCTACACAGACATGGCATATGATTTTATGACTTATGACGTACCAAGGCGGCGGGATAAGGAGTTAAATAAGACGGAGGCTGTAGTTTAAATACAGCCCTTATAACCAACTTTACATCTAGTCCCTTCAAATGACATCTTGCACCAGATGTAATAGCCGCTTACCAAAGCTTATAAAGCCTTAGCTGATAGCGAAAATCCTCGCGCATAGAATTTACTACTGACGCCGTAAGAATTTCAGTCCATTTTAAGGAACTTGATACTAGAAATTCCCTCCACACAAGCGTATTTGTTTATTTTCCGCTCATTTTCTGTCATCTTTATAAAATCTTTAATTCTCAGAATCAAGAGAATTAAAGATTTTTCGGTGTTTTATCTCTTCTTAAGTAAGCTAATACACAAAACTACAAGTTTAGACTCACAAAGAGGCAGCTTCTAAGCAGCTTGATATCAAACATATTGTATACAATTGTTATTTTTATCAAAATGTTACTTACAAAAAAATCAGGCACAACTTACTTAGGACTCTTGAACCACTAGTTCTATTTTTGTCAAAACATAAACATTCAAGGTTTTCTCTTTACTTATCTTGTTCTCATAAACGTTGAGAGTTAATAACTACCTAGAAAATTATAGATACGTGTTTGTAAAAATAGGTATTTTTCTACACAAAGAAATATATCGTCCTACAAAACTTAGTGTTTTAGTTACCTATAACCGTAGCA
This sequence comes from Mastigocladopsis repens PCC 10914, assembly GCF_000315565.1. Taxonomy (NCBI): domain Bacteria; kingdom Bacillati; phylum Cyanobacteriota; class Cyanophyceae; order Nostocales; family Symphyonemataceae; genus Mastigocladopsis; species Mastigocladopsis repens. Next base: position 4,965,107 of record NZ_JH992901.1, on the reverse strand, counting down.
AGATTTATTACCTACTTAAACTCAGCCGAATCCTTGGATAAAAAGCTTACCAAATTAGCACAAAGTTCAAAGAACTCAACTATTAACGATATGGTAAAGATAGACGGACAGGGTTGACTATCTCAATAGTGTCATTTAGCTTGAAAAGAAACCGAAAAAACTCAAAAGATGTTAAATCCTGTAAATATTGTCGTCTTAAACCAATTTTTCTTCCTATGGTTAGATATTTTTTAAAATATGAGTCATCAGTCATCTATGTCTAACTTTTTAACTCATGAATGAAAACTAAGCTGAATCTTATCCCCAAGTTGGAATAGTGTATGATGTAGGGATAAAAGAAAAAGTTTAGAAGTTATAGAAGTTCAAACTCAATTTGTTGTCTTTTAACGAACTCCCTGCTGTAGATGCTCGTAGGACAGCTTGCCGTAGGGTACTCCCTTGAACTCCAAAACGCCTCAAAAAAGTTTTTTCACAATCTTGTAGGAAAAGTCATTCAATATAATTTAAGAGGGCTTGAATTGTGGCTGACATGAGTCTGGAGCATAAGCAAATAGTTATTGCTTCTCCACAAAGCAAGGTTAAGGGCAGAAAACTCTCTACAATTCTGCTTCGCCGACGCTTACAAATTCTGGGTATTTCTGGCGTAATCATGTCGGTTACTAGCCTTCTAACTTTAACTGCAAAACCGATCCACCAGAGTTCTATGCAGATACTGGTCAGTTCCAAGCTCTTTGAAGGGGTAGGGTCAAATCATATCCAAGAAGGTGCAGACAGCAAGTTTAGTGATCCTAATTTTGAGAGCGTTGACTACACTGCTCAACAAAAGCTGATGCTGAGTTCCAATTTGATACAAAAAGCAGTTAATTTGCTTCGTTTTGAGTATCCATATTTGACAGTAGAACATATCAAAGGCAAGAAGGGTCAACAAGAACCTTTGGTGATCACTCCCTTAGAGCGGCAGACAGTAGGTCATAAAGTAATCAGTCAAGTCTTTGAAGTTTCCTTCAAGAATGACGATCCAGTAAAAGCACAAAAAGTTCTGCAAGCCCTACAAAAAGTCTATCAGGAACATAATATAGAGTTGAGAAAACAGAGCCTTTCTAGAGGGCTTTCTTTCATAAACGAAAGACTGCCCAAGGCCAAAGACACAATGATTCAAGCTGAGAAAAATTTAGAACAGTTTCGTAAAACACATCATTTACTCGACCCAGAAGTACAAGGCAAAATTCTTCTGCAATCTCTTGCTGACATTAAGAAACAGCTGAGAATCACTCGTGCTCAACTTAAAGACTTACAAGCTCGTTACGACAACTTGAAACAAGAATTGTCATCTTCACCCAAGAACGTACTCCTCTCCTTTCATGTGAGTCAGTCAACCCAGTACCAAACACTACTTAATGAGATTCAAAAGACCGACCTAGCTTTAGCTCAGGAGCGATTACTCTATACAGATGACTTCCCAACAGTCCAAAAACTGATACAGCAGCGACTTAGTCAAGTGGCGCTCCTACAAGAAGAGATTAAACGAGCGCTGGGAGACAAAGCTGTGCAAGCACTCTCGGATACTTTGTTCAAAGAAAAGCCGTCGGGAACAGAAGTCTCATCTGATACAGAAGAACCTCTACTGACAGGAGGACAAGTAGCACAGATTGACCTGAAGCTTTTGGAAGAGTTAATTCAGATGCAAACAGCAGTCTTGGGACTGCGTGCCAATGAAAAGAGTCTTGCTGACTCAGAAGTGCAAATGCAGGAGGAACTCACTAGATATCCAAGTTTGATAGCAGAATACAAACGTCTGCTGCCAGAGGTGGAAACAAATCGCAAAACACTTGAGCAACTGATGGCAATGCAACAATCTTTAGGATTGATGATTGCTCAAGGAGGGTTTGATTTCCAAGTATTGGAAGAACCTCAACGGGGAACTTCTCTGGGTGACAATAAGCTATTCATATTACTTGGAGGAGTGCTATTGGGACCGATTTTAGGTGTTGCCGCAGCCTTGATATCGGAAATCTCTAACGATGTTATCTCTTCTCCAGAAGAGTTACAGAGGCTAACAAACCTCCGTTTACTAGGAACAGTCCCAAAACTTTCACTGCTTAGTACGAAAAAGAAGTTGTTCCGCCTGTCTTTGCAACGAGTACTCGCTGGCTTCTCATCAGAAGCAATATCTGGTGAAAAGCAGCTTAACGTCTACGCCTTATTGCCTTCTCACGAAACGCTTGATATGGCGTACCAAAACATTCAGATATCAAAGTCTTTTGTTCCCTACAAATCTTTGATGTTCACTTCAGCATTGCCAGGAGAAGGGAAGTCAACCTTGGCGCTGGGACTGGCGATGAGTGCTGCTCGTATGCATCAACGGGTTCTATTGATTGATGCCAGCCTGCGACAACCCAACCTACACAAAATCTTGGGTTTAACTAATGATTGGGGACTATCCCTATTATTAGTAGAGGAAACAAATTCCTCAGTTAAGGAATACATCCAACCCATTCATCCCTCTATTGATGTTTTGACTGCTGGACCTACACCTGAAGATACAGTTAAGCTATTAACCTCTGCGCGGATGAAAGAACTGCTGAAGTTTTTTGAGCAAACTTATGACGTTGTGCTCATAGATACTTCTCCTATTCTTGGCACAGTTGATGCCAGAATTATGGCATCTCTTTGCAATGGCATTGTCATGGTAGGGCGCATGAATCGAGTGACTCGGAATTCCCTAATTCAAGCGACAGAAATTTTGAGTAACTTGAATCTGATTGGGATTATTGCTAATGGAACGAACCGTTCCCTGTAACTATCTCAGTCCAGTGGTCAAAAATTGTTACAAGCCAGGGATTTCATTCCTTGGCTTGTAGCTTAAAGTCCAATACGGTTCAGATAAGATTTTTTTAGGTGCGACACTTAATGTAGAGACGTGCCATGGCACGTCTCTACACGCATGAAATTGTTACAAATACCCCTTAACTGAACCGTATTGGCTTAAAGTCTTAAGTTGCCTTTTTTTCCACAAATGCAAGCTGTCCTTCCTTGTAAGCTTGCCGCAGAGCTACAGCTTCAGCCACAATTTTCTGTGCGCTCAACCCCTCCTCATCCATCATCTTTTGCAGAGTCGTTCCAGTCCGGTCATCTGTTTCGTGAATCGGCGGAACTTGGCAGTACCTCCCTCCATTCTTTGTGCGCCGCCAAATACTTGGTTTTTCAAGTTTTAGTTCCTTAGGAACGCGCTGTTCTTTAATTAGGGAACGCACAGCTTCTTGGGTGATTGCAGTTAAGTCTAGCAGCCTATCTATGACTTGCTTGTACTTCTTGCTATTCTCCGCTAGCTGATATACGGTACTTGGCTCAATTTGTGCTAACTCTTGCGGCGAAAACTTTTGAAATGCTGCTGCAACCTTAAGATATCTTTTTTCCTCACCTTTCCAACCCTGAGCAGCAAGGAGCTTTCTATACTCTTTGAGTGAGCGCTGCTGTTTTTGCTTGGCTAACCAAAAGGCATGAAGCAGAATTGTTTCGGTGGCATCAGCAAGCATTTGAAAGGAAATACTGTTGTCAACAAGGCTTTTGACAGCAGTATTTCTTTTTTCTAAAAATTGTTGCTCAAAATCTGATTTTGCAATTGCTTGTTTGTCATCTTGGGCTGCAATTGCGCTCTTTACTTGTGTCATCATGGTGTTAAATACTACTATATTTTTATCTGTTCCTTGTTCCCTCAGACCCTTGCTCTTTGACTTCTTTGAGGGCTTGCTTAACTCAATTCTGTGGTTGTTCTACCAAGACATGAGTGTTGCCGTACAAGCCTCTCGTTCTACTAGAGAAGAGCCTCATTATAGTCTTTCACAAGCACACTAACGTGGGTCAAACGACTGAGCATTTGGAACTCCTATCCTAATTAAGGGCGATTGCGCGGAGCGCAGCGCCGCAAGCGGCGAATCGCCAAGATTCAAAGGTTTCTTACTAGAACAATTGTACTACTTTAGATAAAAGAAGAACCCCCAAATATACTCGATTTTTGGGAAATATTATGAAACCTATTTGACATTCACACTACGGTCATCCAAAGCTGTCGTTCTGTTAGGGAACTTTAATGTTTCTTTTATAAGTCTTTATTATTTCCTTACATTCTAAAGCGACATCATGATTCTGTCTGTTGCAACTCAATTCCCGACAAAGAGACCAACCCTACAATTTGGTGCCTGTGGTCAAATTGTCAAAGAAATGCAAAAAGCCCTAAACCAGCGGCTCGTTCAATTAGATACCGTATCAGCATATCCTTTATCGGTTTCTACCACAGGTTACTTTGACCGAGAAACTAGGGATGCTGTAAAATATTTACGTGTCTTACTTTCCTAACGATAGACGGAGTTGTGGGAGAAAAGACTTGGGCATATTTGTGCCACGGATCTGCTAGCTTACCAAAACTTTGTGTTGGCAGTAGTGGAACTATAGTGAAAGCTGTTCAAGAAGCCCTTAACGTTGGTGGCTACTACTTTGGTGTTATTGATGGTGTTTTTGGAGCAAAAACTGACGAAGCAGTCCAGGCTTTTCAAGCAGAACACTATCTAGTAAGTGATGGCATCATTGAACCACTGACTTGGTATGCATTGAGCAAGTTAGATGTCTATGCCTCTCGTTGCAGCGTCAATATATTTCGTGAGTATTGAATGTTGCCGTTGCTTTAATTTCAGTTAGAGACAAAGTTAGAGACATGAATAATCAATCGCGCCATGGGACCACAGGGGCGGGCGCTGTGCGCCAATGCCCTTTGGGCGGCTCCTTCAGCCCATCATGCCAGTGTTTACTGTAGTGTAACTCACTAATTTAACTGTTAATTAACCTTTTTTAAGGAGAATTCAGAACACAGTACGCAGGACTCAGAATAATACTCTTTCTCCTGAGTGCTGAGTTCTTGAGTGCTGAGTTCTTTTTGTTTATACAACAGAGTGGAGTATATCAAGCAGTAGTGTTGTCTCTCCAATCTAAGTAGCATAAGCAAAACTTAACTTTGATTGTAGTAGAAATGTCAGCAGTTTATCTGAAAAAAGGAGGTTCATTCAGATATGAATTAAAAAGCACTTTTTAACAAAAAACTGATGCTAATGAAAAATTTTGCTTACGGCGTAGTGCTAGCTTCTTGCTGGCTGACATCATGGGTTGTATCTTCTTTAGCTGTCAATGACATTGTATCTTCCGAATCAGTCAATACTAAAACGATTTCTGTTAAGAAAACGGAGTTTGGGGTTTTAAGAGACGATAGTAATGGTAAAGTAACCTTTATCCCTACAACTAACGTGCCACACAAAGAGGGAAATCGGTACGGATGGCGAATTCAGCTTAAAGACTCTCAAAGTGAAGTGACATGGAGAGAAGTTCTTCGCTTACCCAAACTCCCAGAAACTTGGAGTACTGCGAGTGGTGAAAATTTTTCAATATCAGCTGATGGCATGGAAGCAGTGACGAAGCGTACACAGGTGGCAAAAAAAGGAGTGATTGAAAATTTTTGGACTATTGCTTCTGGCGACCCTACTGGTAAACATACGATCACAGTCTATATTAATGATCGTCGCATTAGTTTTTTTGAGTTTGAGGTTGTTCCTACTAAGAAGTAACAGTTAGTTGATTGCGAGTAGCGATCAATATTTTGTATAGGAGTTCATAAATTTTGACTGTTGACCTGGGGCAAAGCAAAGCGTAAAGTAATAGCGAGTTACGACCTTGCACCAGGTCGCATCTATATTAAATTATCTTGTATGTCACCACATCTTACTCCTCCAACAACAAAACCACGAGTTCCTCATTTTTCGTCTGGTCCTTGTGCGAAACGTCCGGGTTGGTCTGTTTCCAAATTAGAAAACGCTTGTGTAGGTCGCTCTCACCGTTCTGCGGATGGCAAAGCTCGGATAAAGGAAGTCATTGAGCGCTCCAAAAAAATTCTCGGTGTTCCTGCTGATTATCGCTTGGGTATCGTTCCAGCTTCCGATACAGGCGCAGTGGAAATGGCATTGTGGTCATTGTTGGGAAAGCTCCCCGTCGATATTTTGGCATGGGAAAGCTTTGGTTTGGAATGGGTTAAAGATGTCGTAGATGAGCTGAAGTTGTCTGATCTCCAGATTCTCAAGGCACCTTATGGCAGTTTGCCAGACTTCGACCAAGTTGACTTTAGTCATGACGTAGTGTTTTTGTGGAATGGCACGACATCAGGTGTTAGGATACCCAATGGCGATTGGATAAAAGGCGATCGCCAAGGTCTGACTATCTGCGATGCCACCTCGGCTGTTTTCGCAATGGAAATACCGTGGGAAAAGTTGGATGTTGTCACCTACTCTTGGCAAAAGGTTCTGGGAGGAGAAGCCCAGCATGGAGTTATCGTACTTTCACCCCGCGCTGTCGAACGCCTAGAAAGCTATCAACCTGCTTGGCCCCTACCTAAGCTCTTTCGCTTGACACAAAAAGGCAAATTGATTGAAGGAATTTTCCAAGGGGACACCATTAACACGCCATCAATGCTGTGTGTAGAAGATGCGCTTGATGGATTAATTTGGTCAGAAAGTATTGGTGGGCTTCCAAGCCTGATTCGTCGTAGCGAAGCGAATCTAGCAACAATTGCCCGCTGGGTTGAGCAAAGTGATTGGGCAGCCTTCCTGGCAGAGAAGCCAGAAACTCGTTCTTGTACCTCCATTTGTCTCAAGATTGTTGATGATTGGTTTACAGCCTTAAGTCCGGAAAAGCAAGCAGAATCTGCCAAGAAACTGGCGAAACTTTTGGAAAAGCAAGAAGTGGCTTTTGATATCGCATCCTACCGCGCCGCACCGCCTGGGATCAGGATTTGGGGTGGAGCCACAGTAGAAACAGCGGATATTGAAGCGTTGCTACCGTGGTTGGATTGGGCATACGCTACTGTGAAACAAGAGTAGGAATTTTCACAGTTTCAAGAATGCTGTTGTGCCCATTTTTCCCACAGAGGATGCACATCCTCTGGCTGTCCTTCATAATTGAGCATCTCGTCTGAAATCATCACCCAAGGTTGGGCGCTACGTGTCCAAAGGTTACCCACGGGACGTAACCAACTTGTGTCATCTAGCGTTCCGGCTTTGACGTTGATGGTTTCTTGACTGTAAGTCCGCTCATGGAACAGCCGTGTCCCACAGTCATCACAGAACAGACAAGTCACCTCACGTCCACTATCGGCTTTACGTGTCCAAGCTTTCGGTTGTCCTTGGACAATGACAACAGTATCTCGTGGCACAGTGAGGGACATTCCAAAAGCACTGGAAGATTGTTTCTGACATTCTTTACAGTGGCACAGATAGAGAGTTAACGGTTCAGCACAGATTTCATAACGAATTTGTCCGCACTGACAGCCTCCGGTGTATGGAGCGCTCACAGCTTTTCTCCCCTTTGCAATTTGGTGCTGCCTGATTGTACCTGAAGCTGCTTTGATTTTGAATCTAAAAATTCTCTGTTGACTTTTCCGGAATTGGCATGCCTCTTGTGGTAGTTTTTATTAACGTAATCACTTATATCTAATCTCTTATAATTAGCCAACCGAATATAACCCCTCTGTCTATTATTGAAGCCCAGTCACAACGACTGGGCTTTTGGCTATGGGCTGATGCATCGGCTTCCCTTGAGGGACACGCACCGGATGTGGAAGTCGATTTCATTTGAGAGATTGCAAGCCTGACAAGTTCAACCCGATTTTCCAGATAGGGACTTCCAGTCTAGTTGCTTTATCTGGCATGAGCGTTTTGTTAAACACGCTATGCCTTCTTCACTCGGCAGGCAAAGCACTTAAATGCTTGCTGTCCTGAAAGATTGTCATAGTACTGGTTGTCTATCAACTGGTTAGCTGCTTCGTAGTAGGGGGTACGGAGTTCTTGGGCCATTTTCTGCTCTTGACCGAACCAATTAGGCACAAAAATTGTATCCTCTCGAATCCCCTCCCAAATCAAAGCTGTACCTCTGATAGACCCTCTGGGGCTTTCGACAATGATTTCATCAGCGTTGTTAATACCTGCTGCTTGTGCTACTTTCGGGTGGATTTGAACGAGGCGAACACCGTTCATTTGTTTGCCCGTATAAGTCCAGTGTGTAACCGAGTGAAAATGAACCACACTGGATCTGCCAGTCATCCCCATCAGCGGATACTGCCGATGAACCTCGCCAGAGGAGACCTTCCCTAATTTGACCTTGTGGGTGAATGCCTGCGGGTTCACCGGATTTTTCACCAGTTGCTCTGTATACTCGATGGTCGGATGGCGACCAGTAACTTCCGGATGGGTGTAGAAGATGGGTAGGGCGGCGTGTCCAGCACTGGCTAGCTGCTTTTGCATCTCGGGCGTATAAATCTCTACCTTCCCACTGGGCGTGAGGAATCGCTTGCCTTTGTTCTGAGGATTGAGCGCCTGTGCTGCACTATACCAAGAAGCATGATCCAGGTAAAGAGTACTGACACCGGGATGATCCACTGATGGGCAGGGCCAGCGCAAGGGTTCTGAACGCTTGGACATCCGTTCGGTCGTCATACCGCCCATACCGGGAGTGTTTGCCACGAAAGTTGCCCAAAGATTGCCGTAATCTTTCCATGCTAGAGGAAAGTTCTCTGTCCAGTATTGAGGTCGATTGCGTTTATCTAACTTTGCTGTGGCGTGTGCCAGATCAATCCAGATGTGCCAGTCTGGTTTGGACTCTCCCACTGGGGGAACAACTTGCTTTTGCCAACGGATTGCGCGGTCATCTCGCCGCATATAAACGGTTTCCATTTCAAAGCCACTGGTAACAGGTAGGATGATGTCGGCATAGTAGGCAGACTCCTCCATAAACAATCCGGTGTAGACGTAAAAGTCCAGTTTGCGGTAAGCCTCCTGTACTTTACCTGTCTGCGAGGAGGCAAGAAGAGGATTCCCCTGGGTGACAATGGCTTTTAACTGGTATGGTTTGCCTGTGAGGATAGATTCAGCAAAATAATCTGGTCCTACGGGCAGCGCAACATCTTTCTTTGGTGTCTTGCCTTTGATTGATGGCAGATTTAGACCACCGGGCCAGGTGTTGTGCATGAAGTTGCAACCCCCACCATTGATGCCAATGTTACCTGTGATGGCGGCAAGGAACGCCAAAGTGCGGTAGGTGTCGAAGGCTCCCAACTGGTGAGAAATACCAGCATTGCAGAAAATGGCAGCGGGCTTAGTTGTGGCGTAAGCCTTAGCAAGGCTCTTAATTTTAGTTGCAGGAATATCCGTAATTGCCGCAGCCCACTCAGGTGTATAGCCGTTACTGACAAGGTGCTTTTTTAGTTCATCAAAGCCCAGTACCCATTTTTGCACAAAGGCAGCATCGTACAGGTTGTTGGTGACAATGTGGTGAAGCATTGCCAACACGAGAGCCAAGTCAGTGTGCGGCTTAGGTGCAATCCATTCATCTGCTTGCGCTCCCGTAGGAGTTAAGCGGGGGTCGATGACGACTAGCTTGGCTTTGGTAGTCGCGCGGCTTCTAAGAAGATAGGCGAAGGTCACTGGATGAGTTTCCGCCTGGTTAGTCCCCAAAAAGAGAAAAAATTTGGCAGACCCTAGGTCTTCTTTGCCAGTTGCGCCATCGATACCGTAGCCGTTCGTGAAATTCCCTAGACCAAAAGTCCATGCCAAGGCATTTCCACCTGCATCATTGCAGACAGGACCCACATCGGTGTCGTTGGGACTGCCTAGGAGAGTGAAGTAGCGTCCGACCAGAGAACCGGTGCCGCGTGGTAATCTGCCTGAGGTTTTATTGGCGATCGCCCTAGCATCTCCTGCATCCCTCAACGCCAGAAACTTGGCGGCGATGGTCTCTAACGCTTCCTCCCAAGAAATCGGCTCAAATTGAGAATCGGGTGAACCCTTTTCACCTGCAACCCGCTTCATCGGGTGAGTGAGGCGGAAGCGGTTATAGACCAGTTGGGTCATCATCGGACCCTTGACACACAAGCCTCCTGCCTGTACTGGATCATCCGGTTCGCCCAAGACATTTATAATGTGTCCGTCTTTTACATGAACCTTTAAACCGCACAGAGAGTTGCAGAATTGGCAGGCACTATCCACAATTTTGTCTGGCTGGAATGCAGCGGATTTCTGGGTAAAATCAAATTCAGTTGGTTGGAGATTGACTGCGCTATTGTGATTTTCCTCAGCAGCATCTGCCTCCTGTTTTTTCAGTAACTCTGCTGTGGTGACAGTGGCTGCACTGACTGCTACCCCTGTGAGAAAACCGCGCCGTGAGGTCTTTTTCCTGCGTGACATCATTGGGATGCTCCCTATGAGTTAGTAAGAGGGTGTTGATAATCTTCTTATTAAGTACTTGTTGATATCCTTATACAAATGGAGCCAGCAACACCAGCTGCTTGTCCAAACTCATCTCCATGTTTTGCTCCAAAGTTGAGAAATATCTGCTCCATCCTCTGCCGTTTTGCAGCATTCGCGTCTTAGGAAAAGTTAACTATGATTCTCTATTACCTTGTCGGTTCTAAATTTGAACTCTAGCTGTGGAATTCGCCAAAAAAGCCGCTTGAGTTGTAGCTATCGTTTTGACACCACTTGCAAGTGGTGATATATTAATTATGACACCACTTACTGTGGTTACACAAAAAGTGGGAATTGCAATAGGTATTTAGCAGTGGTGGAAAAGCAAATTGCACTACTCAGTGAACTGGGTTTAACTGGATATGAAGCTGCGGCTTACCTAGCACTGCTTGGGCGCAGCAGCTTCACCCCTACAGAACTGGCGGCGCGTGCGAAGATTCCACGACAACGCATCTACGATGTCCTGGAATCTCTTGAAGAAAAGGGGCTGTGTATCTCCAAAGACACCTCCCCACGCTCCTATTTCGCCAATGCTCCCGATTTAGCGCTGGAAGCACTCAGTGGACAGCGTGCAGAGGCTCTGGAGCGCGAGCGGCAACAAATGGTTGCTCGCACAAAAGAGCTGATTGAGGATCTATCTCCTGTTTATCAAGTTGGGCGCGGTCAAAATGACCCCCTGGAGTATATTGACGTGCTTGGGAATCCATCTCGAATCGCTAGCAAGGCGCTGGCGCTGGCGCAAACGGTTCGTGTTCGGGTCAATTCCTGCATCAAACGCCCCCTTATTGTCACCCAGGAGCAGAATTGGCGTCTCATTCGTGAGCCGCTCTCGCGCGGAGTTTCATACCGCGCCATCTACGAAACATCTGCCCTTGAAGACGAAGAACTTCGCATCTGGCTTGCCACTTTTCATGCGTGGGGTCAACAAATCCGTTTAATTCCCGAATTGCCCATTAAGATGCAGGCGTTCGACGACAATATTGTACTCATTTCCATGCAAGACCCGGTCGGGAGTCCACCTAGCTTCACCGCTCTTGCTATTAGGCACAGTGGCATGGTGGCGATGATAAACCTGGCATTTGAGCAACTTTGGGAGCGCAGCGAGCCATATTCTGGCTGACACCATTACTGAGGAAAGCGAGTATGTTAACTGACAGCAATACAATCTACGCTGAAGGATATCAACCCGGCTGTATTGGACGCATTACCGAACTACACGGACTCTATTACAGTCGATGTTGGGGTGTAGGTGCAGATTGGGAAATTATGCAGGCTCGTGAACTCTGTGACTTTTGGGAGCAATACGATACGGAACGTGACTTTCTGCTGACAGCGCTTTGGGATGATCGTCTCATTGGGTCTGTTGCTATAGTAGGGAATGCTGACAACTGTGACCCTACTGATGGAGCGCGGCTGCGTTGGTTCATTGTTGACCCTGCTTATCAAGGTCGAGGTATTGGTAAGACTCTTCTCAACCAGGCGATGGACTTCTCCCACCGCAAAGCATTTCCAAAAATCTATTTATGGACAGTTGATGGGCTTCCTCAGTCTCGACACCTTTATGAAAGTATAGGATTCCGTGTCGTTGCACAGGAGGTGGACACACGATACGCCACTCCCCTGCTGAACTTAAAGATGGAGAAAAAACTTACTTGTAGCAACTTCCAAAAATGAAAGCCTGACGCAAAGATCAGCTACAGCTTCCAGAACAAAAACAAAAAGCACTCAGGAGTGTTACCGTGTTTCCACCCTAAGTGCTCTTTGCTTTACACTTGCTCCTCACACACACAAATAGACAATAACACCCTCTTAATCCAAAAGCAAGTATGGTAAGTGACACTTTAAAAACTGAACCTCTTGCTTCTGGACACAGATAGCAAAAAGCGCCTGGACGTCTTGCCGTGTTTCGACTCCAAGCGCTTTTTGTCTTCAACTTACTCCTCACACCATCTAAACAATATCACGCGTTAAATTAGATGCGATATATAGTAAGTGACACTTTGGCAACTGCTCTACTATCTTAAGGCGTATGGCATAATTTGTTTTCTATCTCTCATGGCTTGTGTTAAAATCCACATCCGTCATAAGGCAGAGATTTTTAATGTAGAAAGTGACGAATACCTGTCAACACCATGACTAAACCTAGTTCATTAGCAGCTTCAATGGAATCTTGATCGCGCAAACTTCCCCCTGGTTGCACAATAGCCGTAATTCCTGCTGCTGCGCCTGTTCTGACTGAATCGTCAAAGGGAAAGAATCCATCACTGGCAAGAATTGCACCTTTGGCTTTTTCTCCAGCTTGTTCTAAAGCAATTTTAACTGAGCCAACGCGGTTCATCTGACCTGCACCCACACCCAAGGTTGTGCGATCGCTACTCACAACAATTGCATTAGACTTAACGTGTTTGCAAACTTTCCAAGCAAACAGCAATTCTTCCAACTCATCATCAGTAGGTTTCTTTTCGGTGACGACTTGCCATTGATTAGTATCCGCAACCACATCGTCTGAAGCTTGCACAAGGAAACCGCCTGCAATAACTTTTACAGTTTCTTTCGGTCCACTGCTCAATTCTGGTAAAATTAATACGCGCACTTTTGATTTAGCAGCCAGAATTTCCTGTGCTTCGCTATCACAACCTGGTGCAACCACGCATTCTAAAAAGGTTTTTGTTAACTCAGTAGCTGTGACTGCATCAATTGGACGGTTGAGTGCGACAATTCCACCAAAAGCAGAAACAGGATCAGCGTTGAATGCTTTTTGGTAAGCTGCTTGCAAAGTATCTCCTAAGGCGACGCCGCAGGGATTTGTGTGTTTGATAATTACTGCTGCTGGCGTATCGGGGAATTCAGAAATGATGCGCCTTGCTGCTTCTAAATCAACTAAATTATTGTAACTAAGTTCCTTACCTTGAAGTTTCGTAGCAGCTGCCCATCCAGTTGAAGTCGTACCAGTTTGATACCAAGCTGCGCTTTGATGGGGATTTTCGCCGTACCGGAGAGATTGTAGTTGTTTGCCCGAAAGGGAGTACTGTTGAGGTAATTCCCCCTCTTTACTAGTGGGGGTAAGGTGACTGCTCAGGTATGCAGCTATTGCCTGGTCATAGCTCGAAGTATGCAAAAATCCTTTTAAAGCGCACCTTTGCCGAAACTCTAAGGATGGTTCACCATTTGAGCGGCGCATTTCCTGTAAATATTCTTCATACTGCCCCGGTTCACATAAAATTGTCAGATGGGCAAAGTTTTTTGACGCTGCCCTGAGCATAGCAGGACCACCGATATCAATTTGCTCGATCGCCTCAGGTAAAGTCACGCCTTCTTTAGAGATCGTTTCTGCAAAAGGATAAAGATTCACCACGACTAAATCAATGGGGCGAATTTGGTTATTTTCCAAATCTGCGATATCTTCAGGGACATCCCGCCGTGCTAAAATGCCGCCATGTATCCGAGGATGCAAGGTTTTGACTCTACCACCTAGAATTTCTGGAGAACCTGTGTAATCAGCAACTTTCGTCACTGGTAGTCCTGCATCTTTCAGTGCTTTGGCTGTACCTCCACTGCTGATGAATTCAAAATCAAATTCTTCTACTAAGCTACGGGCAAGGTCAATTAATCCTGTTTTATTAGATACACTCAGCAGTGCTAGACGCGCCATATTTCCCAAGCTTCCTTTGGTGTATATACAGTTAGTGCAGATGTCTATTGTACAAACCGGCAAGGCACGTAGACGCAAAGCGGCTTGAACGGGTGCTTGGCGTGAAGACGAAATGAGTCTTGCTACTGGTAAGCATGGTGGAATTTTCAAGTTTTTAGAACGAACCTTCGATGATGAAAGTGCCAAGATGGGAAGGAATTGGACAGCACAAAAGTTTTCCGTCGGTATTCGTTCGCCACGTGGAGGACGCTGGGACACTTCGCGGGTTCCAGACGTGGTAGTTTTACCGATAGAGCAGTGGGAAGCGCTCTTCAACAGGGAAGCAGTCATTGAACTCAACGAACCTCCCCCCATACTCGTGGTAGAAGTCGTCAGCGAATCGACTCAAACCACAGATTACCGCAGCAAGCGTTCCGAGTATGCCGTCCTCGAAATTCCCGAATACTGGATTGTTGATCCCATTCAAGAGGTGGTAACGGTATGCACCTTAGTAGAAGGGTTTTATGATGCTGTTGCATACGTAGGAGAAGAACGCATCATCTCTGCTACTTTCCCAGGATTGGATTTGAGTGCCAAGCGAGTGCTGGCTGGGCGGAACTGATGCGCCGTCTCTGCGAGAGATTACTTTACCTTAAATAGGGTACTTATACGGATAGTTTCCGTCTAATGTCGGAAAAAGAGCCAAGAAAATTCAGTGTAACTAATCCGAACAGGGTAATTATACGGAAAAATCCCCTATAATAAATACTTAGGCTGCTAGTTATCTGTTGACTTACGAAGTTGTGCTAAGCTGCCCCTTAAAATAGCAAGATTTCAGTTGATTCTATGAGTCAGCAAACTTACTTGAAAGTCCCCTTTGTTTGGGAAGGGTCTAAACCGTTGATTGAGGTTCCTTCTCGATTGGAGTTCAAACCTGCTAAAACGCTGAGTCATGAAGTGTTAGTTTCAGCAGTTGCTCAGGTTATGGAGTCATCGATTGATGCCAGCGATCAAAAACAAGTCATGGAACGTGGTTCTCGACAAGTTGCGGAGCAGTTTCTAGCTGAGTCGAAAGATGGATTCTCGTATCAAAATGAATGGTGGCAGATTGGAGTTACTAGCGATAATAAAGCCGTTGGGTTTGTTTTCCCTGTGATCTATCAGGGCTGTGCTAAAGATGGTTTGGAAGAAGCAACTATCTACTACATTGGAGTTTTGCCAGAATATCGTGGACAGGGCTTTGCAACCGATTTATTGTTAAAAGGAACGAGGGTACTGCAAGATGTAGGAGTTTGGAAGGTGTTGTGTGATACAGATGTGAACAATATCCCGATGATTTCTACTTTTAAGCGAGTTGGATATCAGCAGTACAGTGAGCCTTGGCAACGTCCCCTGTAGGTATGCAAGTCTTAGAACGTCAACGTCAAGCAGCAGTGATCCGACAAGAAGCTGAACAACGTTTTAATCCGGTTGGAATACGCGATTGCCCAAGGGGCACTGCGCTCCGCGCGATCGCTTACTGGCTAGACGAAGTCAGCACGAGTAATTCAAAATGCTACGATTCCGAAGTAATGAAAATTTCAATAATCAGATTGTTCGTGGTGTTCTTCGGCAGAGTCCTAGTGTTGATATTTTGCGTATTCAAGATGTTGACTTATCGGGAGCCAATGATCCGACTGTTCTAGAATGGGCAGCGCAACAGGAACGCGTTGTCCTAACTCATGATGTTGCTAAGATGATAACCTTTGCTTACGAACGGATTCAAGCAGGATTATCTATGCCTGGATTATTTGAAGTCAGCCGTCGTGTCTCAGTAAGTGCTGTTTGGCTGTTTGCCGCGGCACAACAACTGTGTTGCAGGGGACGATATCAAGGTTACTGACCGCCGCTGAACACAACCGTTGCGCTGTTTGAGTTTCTGGTTGGGGCAGTAACCTGAAAGTTAGTTGTGGCTATTCTAAGGTTCAGTTATTTGCAAACCCCGAGAATGTGGAATTGGTGGTCAATTTCAAAGTATTGTCAGGTTTCGAGATAAACTGAGGGCTGCTCACCTGTAGCAGCTTTTCTATGCTCATTCCAAATGCAGGGAATGCCGTTGTTGATATTCGTAAACTTCGTGACTACTGCCTGAATCCAGAACACGACGATGGTAAGCACAAAGCCCGGCTTTTTGCGTCAATTCTTGGAATGACGGCTGATAATGCTGAGGAGTTACGTCAGATTTTGCTTGAAGTCGTCAAAACTCAGGAAGCCCACTTGGGAAGGCGAGATGAGTTTGGGCAACGCTACACTTTAGATTTCACGATTGAATGGCAAAATAGAAGTGCAACCTTGCGGAGTGGCTGGATCATTGAGCATGGTTCGGAGATTCCAAGATTAACGACCTGCTATCCTCTGTAGTCAGTGGAGGTAATAAGTATGATGAATAATACAGCCAAGTTGTTAGATGTTGTAGCCTTGACGGTTGACCTGCCCCAATACAACCTGTGTCGGGGACAAGTTGGAACGATAGTTGAGACATTAGCAAATGGCACAGCATTTGAGGTTGAATTTAGTGACCGTAACGGGCGTACCTACGAATCTCTAGGATTGCGTCCAGAGCAAATCATGGTGTTACGTTTCGAGCCAGCAGCACCTGATACAAAAGCCGAAACGGAAATTTTTCGTAGAATAAAGAGTTAGCTTGCAAAATTCAGTATTGCATCATGGATGTATACTCTCATCCAAGGCATGAAGATCCATGAATGATAGAACCCAATATCTATTGGAATTAGCAAAGCACAACGTCAAAGCTTATATCGCTAATCCAAAAACCAAAGCCGCAATGGTCGCGGGTTCAGTCGCAGAAGGGCTGTGCGATGAATATTCCGATTGCGACATGAGTATCTATTACGATGAGTTACCTTCTGAACAAGAGTTGCAAGTTGCGCGTCAGCAAAATCAGGGTTCAGAGCGCCTTTGGATTTTGGGAGATAGAAGCGACGGCGGTTTTGCCGAGAGTTACATGGTCAACGGTGTGGAGTGTCAGTTTGGTCACGTCACGATCGCACAATGGGAGAAGGATATTTCAACCGTTTTAGAACAGTTTGATATTCGCTCTCCGATGGTAAAAGCGATGTCCGGAACATTGGTAGGGATTTCGTTATACGGCGAAACTCTGATTCAGCAGTGGAAAGCCAAAGTTGCGAATTATCCTGACGCACTGGCGCAGACTATGGTTGAGCATTACCTCAAGTTCTTTGCAATCTGGGGAATGCAAGAAAAACTTGCCAAGCGCGATACAACGCTTTGGTATTATCAAATCCTAGTTGAGTCAGCCCAAAATCTCCTTGGTGTGCTGTCTGGATTAAACCATTTGTATTATTCGACGTTCCAATTCAAACGGATGAGCAGGTTTATTGAGCAAATGGAGATTGCTCCTGAAAATCTTGCCTCTCGTCTCGAAGGCTTGTTTCATACTGAAGCTCATATAGCGGTCAATCAACTTGAAGCGTTAGTTCGAGAAACTGTAGAGCTTGTAGAAATTCATATGCCTCAAGTTGATACCTCATCAGCAAAACGAAGATTAGGGTGGAGACAACAGCCGTGGGAACTCGGCACAGGGAATCGGTAAGGACTTGGCTGATACAAAATTTTTTATCTTATCAGTGCAGACTTTTTATGCTTGACTGTCCTTGATCCCTAGTCATCTTTCCTGTCATAAATGACTAAGGACAAATGACTAATGACCGTTGACAAATGACTAATACTCTAAATTTCATTAGCGTACCTCCAAAAACGAACCAACCACCAAAAGGTTTAATTGTCACTTTGCACGGTTGGGGTGCAAATGCTGAGGATGTGGCATATTTGTTGCCGTTTTTTAATTTGCCGGATTATCAGTTTTTGTTTCCTAACGCACCTTATCCTTATCCTTATTCTTCTATTGGTAGGGCGTGGTATGACCTCAGGATGGAAAATATGTATCAGGGCTTAACAGAAAGTCGGCAAATGCTAACAGATTGGTTGCAATCTTTAGAGAGTAGCACTGGTGTGCCTTTATCGCGAACAATTTTGAGCGGATTTTCTCAAGGCGGGGCTATGACGTTGGATATAGGATTAAAGTTACCCTTGGCTGGTTTAGTTTCTCTAAGTGGTTATTTACATCCTGGTGCAGGAAATGTCGCAACGCAAGATGTCGCATCTCTACCACCCGTTTTAATCATGCATGGTAGACAAGATACAGTTGTGCCATTGCAAGCTGCTCTCTTAGCACGGGAAACTCTTGAATCTTTGGGGGCTGCGGTACAATATTATGAGTTTGACATGGGTCATGAAATCCGACCGGAAACGCTAGAGTTGTTACGGAATTTTGTTGCTGTCAACGCCTAAATACCCAGAAGTTGTCTTCTCTTGAAACAGCGCTTAGTGTGGGTTACAAAATTTTTACAAATATCGGTAGAAATCTTGAAAAATTTCACGAAATCATTGCTCGCAAGTGAGTAATATATATTGGGTGGCTGCGTCAAGCGCAACTCAACCCATGCTGGATGCGAATGCTGGTAAAGGGAGGGGCGAGCACAATGAAAACTCTAAGCATTTCTAAGACAGAAATTGCTGTCATGACTCCACAAGAGGTGGAAATGTTGGCTGTACGTCTGGAGCAGGATAATTACAGTAATGCTTTTGAGGGTTTGAATGATTGGCATTTACTCAGAGCGATCGCGTTTCAGCGTCCGGAGTTAGTTGAACCATATATCCACCTCCTAGATTTAGAACCCTACGATGAGGCGTAGATGGTTCTTCGTAAACGGGTTCTAATTGCAGTAGGCGGCGGTATCGCCGCCTATAAAATCTGTGAGGTCGTTTCCACTTTGTTTAAAATAGGAGTGGAAATAAGAGTTATTCTTACTCGTTCGGCACAACAATTTATTACGCCTTTAACTCTTGCAACACTTTCCCGACATCCAGCTTATACAGATGAAAATTTTTGGCAACCAACTCACTCACGTCCATTACATATTGACTTAGGTGAGTGGGCAGATTTAATTGTTATTGCACCTCTAACAGCAAATACATTAGCAAAGTTAGCTTACGCAATGGCGGACAATTTGCTCACAAATACTGTTTTGGCTTCGACTTGTCCTGTGCTGCTAGCGCCAGCAATGAACACCGATATGTGGGAACAGCAGGCGGTTCAGCGCAATTGGCAGCAGCTATTGACGGATAATAGATTTTATGGTATAAGTACAGCATCGGGGTTATTGGCGTGCGATCGCGTCGGTGCTGGTAGGATGGCAGAACCTCAAGAGATTGTTACTTACGTCCAATCGTTGTTATACACAGCAGGTAAGCGAGATTTGGTAGACAAGCGGGTGTTGATTAGTGCTGGGGGAACGCGAGAGTATCTTGACCCAGTCAGGTTTATCGGCAATCCTTCGACAGGGAAAATGGGGTTAGCTTTAGCACAAGCAGCACTGCACCGAGGCGCAAGCGTGACATTAGTACACGGTCCAGCGAGTTGGGAAGTCCCATTGGGGGTGCAAGCAATTCCCATTGTGAGTGCTCACCAAATGCGAGCGACCATGGTGCAGTATTTACCAAATGCAGATATAATCGTCATGTCGGCAGCAGTAGCGGACGTGAAGCCACGAGAGTACAGTAAACAGAAGTTGGCAAAAAAATCACTACCGCAAGCCTTACCCCTAGAACCTGTACCAGATATCATCGCGGAATTGGCACGTCTCAAACAGCCGCATCAGCGTTTAGTTGGGTTTGCTGCACAGACAGGGGACATCGTTACACCAGCCTTAGAGAAATTGCACAGCAAAAATCTCGATGCTATTGTTGCTAACCCTATAGATGAACTTAATAGCGGTTTTGGCAGTGATAATAATCAAGCTATATTTTTAGATAAGCAAGGACAAAAGATAGAAATTCGCCCTTGTTCTAAATTACAAATGGCTCATCATATTTTTGATTTCTTAGTAAATAAATAAAGTGGGAGGGAATGTGTCCTCTGTTTACCCCTACACCCTAGCTGAGGTCAGTAAGCTTTCCCTATTAAGAGCTTTTGAATGAATCGCAAACCTCTTTAGTTCCTTAGATTATCAATATCGGCGGTTCATATGTTAGTCGCTTCAAGTCAAGTTAAAGCAGGTTGATTGCCAACGTCAAGCATCAAAGAGCAAACGTGCATTAAGCTTATCCTGAAATCCTTCCGCTCTTCAGGAATAAATTACTATGACTTGGTCAAGTAGAAATTAATAGGTTAATACTGACACATAGATACGGAGAAAAATGAGTTGTTAATTAAAATTAAAAAATAAAACTAAATTTAATTTTTCGCTTAAAATCCTACTAATAAGGTTTTATTCTTATCTTGACTTTCATGTCAAAAAAAGTATCAGAAATAATTTCCGTAATGATGGCTAAACTAGTAACTCATCTACTAGGGTCAGTTGACAAACTGTCACTCACTAGATTCCGCGTTTCATTGTAGAAGAGATATTCTTTATCTGTGCAAGGAGTGATACCACTTCACCATATGTTTGCCACAGGTTATATTCGCGATTCGTCTCTCCAAGAGAGTTTTGCGAGTTTCAAATGTTGCACAAATAAGTGAATTGGTATAAAATTATATAGAAGAAGCGCTTGAGTGAGACAAATTCTCAAGCGCTTTTTCATGTACAAATAAAACAGCATGATTCTCTAGGTAAGAATCAATTGCCACCATAGAGAGCAGCCAGAGGTATAGTATAATTACTTACCATCTAGTCATAAATATTTCTGAAGCATATTCTCCAACTGCTCTACTGTTGCCCTGGGAGAGGGACGAGGTAAGGGTCGCTCTTTCCCCTCTTCCTCTGTACCACTACGGCTTGTAATATAGAGTACTGGTACCTCGTATTGATAAGCTTGAAACCAATCTTTACGAGTAGTAATGTCCCGGATTTCTAGCTGTAGAGACGCGAAATTATTTCCTTCCTCTGTTGAAGGCGCTGCACCAAGGGGAACACTCTGGGAACGCTTCTGTACAATCTGTTCTAGCTTTTCCTGCAAGCCCTCACACAAATGGCAACCGGGCTTGCTATATAAGATGATTCGCATATGCTTCAACTCTGTATCTATATACAATGAACAACCCCAGTGTAAAAACCCCTCTCAGTGTTGAGAGGGGTTTTGTAAAGTTATTTTGCTAAAAATTGCAGTTGTTGTCTTAGAAGAAGTTCATGATAGTAATGATGCTAGCACTGGTCAGCATAACCAATGCTCCCATAACTACAGACTGGCTGAATGAATTTGGAGTTTTGAAATCGTTCATTTGTCGCACCCTATTAATTTTAAGGATTCTATTGACGATATCAGTATTGCCATATATATAAATAAAAACATAGTAAAATTTAAACAACTGTAAACTATCTTAGTAAAGGCGAGAGTTTTGGCTCAACTTAAGATAGATGGTTTTGTAACACAGTTTAAAATATAAAGTTTTGTAAATAACTTATTGCTCTTTTAACTTGCCTATTTTCACTTCTGTGGGAAAACCTATTAATTCTTCCCCTACTCCCTCTACACCCCCCCTCTTGGCAATGGTTCCCAAATATGATATGTACATAATTCCGACCGATTTATGTGCCTTTGTGATGTAAAATTAATCATATTCAAGCAAGGAAACCATCGGACTGGAAGATAATGATGACTGGTTCAACAACAATTAGACCCCAAACTGCCGCTTTTGACTTGGAACAACTCAATCAAAAATTTGAGAATGCCCAACCAACAGAGGTACTGGCATGGTCTGTAGAGAATATTCCAACTGGACTAGTGCAAACCAGCGCCTTTAACGTAGATGACTTAATCATCACTGATATTTTCTACCGTGACCTCAAGCACCCAGTTCCTGTGGTATTTCTCGAAACGCTGCACCACTTTCCCCAAACTCTAGAACTGGTTGCTAAAACTAAAGAAGTTTACAATCTGGATTTGAAAGTTTACAAAACTCCAGATGTAGACACTCGCGAAGCCTTTGCCGCAAAATACGGCGAAGCACTTTGGGACAAAGATATTGCCAAATTCCACGAACTCACCAAAATTGAACCATTGCAACGGAGTTTAGCCGAACTCAACACTGTCGCTTGGATCACTGGACGTCGCCGCGACCAAGCCGTCACCCGTGCCAATATGCCCGTATTTGAACTAGATAGCAACAATCGCCTAAAAATCAATCCCCTAGCTAACTGGACACGCCAAAAAAGCTGGGAGTATGTAGCTGAACATGGGGTGATCTACAACCCTCTGCACGACCAAGGTTATCCCAGCATTGGCGATGAACCCATCACAACCCCAGTAGGCGAAGGTGAAGATGAACGCGCTGGACGTTGGCGGGGAACTGGTAAGACTGAGTGTGGAATTCATATTTAGTTATAGAGACGTGGCATACCACGTCTCTACATTAGTCATTAGGATTTAGACTAAGGACAAATGACCAATGACTAATGATTAGTTATGATTAAAATCCTCCACCTTTCTGACATCCATATGGGAAGCGGATTTTCCCACGGACAAATTAATCCTGAAACAGGATTGAATACACGATTGGAGGATTTTGTCAACAGTCTGTCTCGATGTATTGACCGAGCATTGGTAGAACCTGTGGATCTGGTTCTATTTGGCGGTGATGCTTTCCCTGATGCCACACCGCCGCCCTATGTACAAGAAGCTTTTGCTGGTCAGTTTCGCCGCCTTGTAGATGCAAATGTCCCCACAGTGCTATTGGTAGGTAACCACGACCAACATTCCCAAGGGCAGGGTGGAGCCAGTCTATGTATTTACCGTACCTTAGGAGTCCCGGGAGTTTTTGTAGGTGATACCTTAACCACTCATCGCATTCAAACACGCAATGGAAGCGTGCAGGTTCTCACCCTCCCTTGGCTAACCCGTTCCACTTTGATGACTCGCCAGGAAACTGAAGGTTCATCTGTGGGAGAAGTCAACCAATTGCTTATTGAACGTCTGCGGATTGTCTTAGAAGGAGAAATTCGCCGCCTTGACCCTAACTTACCAACTGTTCTTGTGGGTCATTTGATGGTGGACAATGCTTGCTTAGGAGCCGAACGCTTGTTAGCAGTTGGTAAAGGCTTTACGCTTCCCCTATCTTTGCTAGCGCGACAGAGCTTTGACTATGTAGCCTTAGGACATGTTCATCGTCATCAAAACCTGAATAAATCTAATGACCCCCCAGTGGTTTATCCAGGGAGTATTGAGCGGGTGGATTTTAGTGAAGAAAAGGAAGACAAAGGCTATGTGATGATAGAACTGGAAAAAGGTCGCGTTCATTGGGAATTTTGTCCTTTGCCAGTGCGGGCTTTCCATACTATTGAGGTGGATATCTCTAAAGCTGAAGACCCACAAGCGGCGATTATGAAAGCGATAGCCAAGCGCGATATCCAAGATGCTGTCGTACGGCTGATTTACAAACTTCGCTCTGAGCAGTTGGATTTCATTGATAGCACCTCACTGCATAGTGCTTTAAGTCCAGCGCATACCTACACCATTCAACCAGAATTGGTCAGCCAGTTGGCTCGACCCCGCATTCCAGAATTGAATGCGAGTAACAGCATTGACCCACTAGAAGCGTTAAAAACTTACTTAAACAACCGCGAAGACCTCAAGGACATCGCAGCATCTATGCTGGAAGCAGCGCACAATCTGTTAGCAGATAATGCACAAGTATGGCTCGAACCAACAACTCATGAGCAGGAGCCTCAAAATCATCTGTCGGTGGAAGGTAGAGATACTCAGCTACGCCTGCTTTAAAATTTAAAATTAATTGCTCACTAATCTGGCAAAATTGCAATATTCCTTGCTCGGTGGCAAATTTTTATTCCCACAGAGTGATGACAAAAATAGTTGCCATCTGGACCTTGTATGTCCCTCTATCCACAGATTAAACAATTTTTACTTGGTAAAACATTACCAACAAGCGCTCACGCTGAAGAAAGATTGAGTAATGCCGCTGCTTTGGCGGTACTTTCATCGGATGCTCTTTCCTCAGTTGCTTACGCTACAGAAGAGATTTTACTGGTTTTAGTGGCAGCGGGGAGTAGCGCTCTTAGTTTGTCTCTGCCTATTGCTATAGGGATTATCATCCTACTCTTGGTGGTAACGCTTTCGTATCGACAAACTATTCGAGCCTATCCCAACGGTGGTGGAGCTTACACCGTTGCCTACGAAAACCTAGGCGTGTATCCGGGATTGGTCGCTGGTGGTTCCCTGATGATTGACTATATCCTCACTGTTACCGTGAGCATTTCTGCGGGAACAGCCGCCCTCACCTCAGCAATTCCACAACTGCAACCCTTCACAGTCAGCCTTTGCTTGATTTTCATTTTCCTGTTGATGCTGGCAAATCTTAGAGGTGTAAAAGAATCAGGCAACATATTTATGATTCCTACTTATGCCTTTATTGTCAGTATTTTTGTGTTGATTGTCCTTGGGTTATTTAAACAAGCTACTGGGCAAGTTCCGACAGAATCACCCAGCATTCCCGTTCAAGAAGGACTCAGTTTGTTTTTTATTTTGAGGGCTTTTTCTGCTGGCTGTACAGCCCTTACAGGGGTGGAAGCAATATCGAATGGTGTCTTAGCTTTTAAAGCACCAGAGTGGAAAAATGCCCGTGTCACACTGCTCTATATGAGCGCAATTCTGGGGGCAATGTTTCTTGGCATCACCTACGTGTCACGCGTTTATCACATTGTGCCAGAAGAGGGACAAACGATGGTTTCTTTATTGGGGCGTCACATTGTAGGGACTAGTCCATTTTACTACTTTGTCCAAATTGCCACACTGCTGATTTTACTTTTAGCAGCTAATACAAGTTATGCAGATTTTCCCAGGCTTTCTTCCATCTTAGCTAGCGATGGATATTTGCCCCGACAATTAGCACTGTTAGGCGATCGCCTAGTCTACTCCAACGGGATTATTCTCCTCAGCGTCTGTGCAGCTATTTTGGTAATTATCTTCAAAGGAGATGTTAACGCGATTATTCCCCTGTATGCGGTGGGCGTATTTACTTCTTTTACTTTGTCCCAAGCTGGGATGGTACGCCACTGGTTCCAAGAACGTACACCCGGTTGGCGTCCTAGCGCTGTGATGAATGGTTTGGGAGCCATTGCTACAGCGGTCGTTCTAGCTGTCATCATATCAACGAAGTTTTTAGGGGGAGCTTGGTTAGTGGTGGTAGCAATTCCTATAGTTGTCAGCATCTTTTTAGCAATTCACCGCCACTATCAATACTTCGCGGAACGTTTGAGCATTGAGGGATTACCACCTCGCAGTTATATTCCCAGACCTAAACCGGAAGTTGTCACTCACCCTGCGGTAGTTGTGGTAGGACAACTGAATCGCGGAACGGTAGAGGCTTTAGACTACGCACGCACCGTTGCTGATGAAATTGTTGCAGTTCATGTAGATATCGGTTCTACAGAGGTAGAAAAACTGAAGGAACAATGGAGACAATTGGAGGCAGACATTCCTTTACTCATTATCGAATCACCCTATCGCTCTGTAATATCTCCAATTGTCGAATTTGTCAGTCAGCTTGAAGAGCGTTATCGCGATACTTACACAACTGTTGTTATTCCTGCTTTTGTGACTCGTAATTGGTGGGAAAGTCTTTTGCACAACCAAACAACTTTGTTCTTAAAAACAGCTTTAAGAGCTAAGAAAAGTCGAGTAGTGACTACTGTGAGGTATTACCTGTAACAGTGGGTTTTTCTAATTGGATTTGTAATTAAAAAAACAGGGCTTCTTCGCTTATCACTAGAAGAAGCCTTTTTTGCTACTTAAAATTTTGCTTGATTCACTCTATTTTTCAGGCAATACTGTTCATTTAAGGTTATTGGCAGGATTTTCTGGTATGTAGAGACGTTGGATTATAACCTCTTTACATACGTTATGGAGTCGGCAAATTATCTTATTTGAACTGTATTGCATTTTCAGGTGTTTACATAGACTATTCTCAATAGTCCACATCTATTGCATTGAGCAATTACACCATTTTCAGGTGTTTACATAGACCATTCTCAATAGTCCACATCTATTGCATTGAGCAGTTACTGCAAACCTTCTAACATAAAGTAGGAAATCTTCATAGTTCTTAGTATTTAAGTTGGACGTCGTGTATGAAAACCACATATCAAAGTTGGCACAAACAAACTGCTCTAATTACAGGGGCAGCTAGTGGAATTGGTTACGAATTAGCATGCATTTTTGCCTGTGATACTTACAATCTTGTCTTAGTAGATAAAAACGGACAAAAGCTCTCTGAAATAGCGGATAAATTCCAGCAAAAGTTTGGTATTTCTGTGAAAAATATTGTCAAGGATTTATCTATTGCATCTGTTCCAGAAGAAATTTTCACAGAATTGCAACAAGCATCCATTAAGGTTGATGTACTGGTAAATAATGCTGGATTTGGTAACTATGGCTTATTTAATGAAACCGACCTGACTGCTGAACTGAAAATGCTACAGGTCAATTTGGTGTCTCTCACCCATTTAACTAAATTATTCCTCAAGGATATGGTCAACCAAGGCGATGGAAAAATATTAAATGTTGCCTCAACAGCTGCATTTCAACCAGGACCTTTGATGGCGGTTTATTCCGCTACTAAAGCCTATATCTTATTATTTTCAGAAGCGATCGCCAATGAGTTAGCGGATACAGGTGTCACTGTGACTGTTCTTTGTCCAGGACCTACAGAATCTGCTTTTCATGAAACAACTGGGATGGCTGACTCGGAACTGCTTAGGGAAAAGAAGATGATGACAGCAGAAACCGTAGCCAAAATTGGTTATCGCGGCTTAATGGCGAACACAACTGTTGTGATTCCGGGTGTGAAAAATAAGATATTGGCTGAATTAGTCAGATTTGCGCCCAGAAAGCTGGTGACACAAATAGCGAGAAGTACGCATGAGGTAAAAAAATAATGTAATATAATTTACATTTTTCCGACTCAAAACGTCATTTGTCGTGTTAGGCTGAGGTATTCAAATCTATCTTGATTCTATTTCTAAGTTTCAGTTTAAGAAGAAATTCACTTAAAACCGCCTGACTCCCGGAATCTCCAGCACCAAATCCGCCCCATAAACAGAGGCGGGAGTTTGGAATCCTGCCTTAGCCTCGCCTTGGATTATGCGTTTCATTATTGCCACAGCGGCTAAGGCAGTAAAATCGTAGGCTTCCGGACCTTCCAGCTTTGCCGTCACTTTTTGACCGATTTCGTCTTCTACAACGCCAATGGCTCTTGTCTTGCCCCTTGCTCGTTCTGCCGCACTTGGTCCGGGCGGTAAAGTTTGAATTAGACGTGCTAAAGTGCTTTGGAACAATGATGAGCTAAATAACCATCCCAAATACTGATTCATTTGCATAAGTAGGCGCACAGGAGTTGGAAACACGGTGTATACTTCAATATTGGGGATGTCGGTACTGCGGAACGCGGTCAAAATATCGGCTCGCCAAGGGTTGGTGACTGCAACCATCACAGCAGAACCAAAATCAATTTTGCAACTTTTCCACGCTGGTCGAGCGGGGATGAGCTGACCTTCTTTTCTCACTACACCCATCACATGTAAGTTGGGCAGAACCGTATTTGCTGTTCCCTGAGATACACCACCCTGTGTTTCATAAGCTAACATGAGTCGATTGGCTGTCGGTAACTGATGTTTGAGGTAAACCGCTAAACAATCGGTTGGGACAACTCCAAACCCTACGCCAGGCATAAGCATGACTCCTGCATTTTTCGCCTCAGTGTCTCGTGCAGCTAAAGCCTCAAATTCTGGGACTTCTCCAGCTATGTCTAAATAATGGGTTTTGGTTTGCACACAGGCGTCTACAAGTGGCTTTGCGGTTTTTGAAAAGGGTCCGGCGCAATTTAGCACACCTGTGACATCCTCGATACAGCGAGCGATCGCATTTGGATTGTCTAAGCCAACAACTCGAAAGTCCAGACTTAATTTATCAGCGACTGCTGCCAGTGAACTCTGATTTCGTCCAGCTAAAATTAACTCCAGACCATTACTTTTAGCTGATGCAGCAATCAGTTTTCCAGCGTAGCCAGTTGCACCGTACAATAACACTTGTGATGTCATTTTTTTACCAATTTTCCTTGATGATGCTACATATTCGATGGCATTCCACATATGTGGAATGGGCGTCAAGTGTGAGACAGGCTTTACAGCCTGTCTGCTTGAATTTTTAGAGCCAAGACTTTAAAAGCCACTCTCAACTAGCTGTTATGAACAACCTGTTGCCATAAGAGGACTTCAGGAGGTGCAACCAAAAATTCTGCTGCCTTTTCTGATAAGGCTTTGATATACGGCATTTCTAGGTGCTGCTCCAAAATTTCCTTGCTCACCCAGTTTTCGTGCAGCATAAATAGGGATGGATCATCAACGGATTGATGCAAGTCATAATTCATACACCCTTTCTCAGAACGAGTGGTCTCGATTACGGTTTGAAGTTCCTGCTTGAATCTGTCCTCCAGACCCTGCTTAACCTTCATGCGAGCAGTAACGGTCACTTGCTGATTTGACATTTTTTCATCCTTGTTTTTGGTAGTTACTAACTCAAAACCAACTCAAGTATTGATGCTATTAATAATTTCAGAAGGCTTGAGGTAGTTATAAGGTATTGGACGAGATTGGTTTTTAATTTCTATTTGTCGTTCCACTTCATGTAAATTTTGTTGAAACTGCACAAGAATTTCCTGAGCAATTGGGTCGGCAAATTCTTCATCATAGTGACCCAATTTGTCGTAATGGAAGGATGTCAAAATATCCGACCACATCACCTGATCGGCAGCGTGCTTAAAGGGTGGAAGCATCTTCATGATCGTTTGCATATCCACACCCTTTGTTTCTGGAACAGGGTGGTAGGCTGCATACGGCATATTGGGTACAAAAGCCATGTATTCGTACTGGGAAAAATTCAAAGCCGAGTGGAGAGGAGCGCAGGTGAAGACGACTACAGTCACAATGTCAATGAGTTGCTCTATGGTCTCAATTTTCTCTGGCATCCCCTTAACACGACCACCATCTTGGGCAGCCAATTCTCTCGCCCAATTTTGCAATTCATAATCCTCACTCAAGTCTTGGGGAGTTTTGTAATAGAGTTGGATGTATTCAGTGACAAACTTTTTGACCGCATCCCAGACTAACATCCCGTCATCCCGGAAAGGATAGTGCGGCAAAATTTCTGGATCATCCATTTTGCGATTTTTTATTTCCGTCGCGAAGACAGCATTGTCTAAACTCCATTCTTCGTAGGCTTTGCCAACGAAACCAAGAGACTCCTGCAACGTACCTGCCATAAATTCATCAACTGGACCTCCTGGTTGTAAAAAGTGAGTACGCCCCAAATCGTTATCATAGAGCATGAACCGGAAGTGGGGTCTCAGGAGTAAGGAGAGGGGATGGTTTTCTCCGAGTTGTCGAGCCGTGACGACTGCAAACGGACCCATAACTGCATGAGTTCGTGCAAAATGACTGCCCAATTCCTGATGGTTCCCATCAGCCATTTGTACGCAAGTTTTTGCCAAAAACCAATCTAAATGGGGGTCATCTGGTGTGTAAATTAGGCTATCTCCGTCAGTATCATTATGGAGCTGAATGGCAATAGGCATCAGAGAACCACTATTTTTATTGCCATTGCTTTGCCAGTAAAATAGAGCCTGCGGCTTGGGAAGATACTTTTTAATGTTTTGGTAGGTACCGCCTTTAATGTCAAATAGCAAAGGATAATCTAATAAATAGAGTTTGCCTTCTTTGAGTGCCGCCTCCAGATCGTGAGCTGCACCTACGGCTTTTTGAAAGTGGTCGTTTGTGACAGGGAAATTTTCCGGGAGCGCGTCAATCCTGTGCATTGCCATCGGGTTTGCCCCAGAGAGTCTTTGCTCGGCGAAACACGAGTCTGTTTTATAATTTTTTATGACAGAGGGCTTTGGTAATATCGGCAAAAGGTCTTCATATTCTTCTAATTCATCCAGCGGATCGAAGAAATTTCTGGCTTTGGCAGCAAGCATATTAGGTACGAGATTCGCCATACTTGCTAAGCGTTTAGCAGTATATTTCGGCGAGAAGAGTTCTTGATGAGGCACCTTATCAAGTATTGGTATGGGAGCCAGATAATTATGGTCGAATTTATAATCTTCTCGGTTTTGTTCTAGCCAATTTCTCCGAGCTTCGGGATTTGGCTCGTGTTGCGGTAAGTTGGGTTTCATGGTTACCTCTAAGCAAGAACGGTAATTTTTTGACATAGAGCATTATTTCGGTACACCATTCGCTATGAATGTACCGAAGATGTTATTTGGCGTTTTAGTCAACCCACGCCTGGTGCTAGCTTTGAGTGAACATAGGCGCTTCTTTCTTCAAAACACCGGAGATTTCTTGAACCACTTTGTTACTGGTGAAGTAGCTGCCATGAGCTTTACCACCTTGCGCTAAGGAGAAAACCGACTGTGCAGTCAAAAAGTCTAAAAATGCAGGTTCTTGGGTGATGACGTCTTGAATATCTAGGTATTTTGTGTCACCATCCACAAGATTGGTCATCAGTTCTTTCAGTGGGTAAGCGATCGGATCGCCAAGATGAATGTAATTCCTCCAAGGTAGCTTTTTGTGATTTCGCGCTACGTACAGGGACTCCAGTAGTTTCTGTAGTTCGGGTGTAATGTCGTGGGTGCTGGGCGAATCGATGCCATCTTTACCAGGCACTATATTAGTCAGAGTGAAGATGGCAATAGGTGAACCCAGAGTGTGAATACTGGCAATTTTCAACCCCTCTTGTTGATGGGGACCTATGCCATAGATAGCATCGCGAATAGCCATGACATCTTCGTGACCAGGTATTTTTGGATCATCCCAGCGACGGGCAAACAAAATGTCAAATAGGATTACGGTTCCCCAACTGTGTGTCACTAAGTGTAGGCAGTCATCTGGTTGAGCATTCTTTAACCCTTCAAAAGCCTGTGTTTTCAGCCTGTTAATAACCTTGGAGCCTACATGACGGCTAATGTAGAGTGCAGCATCTCCAGCAAACTGGAGAATTTGTTGTTCGCGAAATGTTCTAAACCACATCTGTTCCCAAAAGGATGAAGCTTGGAGTTGTTTGAGGAGATCGTCTTCTGCCGATTTATTGACATCACCCCAGTAAAGAGCTATCTTGTTGAGGTCTCGTTTGTCATTAGAGACACCTTCTTGAAGGCGTTGGAACAGTTGATCGGCGTATTGAGGTTGTTCGCGCACCTCGCGGGTGTTAACGCCGTGTATAAACAGAATATGATCACTAGCCATTGCAGCACCTTTTTATAAGGTTTTTAGATACTCAATCAATGCTTTTTTGTCGTCACCAGACAAATCAGTTCCATAAATATGTCCCTGATTTGAATTAGCAGTAACGGTCGTATCGTATTTAAAACCTACACGTTCAGCTTCCGAGCCATCAGAAACAAAGCCCACTTTTTTCGGATCGTAGACATCGTATCCCCGGTAGAAAACTTTGGGACGATTCTCTGGTTTTTCTAACAAGTCTTCTAGCGATGGCACCGAACCATTATGTAAATATGGCGCTCTTAACCAAAGTCCATCAAGGGATACAGATTGATAGCCATTTGTCTTACGCAGGTTGTCGAAGTCCCAAGAGTAGCCTTCAGCAAAGTTGTTGTAAGTCTCTGCGGCTTGTTGCGTCCACATATCTAAGCGGTGACGGTCAGTTCCCACCTCTTCGGTGGGAATAACTGTTCCTGTCCTTTCGCCACCAAAAGCGTGACAAGATGCACAGGTGTTGGCAAAAATTTGACTTCCTTTTTCTGCCGATTTCTCATCGACAGCAAAGGGATACTTGGGAGGTGGTAGTTCTGTAATATAATTCTCTACCCGCTGCAAATCAGCGACAGGAAGAGACTGTTTAGTCGCACCGTCACCAATTGCGCCAGTGTTAACAGTTTCCGTCAATGAAGTTTCTAACCCATCCCAATGCAGCGCAAAGTTTTTGTGCATTTTTTGATTCCACAATGGCATCATATCGGAGTTGCCAACTGTGTCATCTTTAGGCAACTTTAAGGTGTTGAATTTAACGGGGTTAAATGGATCGATACGACCAGGACCCCAGTTGGGACGAGAATCCATCCAAGCAAAGTCTTCTTTTTGTTGCAGCAGTGCTTTTTTGGTTTGAGGAATGATCAGATAGCGATAAAGCAGGTTCTCCAACCAGGAAAACTCATGGTTATATTTGATTTCGTCAAGGATATAATCTGCTGTAAATCTCGGGTCGCTAGCAGCATTACCTAAAAAGCGAGTATAGCTTTGAGGGTCAAATTTATTGGTAGGACCTGCAGGGATAATTGTGGGTTTATCTTTCTCGCTTTTTCTATAGGTAGCAGTGTGGCAAACAGCACAAGTTATACCGACACGGGGAAAGCCAATTGTTTTTTTGGTAAAGCCAACCGGCATTTCTTTACCCTCCTCCCATGTCATTCCTAGGGAAGTATAGCCACCCGGTCCTGGCAGTTTGTCGGGAAAGATGCGCGGCAATACTAGCCAGATCCAATAAGGTACACCTTGCGCCTGTTCTGTGCCGATAGAACCATATTTAAAGTGTTCTTCACTTGACTCGTAATATGTGGGAACTTCTCGGAAAAGGTTGTACCATCCAACATAGCCAACCACTCCAACGAAAAGCAGAACAATCAGCACAACACTTGTGATAATTCTGCCTAATTTATCTTTGAATATGTTCATGACATTCGCTTGCTCCTTAGCAAGGGTATGAGTTAGGTCAATTGCTTCACGGGTTCCGCATCAATTGAGTTTTGATTTCGCATGGCAAGAGTCAGAAAAATTGCCTCAATTAATCCGAAGAATAAATCTACAAAGGCAATGGAAAGGAATCCCTTATCTTGACCAAATAAAAACACCGCAGCCATGAAAAATGTTGCACCAAAAGTTCGTGAGGGAAATATTGAAATCCAGGCAGTTGCTTGGTATTGATACGGATCAATTGCACCAGGGATGTAAAAAACAGTGATGATAAACAACAGCATCCCAGCAGCCCGAACCCAGATGATGGGGAAAGGGATATGCATATCAAGCAACGAGAGGAATTGCTCTGGAAAGAAGCAAGATGGAATGACAAAAAACATATTAACGATAATGCCAAGCCAAGTCACCCGACTAAACCATCTAGCGTAAGTGTTCATGCTTTTACCTGCGTGACAAATTTCAAAGCTTCTTCATGTATTCAACTAGAGCATCTTTGTCTTCTGAGGAAAATTCAGTTCCGTACAAGTGACCGCTATTACTGTTTCCAGGCAATGTGGTGTCGAACTTAAAGTATTTCTTGCCGTTCTCCTCAGCTACATCAGATACAAAGCCTACTTTTTCCTTGTCGAAAACGTCGTAACCCCCATAAAATTCCTTTGGTCTTTTCTCTGGAACTTCGAGTAAATCTCGTAGAGTTGGAACTGAGCCATTATGTAGATAAGGTGCGCGTAACCAAATGCCATCTAATGGCGCGTTGGCATAGCCATTTGTCTTGCCAAAATGTGAGAAACGCCATGGATAACCTGCATAAAGGGTATTTTGGTTAGACAGCGTTTCATACGTGTATGAGTCGAGGCGATGCGGATCTGTACCAATTTCTTGTATTGGCACGACTTTTCCTGTTTGTGCTCCACCAAAAGCGTGACAGCTAGCACAATTATTTTGAAAAAGCTGCTCTCCCTTCGCGGCTTTAGTCTTGTTAACCTCGTAAGGATAGACTGGTGGTGGTAGTTCCCAAAGCCAATCTGCGACTCGCTGAATTCGCGGCAAATCAATGCTTGTTGGTGTGACGCCAGCACCTAATGCCGCACTTTTATTACGTTCATCAACTGACGTGTTATTGCCATCCCAGTGCAACTGCAATCCCTCACGGGGTTTTTGATTCCAGACTGAGGGAAAATCAGCAGTGCCAATCAGTTCATCCTCCCGCAATTTATCCATCGGGAAATGGAACTGAAGTGCTTTATAAGGATTAAAAGTATCCACTCTTCCAGGACCCCATTCAGGATTATTGTTGAGGAACGAAAGTCGGCTTCCTTGATTAATAAGTGCGTCTCTGGTTTGGGGTATTGCCAAGAAGCGATAAATTAATTTTTGGATCGGGTTAAGACCGCCACTGATTTTTTCAATTTCTGGTAGCATCCGGTTAGCAGTAAAGCGCTCATCCGTAGCTACTGTTGATACGAAATTGATGTATCCCTCTAGGTTCACCACGTTAGCAGGCATTGTTGTGATAACTTGATGTTCGCTGTTTGCTGTCTCTCGCAGTGTGCCTGTGTGACAAACAGCACAATTCAAACCAACGCGGTCAATAAATACTCGGCGCTTGGAAAAACCAATTGGCAAATCTTTCCCCTGCTCTTCAATAAATCCCAGTGAAGAATAACCTTTACCAGGTAATTTATCCGGAAAGACTTCTGGCAGAACTTTCCAGATCCAGTAGGGAACGCCATTTACCGGTTCGCTACCAATTGAACCATACTTAAAGTGGTCTTCAATGTTGGCATAATCAACTGGGGAGTTGGATAAAATAGGCCAAAGGAAAAAGATAGCTACTGCTACAACTCCCACAATCACAACCCAAATACGCTTGAAAACTGCTTTCAGCAGTGTCGGGAGTAGGGTCTGGCTTGTTTGTTCGGTCATGCGGATGTGACTAGTTATGTTGTTGAGATTATTTACAACCGATGTCTGACAAATTCATGTAGAGATGTAAAATCGTACGTCTCTACTATGCGTCTACGCTATCCAAGTGGCATGGAAACGTTAGATGATTCTTGTTGATCGAACTAAGTTGGATGAAACACTGACATGACTTCTTTCATCATCTCTTCGTAGTCGTCATTGAACCGTGACACTTCGTAGCAACCAAACGGATTTTCCATGACATTGAGCAAACACTTGTTGCAATAAGTACAGGGTTTGTCTGGCAAGTCTTTTCCTACAGCAAAATCGTGAACCAAGTTGTTGTTAGCAACCAGAGGACGGGCAATAGTAACCCCATCACAAAATCCTTCGCTAATGGCTTTACGAATGTAGGAAGCTTGTTGAAAACCACCAGTGCATAAAATGGGGATGCTGACGTGCTTTTTGATTTCACCCGCTTCCCGCAAATTGACTCCTTGGTAAGCCTCCAACAACTTCGTCATTTGTTTGTCTTTCACTTCATCTGCGTTAATCGGCTGAGGTGGCAAACTATTTTTCGCCCGGTTCCACAACAAGGCGAAAATTGGTCTTAACAGCCAGTATCGAAACAATAGATAGTTACGGAATGCGTAGATGCCACTAGACAGCATGGCGTCATAGGTCTTCCTGACAATTTCAAATGGAAAATCGCCGATAGGATTGAGTGGGTGAGGAAACAAGCTCCCGGTTGACACATGCACGGCATCAGCTCCAGCCTCTTGTGCCCACTGGCAAATCTGGATAGAGTCTGCGAGGGTATTCCCTGCGTTCTCCCAAAAAGTTACGGCGTTGTTATAGTCGATCGCACTGATTTTGAATTGCAAGTGAAAATCGTTTCCCACTTCGGTGCGGATTGCCCTG
The DNA here is from genome assembly GCF_000315565.1 of Mastigocladopsis repens PCC 10914. Lineage (NCBI taxonomy): Bacteria > Bacillati > Cyanobacteriota > Cyanophyceae > Nostocales > Symphyonemataceae > Mastigocladopsis > Mastigocladopsis repens. The sequence goes on along the minus strand of NZ_JH992901.1, from coordinate 4,929,519 downwards.
ATCACATCTAGCAAAAATCGTGCTCGATTCTTTAAAGAGCCACCATACTCGTCTTGGCGGTCATTAATACCTGAGCTAAGAAATTGTGTAAATAAATACCCGTTCGCACTATGTAATTCGATACCATCCAAGCCTGCCTCACGAACACGTCTAGCACCATCAGCAAAAAGTTGAATCGTGTCTTGAATTTCCTCAACCGTCATTGCTTGACATCGAAATCCGTGCAATGGCTCAGTCTTGTTTGTGGAACTTAAAGCTTTCAGGTTCTGGTTTTCCACTCCAGCAATATCCTGCTGTCGCCCGGAATGACTCAGTTGCAGGATAAGTTTACAGTCATATTCGTGAACTTTTTCGCCAACTTGGCGCCAAAAAGGAATACGCTCATCGCAGTCAATGGTGGCGTAATTAGGCATTATTCGCCCCCGAATAGCGACTGGTACAAAGGAAGTAATGATTGCTCCTACACCACCACGAGCAAATTTTTCTTCCCAGTTAATACGTGCTTGCGTACCTGAACCATCATAGTTATCCCAACGTCCGGAGATACTAGAGCGAAAAATCCGGTTTTTTACGGTGAGATTACGAAATTTCAGGGGTTCGAAGATAATATCGTTTTCCATATTCTATTCTCTTTTATTTTCTGGGGTGTGTCATAAGAGCAGCCATCAGAATATCGGTTGTTCTCCGCATCAATCTATCGACCACCTCTGTAAACATTCCTCATACCTATAAACTCAAGCTGCAATACTTTTCGGATGTGCTCTTTAGATTTAATAGTTAGTTGATGAATTTACTAGGCGTGCAATAATAAACCAAGATGTTTCCACTCATTGGTCTTAACCATTTTGAATTGGTAATGGGAGAATTGAAAGAGTTTTAAATTGCTTATTTGAGTTTAGTCAGTAGTTTGGATAAGTTTCACCAAATTGTATGCACTAAATAAATAGATGCCAGGGTTTTGAGCTTATGCAGTTCATCCAAAGCGCTCAGGTCAACTCAACCTAAATCGCATTTTCAGTCTTCTGTTAAATATAGGTGGGGTAACTTTGTATGTCTTTGAATGGAATTGACAGATAACACCCAGCTAGATTATTCCTCAGAGTTTGTGAAATAAACATAGCAATTTTTTCTCTGGATTGCCCCTAAATATTTACAAATTTTGAAATAAAAAATTTGAAATAAAAATCTAAGAAAATTAATCTTAATCTCCCATCTTTTGTAGTAATGTCGTAGATGATGGGTGTGCGTTTTAAATTGCCAAAAATATCATAAGACAATTCTGGAAAGCGGTGAATTGGTGTTGAAGTATTGATGACTCACTGTAAAAGTGAGACGCACATAAAAAGGTTTCGCTATTGCGACCAAAGAATTTTATGAACAAGACACGTCTAATTTGTACGTGCTGTCTGATGCTCCTTGCCGTGATTATGTGCATAGTCGGCGGCTTTTATGGAACACCTACAGCGGTGGCAAGCACGTATAGTGAGTCTATACCTGTTGCCAGCGAATACAATGAAACACCAGGGACTGAGTATACAAATAACTGTGACGGTATTGGATATCTGCCACCCGACCCAAATTTGACGGAGGCAGAGAATCGGGGTCGTTGCACTTGGTACTTATGGACTGGCGGTAACGATAAGTACTATCGAGATGTAGCAAAAAGGACAGAAGGAGAAGTAGATTTACTGAGTTTGCTTGACGGGAAGATTGTAGATCGCGACAAGCGGTTCGAGGAGTTTGGCGCAGTCAACGATCCTGGATGTGAAAAGGCAACAGAACCAGATGAGTACGGTTTGTTGTTGGATAAGTGCAAAGACCCGGAGTCAACTGGCATCATCGGGTTGCGTAAGTTCAAGAACCCGAACTTCGACCCTGTCCAATGGAACCCGGAACAGTATCAACAAGACGCACAAATCGAGCCTCCCTACCGAATTGGCCAGTCCTGTGCTATCTGTCACGTAGCGTTTAACCCCCTCAAACCACCCAAAGATCCGGCACACCCGAAATGGGAAAACCTAGTGCCAGCGCTGGGTAACCAGTACATCAAGGAAAACGCATTATTTGATGCCAGACTCAAGCCAGATGATTTTAGATGGCAAGTGCTGAACACACAGAAGCCGGGTACCTCCGACACTTCTCGCATCGCCACCGATCACATCAACAACCCAAATGTGGTTAACCCCATTTTTAATTTAGGCGATCGCCCCAAATACCCAGAGGTGATGAACGATGGTTCGACCCAGGAGGTTAATCATATCCTCAAGGATGGCGCGGACTCTATAGGTGTGGCAAATGCCTCACTGCGCGTCTACGTCAACATCGGCATGTGCGGCGATTACTGGTTGAGTCTCCACGATGCAGTGTTTGGCAGAAAACCGCAACGACCCTTTGACATCGAAAAGGCTAAAAAGGAGTGCCAAGACTGGAACAACACAGAAGCACGCATGGCAGATATGGAAGCATTCCTGAAAACTATCGAGCCGATGCATTTAGCGAATGCGCCTGGAGGTGAGGTGTTCCTGACCAAGGACGAGGAGGTTCTCAAACGCGGTAAGATTGTTTTTGCCCAGAGTTGTGCAACGTGTCATTCCAGCAAACAGCCTCCTGCGGAAATCGCAGCTGACCCTGAAAAGGCGAAGCAGTGGTACGTGGAATCTGTCCTCAGTAGTGATTTCCTCGATCACAACTTCTTGTCTGATGACAAGCGCTATCCAGTCACACTCATTGGCACCAATGCCAGTCGTGCTTTGGGAACAAATGCAACCAAAGGACATATCTGGGAGGAGTTCTCGTCTAAGACGTACAAGGAACTGCCGTCACCAGGCACACTGACGCTGGAGAATCCCTTGGACAAAAGCAAACCCATCGAATTTGAGGTGCGTTCTGGCGGTGTGGGATATTACCGCACACCTTCGCTGATAAGTGTGTGGGCAACAGCACCGATTCTCCATAACAACTCTTTAGGAAAATACAACGAAGATCCATCAGTTGAAGGGCGTGTAGATGCCTACAACGATGCGATGGAAAAACTGCTGTGGCCTGAAAAACGTGAGGGAATTATCAGCAGGACAACTCAGGAAAGCACGTTGGCGCTTTCTCAGCGGGGAATCATTCAGATTCCCGTTCCTAAAGGAATGCCTGTTAACTTGTTGGCAAACATCAATCCAAGAGAGGCAGTCACAGATCTCAATCTCGTAAACCTGTTTAAGGACTTGAAGCCTGAAGGTGGACTCAAGGGCAAGCTTGGACGGGTGCTTTTAAGAGCAAACAAGTCTCCCGACTTCATTGAGGACAAGGGTCATACTTTTGGCTCAGAACTGCCAGATGAAGATAAGAGAGCGCTGATTGAGTTTGTGAAGACTTTCTAAGACAACTTGTCTTTTTGCAGAGCATCCAAAAACTCGTTCCTAATAGGTTATCAAGTCTAAAGGGATGGGCATAATTCCTTCGTAGTTGCGCCAAGCGCCTGGACAGCGCAACTACAAACCCATCAGTTCAATCTTGCCAGAGTACTAGGGAACGAGAATAACAACTCTTTTGAACTATCGTGAACCCAACTACCAAGCAAGAGTAGTGGAATTGAATGTCCCCGCAATACAAATTTTCTGCAGTTTTTTAAAATCAGAGTGTAATTATACTCTTAAAAGCTGATTTTGTCAAAATAAGGACAAGATGAAATGGAGCTGATAGTACTACAAAACTGGTTGGATAATGGGACTTTTTGCGTCCTATTTATCACTATGCTGCTTTACTGGGTAGGGGCAGTATTTAAGGGCATACCTTATTTATCAACTTTGGGAACAGCAGGGATGGCGATCGCTAACCTGTGTATTGCAACTTTACTAGGGGCGCGATGGCTAGAAGCAGGCTACTTCCCTTTAAGCAATCTTTATGAATCGCTGTTTTTCTTGGCTTGGGGCATCACAACGATCCATCTGATTGCCGAAAACAGGAGTGGTAGCCATCTTGTGGGAGTAGTAACAGCACCTGTGGCAATGGGCATTACTGCATTTGCGGCATTAACTTTGCCCCAATCAATGCAGAGAGCAGAACCCTTAGTGCCAGCCCTCAAATCCAATTGGTTGATGATGCACGTCAGCGTGATGATGCTCAGTTATGCGGCTTTGATAGTGGGTTCGCTGCTGGCGATCGCCTTTTTAATCGTCACTCACGGTGAAAATATACAACTACACGGTAATTCTTTTGGCACTGGTGGCTACCGCTTGCACAAAGCCGGTCAGCCAGTTTCTCAAGCACAAGTAGCTGCTGTGGAAAACACCACCGACACCACACCTAGTTTTGCAAGCGGTAGCAACGGTGATACCGCAGCTGCCACCGCAGTACTCACTGCCCCAATCCCAAAACCCAAAACCCAAAGCCAAAATCCTCAACCCCTGTCGCCACAGCGCCTTACCCTCGCCGAGACTCTCGACAATATCAGCTACCGCGTCATTGGGCTGGGTTTTCCCTTGCTGACGATTGGAATTATTGCTGGTGCAGTATGGGCGAACGAAGCCTGGGGTTCTTACTGGAGCTGGGACCCCAAAGAAACTTGGGCTTTAATCACCTGGCTAGTCTTCGCTGCTTATCTCCATGCCCGCATTACTCGTGGTTGGCAAGGGCGTCGTCCGGCAATTTTAGCTGCTACAGGCTTTGTCGTGGTGTGGATTTGTTATCTAGGAGTGAATATCTTGGGTAAAGGGCTACATTCTTATGGTTGGTTTTTCTGATCTGACAACGCTCGTAAAACTTGCCCATCTACCGAATTTGTTGAGTTTTTTTGCAAAATTCTTGGCTGTTTTTATGTAGTTATTCACTAGTCATGAGTCACAAACCACAAATAACTCATGACTTATCTTAGGAGGAAAGTTATGACCGCAACATACCAGGGTAATCGACAACAAACCGCCCTTATTACTGGTGCATCTGGTGGAATTGGCTACGAATTGGCTAAATTATTTGCCCGTGATGGTTACAATCTGGTTTTAGTCGCTAGAACCGGACAAAAGCTCGCTCAAATTGCAGATGACTTCAAACAAAAATTTCGTATCACAGTCAAGGTGATAGCCAAGGATTTATCTATAGCAACCGCTCCAGATGAAATTTTTCAACAGCTGCAACAAGAAGGCATCAAGGTTGATGTGCTGGTGAACAATGCTGGCTTTGCTACCTATGGATTTTTTCATGAAATTGACCTAAAACCTGAACTGCAAATGATGCAGGTCAATATGGTGTGCCTCACCCATTTAACTAAGTTATTCCTCAAAGACATGGTCAAGCAAGGCTTTGGCAGAATATTAAACATTGCCTCGACTGCTGCATTCCAACCTGGACCTCTGATGGCAGTTTATTACGCCACAAAAGCCTATGTCTTATCATTTTCGGAAGCGATCGCCAATGAATTAGAGGATACAGGTGTCACCGTGACTGCTCTTTGTCCAGGACCAACAGAATCTGGTTTTCAACAAAGAGCCGCGATGGAAGACTCAAAGTTAGTGAGCGGTCAAAAGATTATGGATGCAGAAACCGTAGCCAAGATTGGCTATAGCGGCTTATTGGAGGGCAAAACTGTTGTCATTCCTGGTGTTAAAAATAACATATTAGCCCAATCCGTAAGATTTACACCCAGAAAGCTGGTGACAAAGTTAGTCAGAAATATGCAGGAAAGCAAAGATTAGGTAATAGGATTTACACACAAGGGGTCTCAAAACGCCATTTATGGTGTTAGGCTTGGGTACTAAAATCTACGCATCTAGCACCAAACTGTGTAAATCCTGATTCTATGTCTAAGTTTATATCTGTAGCCTTCATAGCAACAGCCCTTATCCTGACAGCAACTGAATACCCAAGCACCACACTCGCTGGCACCTGTGCCTCCAAGTGTGGTTCACACCCAATCGAGTTTAAACCTGGTCAACTCATCAGAGTGGAAGTAGTCAATAGCACACCTAACTTAGTTAAATTCGAGAAACCGTATGATACTGGTTCACTTTCCCTGCAACCCGGACAAAAATTACAGTTAAAGCAAGGAGATGGTACAGAACCAAACGTGTCTCTTGTGTTTTGGAATGAAGCAGGGTTATCTTTAAAGGCAATTGTCTCTCAACCAAACTTTGCAACGTTGCGGGTGGAACTCCGTCCTAATTGGCAAACTCCAGGTCATCGTAGTGTCTACATTCGTGACGATGGTCGAGTTAACGTGTTTTAAAGTTATGAGACTTTTTGAGGATAGATGAGTTCTTCTTTGCCAAACCAATCATCCCTATTTTTTCAACACCATCGATCCATCTGGCAATGTATTTCCATCTCCATTAACAAAAGCCCAACGACTGATCACTCGTCCTCCGTTTGCTAAACCTCCTGATAACCATTGTGGTATAAAGCCATAGCCCCCTTCTTCCCATTGCCCTGACTCTATAGTCCAGAATTTTTTCCCTTGATTTCCTCCATTTACGCGCCATGCGAGGTTAGGGAAATAATAATCTCCTGGTTCCAACCTGGTTAATTCTGACTTTAATTCAGGAATTGCATTTAAAGAAATTGCTCCCTCATAAATTGTTTTGTTACCAGAACGAGCAAATTGTATCTGACCTTCTGCTCCACCTGATGGACTAGCATTCATCTTCATAAGAGCCGGATTAAGAGTTGCATTGGTTGGATAATATCCCTGATGATTTGTACCAGGAGCACGATATCTCCACAACTCACTTTTATTTCCGGTGCTATAGGTAGCAAAAAATTCATAATCTACATCTGCAGCCAAAGCCTTTTCATAAAGCAAGTGCCCTTTGAGCAAGTCATCAGGATTATTTTTTGTGCAATCGATATTAATAAATAATCCATCTGTATTATCATCACCTTTAGCGCCATCGACTCTATTTTCTCTGAACCACTCAAAGCTAGGATTAAATGGAGGGAATGGAGCATGATTATCGTCAGCAATTTCTCCGGCAAAATATAAGTTATTTGAATCCCATGCTACTTTGAACTTATACGCTCCATCACCCATATTTGTGGCAATGACATCAGACCAATCATTCAAATTACCATCTACATTTATGGTTTTCTTTAGGGCATACGCTGATTGTATCTTCCAAGAACCAGTTTGAGGTGATGATTTTCCATTTATTGATAAGGAGTAGCTAATGTTGTAATTATTCTCGCTATTTGTAGAGAAAGAATTTATTGGAAAGCTGAAAATTCTCTGTTCGCCTGGTTTTAAATTTTCAAATGCTATTTTATTTGTAGATAACGTCCATCCATTGGGAGGAGTTATTGATAACGTTCCACGACGAGGTTTATTGACGACATTCTCTAGTTTTATGTCGATTGTTCTGCCTTTTATAACAGGTCCTGATAAAGATAATGCTGTTACTTTTATTTCTGTTTTTAATTTAAAATCAGCCTTCTGCAATATCTGCTTTAATTTTGAAGCAGGCATATCAGCTACTATATATACGACTTCTACTGGAGTCAAAGGAATGTTACTCAAATTGTTTATCTTATTTCCTCTGTAATCGTAGACTTGTATGTTTGAACCATTGATAGACATAGTCCCAGAATACTCATCAGAGGGAACCTTACCTTTAGCCTGACTACCTCCATTTGGATTCCATGGATTACCTATATCACCATAAAATGGACTATTAACAAATACCGCTGCTCTAGCACGATTATCTGCTGAATAATCGTTTTCAAACACGATTCCCCACATTGATTTTGAATTAGGAAAGACATCATCCACTATTTTGGTTCCTTCCAAGACCCGAGTCATCGTTCTATATGCATCCTTCGCAGCCTCATTATTTTTTATATCGTGCATTCCATGTCCACTCCAGTTAAACCAAAAAGCTCTTACGGGTCTTTGAGCATAATGACCTGCTAACATATGTAGCAAGAAGCTGGAGGGTATCGTACGAGCGACCCATATATCCTGATCTGAGGAGAACATATCACGAAATGTTCCAAACTCTGTTTGCCACGCTCCTGCTCTACCTTGGGTTTTAGAAAATTTCTTATCTAATGTTAATTGCATCAATGTACTATGGAAGGAATGGGAACCAGGAAAAGCATATGCATGGTTTACAGATCCATCCACATATCCTATGTCATTTCCCTTAGGATACATGACATCTCTGTTATAGGCTAAAGAACCTCCACCAATTAAATTAACTTTTGGAAAATCAGCTTTTACCTTGTTCCAAATTCGTTTAATTATGTCTCTGTATTCCTCAGCAGTACCACCGTTCCATGCCCACTCATCAACCCAGGGTTCATTCCAATGCTCATAATAAGGCATTAAATCATGGGTAGCCGCTACCCAGTCATAAAATTTTTGTACATATGCATCTATATTTTTTGGAGGTCCTAATTTATCACCCTCTTTCCAATCTCTCGGATAAAAAGGAGTTTGTAATGAAGATATGCCATAGCTTTTTAAGGTGTTTATCCTGTCTCTAAGAATTTTAGGATCACCATTCCAAGTCCCAAAATCCACTTTTATACCGCGAATCCATTTAACTCCCAAATCTTTAGCTATTGGACCTATGGTTTTTGGATCAGTATAACCAAAGTCTAAACCAAAGGGAGAATTAGGAGCTAATCCAGTGTATTTTGGAGGTAATTGTGCATAACTTTTTAGACTTAATAATAAGCACAACAATCCCACCAGGAAACTTGTTCGCAAGTACCTAAAGCATAATTTTAAATTGAAAATTTGTTGTTTTTTCATACAATGAAAATATTATAACTTTGGCAAAAGTCAATTTTTTTAATAGAAAACCACAGATAAGCAACAGATGCTCACAGATCTGTGGGCATAATTTACTCAAACACTACTGTTCTATTCCCATACACCAATACGCGATTCTGCAAATGCAAACGCACTGCCCTTGCCAAGACAACTCGCTCCAAATCCTTACCTTTTCTTATCAAATCCTCAACTGCATCACGGTGACTGACTCGAACCACATCTTGCTCAATGATTGGTCCTGCATCTAAATTATCAGTTACATAATGAGAGGTCGCACCGATAATTTTAACACCACGTTCAAAAGCTTTTTGATAAGGATTTGCACCAACAAAGGCAGGTAAAAATGAATGATGAATATTAATGACCTGTGGAAATTTTGCGATAAATTCTCCACTAAGAATTTGCATATATTTTGCCAAGACAACTAAATCTATTTTGTACTGCTGTAGTAATTCCAGTTGCTTGATTTCCTGTTCCTGTTTGTTTTCCTTAGTGATGGGAATATGGCAATAGTCAATACCAAACTGCTCTGCTACGACTTTTAAATCAGGATGATTGCTGATAATCAAAGGAATCTCAGCAGTAAATTCTTTTGCACGTTGTCGCCAAATCAAATCAAATAGACAATGGTCTTGACGACTAACCCAAATGGCAATGCGGCGGATAGTATCACAAAAGTGCAATTCCCATTTGGCTTGCAATGGTTGAGCAATGGCATTAAATGCTGGTGCAATTAACTCACGGGGTAAGTTAAAATCATCTAACTGCCATTCAATGCGGGTGAGAAATAACCCTGCAGCAAAATCTGTATGCTGATCTGCATGAATAATATTGCCCCCATTAGCATAGATGAAATTGGCAATTTTCGCCACCAATCCTTTTTGATCAGGGCAGGAAATGAGCAATGTTGCTGTTGGACTTGTCATGGACACATTGAAAGACTAATGATACTTTGTTGTATGGAAAGTTTTGTCTGGCAGCCTACTTCCATAATCCCATAGGTCTATAAGTGTGGGTAGGTAAAGTATCTATACAACAGTTAGCTATTCACTATAATTGTATTGTAATGAATTTTATAATTATTCTCCCTTGCTCATCGCAAAGGGTCAGCACCTGTAGCTAAGAGTTAACTTGATAAAAGGTAGTAAAAATACACGACAATTTATTTTATATAGAATATAGTTAAATAGTTCTTTAAGCTAAAGGTTAACAAAAATCACTAAGTATAATATAAGACACAGTTATCTGATAATAATCACGGATATTTTAAATACATAAACCCTAGAATTGATAGATTCTTGCCACATTCTATGAGGTTAGTTTACCTTGGCACTGAGTATTATTTACAACAAAATTATTCTCATGGCGCAAATACTTTTTATTCATTTATCAACTATAGTTTACTTGGTAATGGCTTACTGTTTCTTCAATGAATGGCTAGGATTTTTTCTAGCAGATGAAGATATCGATTCAGATCAGCGCTTAATTTCTATTGTAATTTTGGTCATAGCTACTATTTTATGGCCAATAGTCGTCCCTTTTGCTTACTGGGAATTACTAAAGTTCCATAAGAAGCACAAGGACATCATAGATTTACTCATAAACATACCTAAAACTGGCAGTAGTCATGAAGAGTGATATCAAGTGACAAAGTGCTTGTGCCATCAGGTTAAATCAAAATAAAGCTGCTATTTGCTGTTTGCTGGAGTAGGTTGAGCAGGATTGGGCGTAGCTTTTTTCACATTATCATCTATGGGTTGGAGTTGTTTCCACTCTAAGAGTTCTCGATTCACCGCATTTTCAAAATCCGTAGATACCAACAGCACATCAATCTTCCCATCAAATTTTGCAGGAGGGTCAGCTTGAGCATACATGAAACGCCGATTAAAGTCAGGCTTACCCAAAATCAACTGATGTGTTTTCTGATTTTTGAGTTTTACATTGATAGTTGCTTGAGGCTGCTCTAAACCGAATTCTGCAAGCTGGTTAGCTGAGGTTGATATTATGCGATCGCTCTTTCCCTTCACGAGCAAATTCATCAAATAACCCACAACGGCGTTACTTGCTGGGGTAACTTCAGGAGATTTTATTAACCATTTGGGTTCATCAGACTTACCACTACGTTCCACATTTAAAGTCTGATTTTTAGTTTTTACCGTCAAAGTTTGTACATCATCCTCCTTAAAGGAGAAAATTTGCTGCTTCTTCTCCTTTATTTCCTCTCGCTGAGGTACACCTTTAATTTCATAAAAGTAAACAAAACTACCTAAACTCAGCGCCAGCAGTATCAAAATTAAAGTCGTCTTTTGTAGCTTCATAAATGAGTAAGAAAGAGGATTTATGAATTATGAATGATAAAATTTTCATAATTCATAATTTTTCTATCGTCGTAACCACCAAAGAATAGCCGCCGCCACCAACCCTATCAGGGGTAAAATCAGCAGAGACGACAACTCTAAAAGATTGGCTTGTGCTGCTGATAGGTTGATGCGACGGTCTTTGGCTTCCTTAGGACTAATCGAAAGGGGTTGCCGATCCTGCTGACTCAACCAAGTGACTGAGTTAAGGAACACATCTCCATTCAGCTGCTTATCAAACAAGCCATTGATAGCGAAATCTGAGTTTCCTAATACGATCATCCGTGACTCAGCCGAAGGAGTGGAGGGAGTAGGAGAAGCTGTGGGGGTGGGGCTAGCCTTAGTTTCAGTGGTTCCCGCTGTTGTAGGTGTCGCAGTAGGCTTGGCGGTAGGAGTTGGGCTAGCTTTGCTCTCAGTTTTGGGTGCTGTGGGTGTCGCAGTAGGCTTGGCGTTAGGAGTTGGGCTAGCTGGGGTTTGAGTGGTTGCTGCTGTGGGTGTGGGGGTGGGGTTAGATTTGGTTTCAGATTGAGCTGATGGTTTTCTTGTTAATGCTACACCCAAGGTTAAAGGACCTTTGCGATCGCTTTGGGGATTAAACTGCAAGTTTTCACTTTCCTGGTCACTTTCTGCCCAGCTATTAGGATATGGTTTGGTGAGCAACAAGGGAGTCGCCTCAATCCCAGTTACTGGGGTTGTGTCAATTGGTCGTGCTAACGGATAAAAAGAGATGCCATTGCCAAAATCTTTAGTGATCGGGTGTTTGCCGTATTGAGTCACTAAAGGTGCCGCAGGACCAAGTCCAACGTTCCCAGAGACATCAACCGCCAGACGATTCTCTAACTTTACACCCCACTCAGCCAATAAACTCTCTAGTTTGGGGTCGGTATTCGGATCAATCATCAGCAGTAAGTTACCACCTCGATTCAGGTAGTCCCGCAAAGCTTTGATTTCGCTTTCAAACAGCGATCGCTTTGGACCTGCAACTATCACAACAGCCGCATCTTGGGGAACACTAGACTTTTCTGCCAGATTTAAAGCAGAGGTCGTGTAATTTTTGTCATTTAATGCTTGAACCGCTTGCGATATTGCACCCTCTCCCCCTGAAAGTTGGTGTTCGCCGTGACCTTGAAGGAAGTAAACTTTAGCGGTACTTAAGCTGATGATTTGTTGTAGACGATTCGTTAACCTCACTTCCGATAGGCGTTCGGTGCGACCTACCACTTGAACCAGCTGCCGTCTATCCCCAGATTCCAAATAGACTTCTCCATAGTCTTTGACACCAAACTTGCGTGCCAATCCTGGTCTACCCTGCGGATCTACGTACTCAAAATTAAACTTTGAACTTTGCCGACGATAATTTTCCAGCAAGTCCCGGTCTACGGGGTCTTGATTGACATCAAACACCCATACCTTTGTGGGTACTTGCAAGGAACGCACTAGTTCCCGTGACTGGGGAGCAAGAGTAAACAACTTAGTTTCTGTTAAGTCAACTCGTGTATGGTAGCGAGTCCCCAAGAAGTTAATGAATCCTAAAATTGCCAAAACTGCCAAAGTTGCAACCAAGGCATTAGTACCAGCTTGGGTGGAACGTTGTCCCCACCAGTGATTCTGTTGGTTTTGCCATACTAGCCACAATCCAATGATGACCGTTCCCAAAATGATCAATGTTAACGGGATTAGCCCCCAATTATTTGATACTAACCCAGACGTTAAGCCCGCAGCTACTAGAAACGGACCGAACCAAAACAAAAATTTCCAGGGATTCCTTTTAGCAATAGTCTTCATTTTTTTAGTCATTTGTCCTGTGTCATTTGTCATTTGTCATTTGTTAGTTGGTAGTTGTTGGTTGTTACTAACCACTAACCACTACCTACTACCTACTCCCTACTAACGTTGACTCATGACTCATGACTATGAACGTTGAAAGCGGAGTGCATCAATTGATTGAGCAGTAAGAAAGATGCCTAAAATGATGTAACTGGCAAATAAAATTACGCTGCTGGTATCGAAAATCCCTTGTACTAAGGTGTTGTAATGTTTCAGCAACGATAGATAGCCTAGAGCTTCTCCTAGAGAACCACCAATATTTTTAGCAATTAAATCAACAAACAACAGTAATAAAATTAATGCAAATGTGAGGACGGCAGACAGCATTGTACTGTCTGTTAAAGAGGAAATGAACATTCCCAAAGACAAAATTGCTGCTGCTAGTAAGATTAATGCCAAATGCCCCAGCAAGGGAATGGCTGGCGGTATGGGTGGGTTGGACGCACTCAAAGCAATGGCTTCTAATGCCAGCATAGGCATCACCATTGTTGTGAAAAAGGTTAACACTCCTAATAATTTACCTACAGCGACTGCCCAGTTTGTGACTGGTGATGTGGCTAAAAGTTCCAAAGTGCCGCGTTTGCGTTCTTCGGCATAAAGTCCCATAGAGAGAATTGGCAGCACAAACAACAACAGCCACCCCATCCGATCTAAGAATGCCCTGACAAATTCGTAAGGAACATCTATTGGTGGGACTGGCACTCCAAATTGTTGTCCTTGTAAATCTAATGCAGCTACTGTTTGCAGAATGCCCTCTGGTCCCATCAAAATGAGCACGAAGAATAACCCAGATAGAAACCAAAAAACGCCAGCAATTGCATATGCCAGAGGTGAGACAAAATAGCTCTGTAACTCTCGGCGATAAATGGCAATAATATTACCCAGTACAACACCCATCTAGGCGGCTTCTCCTTCCTTGGCTTCTGCTGTTTGTGTCTCAGTCTCCAAATTTTTTTCTTCTGTTGTCAGTTGCAAAAATACATCTTCCAGAGTAGCGCTAACACGCCGCATTTCGTGTAAACCAAATCCTGTACCTATCAACGCTGCTGCAATATCTCCTCCCGGTTCAGTTCCCAGTTGTGATATCACCCGCAGGTAAGCTCGGTTTTCCCTTAAGGGGCTATGACTATGCATTCCCACTGTAGGAATTGATTCAACCAAACTTACCCCTGGTACATTTTGCACTACTTGTTTGGCTAGAGCAGGTTCTCCCTCAATCTCTATTTCATACCCAGAACCTTTTGTCAACTGGAGCATGAGATTGTCTGGGGTATCCGTTGCTACTAATTTGCCACGATTGATGATTGCCACGCGGCTACAGGTCATGCTCACCTCTGGCAAAATGTGGGTAGAAAGAATAATTGTGTGGCTTCCAGCAAGGCTTTTAATTAAATTTCGTACCTCGATGATTTGCCGGGGGTCAAGTCCTACTGTGGGTTCGTCCAAAATGATGGCTGGTGGATCGTGAACAATAGCTTGGGCAATGCCAACTCTCTGACGATATCCTTTGGAAAGTTTGCGAATCAGGACGTGGCGTTTGTCTTGTAAATTGCAGCGTTCCATAGCTGCTGTTACTTTCCTCGTGCGATCGCCTGCGCTTACTCCCTTGATCCGCGCCACAAAATACAAAAATCCCTCCACCGTCATTTCTGGATATAACGGCGGTGTCTCTGGTAAATAACCAATGCGTTGGCGCACTAGGAGAGAATTTTCATGGACATCGAAGCCAGCTATCCGGGCTGTACCACTGGTTGCTGGTAGGTATCCAGCTAAAATCCGCATGGTTGTCGTTTTGCCAGCGCCATTCGGTCCTAAAAACCCCAAAATCTCTCCGGGTTCTACATTGAATGTGACATCAGTAATTGCTAAGGTAGAGCCGTATATTTTACTCAGATGCTCAACTGAAATCATCCGCTTTAGCCGATTGCAAATGATAAGGTATCAAACCATAATAAATCACTAAAACAATCCTGAGTCTTGAGTACTAAGTATTGAGTGTGCCATTGTTTATTTTCCCCTAAGTACTCGCTGTTTCAGGAAAATGTTTCAAGCTATGGAAATTGATTCGTGCAGATCGCCTTGTTCAATCCCCCAAAACAGTTTTGAGTGTTGAGTTATGAGTGCTCACTGCAAAGGAACACCGAAAATTTGCCGTGAGAGTATCTCCTCAGGACTCAGCAGTGATCAACATAATTTTTTGGCGCAGGAATATTCTTGTGTAAACACAGTTGTAGAGTTATCTATATCTAAGATTGTGATTATTTAAAATTTGTCTATTAACAACTAATGGTCAACTCTACCGTCGTGGCCACACTCACTGTTTATGTCAACCCTGCAATTGGCAATGATGCCAATGCTGGGACACGATTGAACCCATATAAAACTATCTCCCGTGCCTTAAAGGACATCACAACACCCAAGATGATTCTGCTCGCACCTGGAGTTTACAGCACTGCTAGTGGTGAGGTTTTTCCACTGGTGATTCCACCGGGTGTAAGCGTGGTGGGTCACGAAGCAACCAAAGGTCAAGGCATTGTGATTTCCGGGAGTGGGCAGTATAAGAGCGAAAGTTTTGGTGTGCAAAATATGACACTCCTATTACTTACTAATGCTCAACTGTTGGGTGTCACTGTTATAAATCCTCTGGAAAAAGGCACTGGCGTCTGGATTGAATCCACAGTACCAACTTTAGCTAACAACACATTTATCAAATGCGGTCGCGAAGGAGTGTTTGTCAGCGGTACTGCCAAACCACTCATTCAGGACAACGTGTTTGTGCAAAACGGTATCGCTGGGTTGGTCATGGCAGGCAATAGCAAAGGGGAAGTGTTGCGGAATATTTTGCAAAAAAATGCTTTGGGAATAGCCATAAGTGACTTTGCTGCCCCGTTGGTTGCAAATAACACTCTATCAGAAAACCGAAATGCGATCGCTCTTTCACGAGATGCCCGGCCTGTGGTGCAGAATAATCTCATCGAAAACAATATTCAACGAGGACTATTGGTTAATGGTAACGCCACTCCCGACTTAGGCAGCACTCAAAACCAAGCGGGTAACATTTTTCGCCATAACGGGCAGTTTGATATCCAAAATAACACCTCAGTTCAATTGATTTCCGTAGGCAACCAGTTGAACCCTACTCAGGTCAAGGGGCTAGTAGAGTTAATCACTGCAACAGAGAATACTCCCAGACCCGTATTAGTTAGCACGAGTTTTTCCGATATGGCTGGGCATTGGGCAGCGGCTTTTGTGGAAGCGTTGTATCAACGGAATTTGATGAACGGCTTTGCTGATGGGACTTTTCAACCAGAAGCCTCCATCACTCGCGCCGAATATGCGGCTTTAGTTGCTGCTTGCTTCAAGCCCATTTCCAAACGCGCCGTACCTGTTTTTACAGACGTACCCAAGGATTTTTGGGCTTATAGTGCCATACAAATTGCAGCCCAAGGTGGCTTTGTTGGCGGATTTAGCGATCGCACTTTCCGAAGCGAGCAAAATGTACTCCGATTACAGGTCATCGTCTCGTTAGTGAATGGACTTGCCCTAAAAGCTGCTAATAACAATCCCTTACTCGGCTACAGTGACCGTAATACGATCCCTAACCATGCTCGCACTGCGGTCGCTACTGCCACCCAAAACAAAATTGTCGTGAATTATCCCGACCCCAAGCTACTCCAGCCAAATCGAGAGGCGACACGGGGAGAAGTGGCTGCTATGGTTTATCAGGCGTTAGTAGCGATTAGGCGAACTCCTAGTATTAATTCGCCCTATATCGTTTCCGCTTCTTCATTTGAAAAGTAAAATGAAAAGCACTTCGCCTATATACTTGGAAGCACTTAACAAAAAAACTGTAGCTAAAAACACGATAGGGTGTATGAGATGGGAGCAAGATTTATGCGTATTGGCTGAAGCTGAGAGTCAGATGTTTATACCAGCCTTGGACACCTCTGCCGACTTGGCAATAGCTCTATTAATTCACTATAGTTTCGACCTCAGTGGTTACAGTGCCAGTGAGCTAGTTGACCTTTGGCAAAAACAATACCCAGGAAACTGGCTACACTTGGCAGTGATTGAGGCGCTCTATCAAGGTCGCTACAAAGCTATTTCGGTGCAACAAATATTAATATGTTGGCAGCGGCGAGGACAGGCGATTTTTCATTTCAATATGGAATTTGAACGCCTTATTTGCAGTAAGTTTCCCCAAAGTTTAACCTCACTGCATGAGGACACACAGATGTGGGGAACTGGGGATTCCCACGTTAGCGAGCCGCGCACATTAAGTGCAAAGGGTACGCCACGCGAACGTGTTAGCGAAAGCTCCTCGCGGAGCGAGGCACCCGTTCGAGAAGCATATCCCACCACGGACTCAGCATCTCCTTCCAGTGCCGTGCCGCAAGCACAGGACATGGTGGAGATTAGGGAGGGCTGGCTCCTCCGTCAAGATCCCAAAGCCCCCCGTAGTAACAACTGCCGTTCCGTTGAGGGGACTGGCGTACGACTGCCGATCACCGACGGGGAGGCGGAAACTGAAAACATGGAGATACGGCAACGCAAAGATGCCAAGACGCGGGGACGTGAGAATATTTTTGCTCGCCCCTCCGTCCCTCCCTCGTTCTCATCTCTGACTCCTCCTACCTCAGTTCCTCACCAGGAGGAGAATTTGCCCCCAGTGGCTACCAATAATCCCCCGATAGAACAATTCACACCGCAAACGAGCACTTGCTCAGAGTCATTTACATCAAAACTCAAAGCTATGTCCAATGACAAGCTGCTTTCTCACGGGCAGTTGCCCGATGAACGTCTAGCCATCCACACCCAAGAAGAAATCAAAGAGGAAAGTAGTTTGCAGTAAGCTGAATAGTTGCGTATTCTTCAGCAGCAATTAATTCATGATTGTTGGGTGTCGGTTTGCTGTAGGATCATTGCTTGGGTTTTGCACCTATAAGACCTATAGCAAATTGTCTTTGCTTATCATCCTTCTGAGTGATTGCAAAGTATCTGCTGAGATTATACATTCAATGTATGTATAATTCAACTCTACTCTCCCTTAAAGCCGCTATGCGCCCCAGGCGCACGCTACGCTCAAAAGGAGCATGCTTATAGTTGCGTTCTCAATGCATAAGCTCTACTTATTAATTCATTTGCAACTATTACTTAATACTATTTATATTGAGATTGTCTAAACGGTCTCCCTACTGAAGCATCAAAGCAAAATTGCTATCTTGTCTCGTTAAGATTGTTATACTATAATAATACATAGATAAACTTTATAGTTACGATACTAGGGTTTTGAGTAAGGCTTAGAGTTTTCTTAGCCTATACTTTGTCAGGTTAAGTGACGATAGTTTACTCAATCTACCCCAATTTACTTCTTAAAAAATTTTTTCTATAAAGGTAATATATATGTCTGCAAATTAGCCTTTTAAGCAGAGTGATTCTTGGCGAGAATGGAAGTTGCTGAATCGAAATATGATTCAATAACTCCCGGTTCTGTCAGCTTGTCAAAATTTCGAAACAGAACAAAAGGATTTCATGAGATGGAAGCAACATATAAAAGAAAAAACTCAGTTTGCTCAAAATTCTCTTTTTACATTTAAATAAACTATTAAAAATTCTAGGATTAAGCATTTTTTTTTGTAACCACCTCAGCTATAATCGTGGGTGTGCTTATTAAGTATTGAAAGGTTGAATGTTTAAAATGACAAAAAACTTTGGGGGATATTAAGGATTGAACTTTTCCAATTCTCTTTCAACATAAGCTCCAGTGGAATTGTAGAAAAAACCTTCTCACTTTTTCTCACGAATTTATAGATAGTTAGATATGAAATATCTGCATTGCTGAAACTGCTGGCTACAAAGTAGTTTGAGGCAAAACCTTGAAAAGTGCTATCTGCCGTTTCGACAATGCCGTCTCTCAAGGAAGCTGTGAATTATGAGGATTTTGCTAGCAGAGGATGATAAGCACATTGCAGAGTCACTTGCAGAAGCTCTTGTTGAGCAACACTACATTGTTGATGTTGCTAGCGATGGTGAAAAGGGCTTGGATTTTGTAAGGACTTTTGCTTACGATTTACTTTTGCTGGATATCATGCTACCAAAGCTTGATGGTGTTAGCCTTTGTCATCAGGTACGCTCTCAAGGTTACCTTATGCCAATTCTCCTTTTAACTGCTCGAGATGCCACTACTGATATAGTTGCAGGCTTAGATGCAGGTGCAGATGACTATGTGATCAAACCATATAAGCTGCAAGAACTGTCTGCTCGTATCCGAGCTTTGTTGCGTCGTGGACATACTACTCTATCTCCTGTGATGGAGTGGGAAAACTTGCAACTTGACCCTAATATTTGTCAGGCAATTTATGAAAATCAGCCTTTGCAGCTCACTCCTAAAGAATATCGTCTGTTAGAGCTTCTCCTTCGCAGTAATGGTAGCGTTTTGAGTCGCAGCAAAATCTTAGAAAACCTTTGGTCTTTTGACGAGCCTCCAGAGGAAGATGCAGTCAAGGCTCTTGTCAAACGTTTAAGACAGAAGCTCAAGGCAAATGGCGCACCGGATGATTTTGTGGCGACAGCTTATGGTATGGGATACTATCTCAAACAGTATTCACAAAATAAGCCACTTTACCATAATGAAAATCCCAACAGCAGCCAGTGCAGCCAGAATAAGGAGATGAATAATACTTCTGGAAAGGGCAGACAGAAGTTTTCAGGGGAAACGTTTTCCACTCTCAGTCGTTGGAAGTATTAAAAAAATGTGGACAACAAATTGACCAGTTCATTTAAGTTAGAAATTGCATTCTGCCTAGTTTAATGTTTCAACCTCTGCACAAACGTTTCCCTGTTTAGTCTCTACACAAACGTTTTCTGCTGCTTACCTTAACAGCAATACCGACAATACCCCTGTTATTATCAGTAACTCAAGAATCTAGGAAATTTAGATATTCTGTCGTTCAAAACCTATATTTGCCACAGAATATAGAGCATAACGTCAAGCAAGTGTTGAACAAGGGCTTGCTGACCTTAGCTCAGACTGCTTCTCCTAGTTTAAAGTGCCATTAGCAGTGCATCCACTTAACAAAAATGCTGCTCTCGAAATCAAACTTGAGATAGTAGAAATCGTGGTCGTATTTGTGGGTATTTTTGCCGCCATAGGTCTATTCTGGTTTATTTTCAAATCCCTGAAACTGAATATTTAAGAATTCCCAACTCTTACACTCCGTTAGTTCAGGAGCCTTTTGGGAAGCATCATCGCGAAAAGCCGGACTCTGAGGAAATGATCTCAGGTACACAGGGGCTGGATATTGCATCAGTACTGATAGTCTTCTGAATACGGTTGGAATTCACCTGTTGTGTTAGGTTATGGTGTATGTTGTTATTGGCTACAGCGTCTTGGGATGAAAATAGTGCCCAAGAGCAAGCTCCTCCTGCAAATCCCGCAGCAAACACGATTGAAGCCAGCCCTATTTTCTGTGCCCTACCTCCAGTTGAAGGAGTTTGTGTTTGTGGCTGAATGTCCCTTATAGTGGGAGCTTGAGGCTCTAGGGTATTTTCTTCTGCAAAAGCAGTATGCAATTGTGGATCTCCAGTTAAAGGAGTATACAATTGTGTTTGTGGCTGAATGTCCCTTGTAGTGGGAGCTTGAGAGTCTAGGCTATTTTCTTCTTGTTCTATAGGCAGATAGAAGGATTCCAACAATTGCCACTTACTACCTAGTTGGTTAGAAATTTCTTGCTCAAAAACACCTGCTATTTGCTCCCCTACCAAAGCAGAACTCTCTGCTGGTATTGACATATTGGTTTGCTTTGTAGAATGACGAGTCAGGACTTCATTGATGAATTTCAGCTTCTCTAAGGTCATGCTGGATTCACCTAAAGTATGTGGACTCACATTTGAAGTGTCAATGATAGAATAGCTTGCCCTGAATTCCATCATTCTGATTTCGATAGTGAGCCGATATTTTTGGGTTTTCAAATCAAAATATGTGGCTACACTATCACTGGAATTTGAAACTGAAGTGATTTCAGATCCAGCAAAATACTCATCTTCAATTTTGTTAAGAACTAGCGCAGCCTTGTAAGCTTCGTCTAACGCTCTTTCAGGTGTTTCTAGGAGCCATTTTTTAGCTATATTAACATATTTTTGTACTTGCGATGTGCTTGAACTGAGATATTTTTTCTCAGATTCAAATTTTCCTATCACTTCCGCAGTTTTATGGACTTCCTCTAATACCTTTTCAGACGTTTGTGATATCCACTTGTTGCCAATATTGATATATTTTTCAACTTTGGCAAACATAAGTATATTGCGGAATTCTGAGCCTTGAGTCATTTTCATAATTAAGCACGTCGAAAATTTACAAAACACTTGCGAGGCTGATATGGTTTTGAATTGAATCTCCAAGTCTCGAACTGTTTCCTAATCAGGACTTGGAGACTTTTTTAGCCTATTCTCCTGCAGTTTACGATCGCTTTAATTAAGTGCCATTCCTACTAGGAAAAGTTTCATTTCATCAGGGCAAACAGGCATTGAACATCAATCATCCATTTCCTTCAAGGTAGCCATTGTCGAAGGAGACATCCGGCTGAGAGAACGGAAGATCCAGTACTTAACCATTGTGTCAGCGACAACTGGGACTGTTGCTATGAACAGAGAGATCGCACTGCGATTGGCTGCAACTCCCAGATGGGCTGCCAAGCTTTCAAGCAGAACCTCCCACCCATGAGGAGAGTGGAAACCCACGAATATGTCAGTTGTTAGAATGATGGCAAACGCTTTAGCACTGTCGCTCAGACCATACACAATATTGTCTATGAAAGATTTGAGCACAGCAATATCTTGTCGTCTGAACAACAAGACTAGGGCGAAAGCGAAAAGCGCCACTATATCAGCAAAAACGTTGCTGACAGCACTATGACTCTTATGCCGAAATTCCTCTGCAATTTCAACTGCTTTATGTTTAACTTGCTCCTCCAGCGCTTCTGCACTAAGCCGAGGAGCAGAACCGATTAGGCTTTCCAATTCGAGCTCTTCTTTGAACATGTGTAGTTCCTCGAGAGCTTCCTCCTTCATCTCAGAGTTTAAGAAGACTTGTGCTTCCTCTCCTCCCCTGTACTTCTCTACAATCGGAAGAATCAAGAAATTTTTAGATATCTGTTGCGTCAATAGGGGGACAATAATTAACAACGCCAAAAGCCTCAGAGCAATAACTGTTTGTGCTCTAGAGCGGCGAAATGCATTGACGACGTCTTCTTCAGCTCCAGGACTCAGATCGTTTTTGACTTTATCGAGCGTCTTCTTGATTGACTTTGGCAGTACTCCAGGCTTACCATTGTCTGACTCAGTGTACCCTTGCAAGTCTAAATCTTTTGAAGTTTGTTTTTTTCTCTTGCCAGAGGGGACTGGTTTTACGTTAATGATATTTATGGGCGATGGATATGACTTGTTATTGACGACTGGGCTGGAAGTTGTTGGAGATGAGACCGGAGCCAGCGCAGAGGTGTCTGGATTGGTAGTAGTATATTTTGCTAAGATTCCCTCTACAAATATCAGCCTCATCAAGTGATCTTGTCCGAGCTTGCCAAGTGTAGATCTGCTGCCATTGAATTCTTTCATTCTTTGTTGAAGAATGTCCAAATTTTTCTCGAATTCTTCTTGGGGAAACTCAATGTGACCATTATTACGTATCTTGTCACCATTGAAATATCTGCCTTCAATGAATTCGATTTTCAACGCAGCCTGATAAGCTTGCTCTAGTGATTGTTCTGGTGTTGCAAAGAAGCGGTCTTTGAGCCAAGAAGACATAACAAAACCCTAGTAAGTAATGCGTTTTTTGCTTGAATTCTATGTGATAAAAAGCCGTATTAGTTGATATGTTAAGCCTAATAACACAGCAACAAGGAAGTTGCCGGGGTCAGTGGCAGCAATTATCAGAGCAGTTGGTCTAACCTCAGAGCTAACCTGCCATCGCTAGCTGGCTTAAGCTAGCACTACACCAGACAACAGCTTGAAGGCCGCAGAGAACACGAAGAAGCTGATTCTTAGAACGCATTGATAGTAAAGATATTGAAATTCTAGATGAATAATGTAGATTGTTACCTTTAGTTAAGCAAAAGAAGATAGACAAATCAGGGACAAAAAGGTGACAAACTCGGGACAAAAGATAGATCTGTGAGTTCAACTAGCTAGCGAAGGCTAATAAATCCAGCATTCTTAATCAACTCCTGACCCTGAGCGCTCAATAACAGAGCGGCATAAGCTCTACCAGCCTGTTCATCCTCTTGACCGTTTTGCTTAATGATCACAAATAATCGGCGAGTAATGGGATATTCTCCACTTTGTATGGCAGCCCTGTTTAGGAGGTTGCGCCGATTTGGACATTGAGAAAGCTCCACAAAAGGCTCCTGATAGGGAGGAACCAGTTGATCAGGTTGATAACCAATCGGCAAAGGTTTAACATTACACTGTGGCACTACCTGGGTAGAACTGGCATAATAGATACCACCAGAATCTGAAGCCACTTTCCTCAAGCCACTGGTTGTGTCAGAAACAATCTTGACGTTAGAACCAAGCTTCCCACCCTCCAAAACATTTTCTATAAAGAATTCAACCGTACCACCAGCTTCTCGAGATCGAGAGTATGGAGTAACAGGGAGGTCTGGACCACCGACTTGCTTCCAGTTGTTAATTTTGCCTGTGTAGATACCTTTGATCTGGGCGACAGTCAGACCAGGAATTTTCACAGATGGATGAACGGCGATCGCAATTCCATCAATCGCCACTGGTATCTCTTTGAGGGTAAAACCGCGTTGTCTTGCCTTTTGGTATTCTTCGTCTTCGATTGGGCGGGAGGACTGAGAAAAAGCAAGCTGATCCTCTAACAGCATCTTGATGCCGGTACCAGAGCCAGGCTTATCACTGGCTGGATTTGTGTAGCGCAATTGAAACTGTGACCAGGTGGTTGGAATAATGGGGTCTACTATTTTTCGGATGGGTGCCCAAGTTGTACTACCTCCATAGTTAAATAACCCCGATGGAACATTTGGCACTTCGGCAAAGGTTTTAGCCTTCCCTTGGGCTTCCTGTAGTTTCTCCCCGCTACCAACCTGGGAACCCACGAACAAGTCGCTAACATTTTCAAGACCAGACCAACCACTAGCCCACCAAAATCCTGCACCGATTAGTCCTGCTGTGATCAGGAGGAGTGAAACTAGGATTGCCGTTTCTCTTGTTTTTTGAGACATAAGGTCTTTGCCAATTTATCAAAAGCATCCTTTAAAAGCAATGCCTTCTATAGCGACCCCAAATGATTCGTGAAAAGAGTGGATTACTGTCATTCGTCATTGGTCAGTTGTTATTCATTGCCTCACTAGACCAATAACCAATGATCAATAACAATTACCACAATCGTTTCCCAAGTCAAATCGGATTGCTATAGCCGTGAGTGCTCATCACAATCAAAAATGGTCTTGTTTTATTAACAAGACCATGTGATTAAACAATATCATTGATTTTTAGAAAATATGAATTTTAACTCATATCATAAGTAACCCGTATTTTGAGGCGCGTCCTGACCAACAATGTTTCTGAGTGCCGATAGAAACTCTAATTCTATGTAAGGCTTGGTGAAGTAAGCGCTAGCGCCTAAATGCATTGCTAAACTGCGATGTTTACTGTTACTACGGGTTGTTAGCATTGCCACAGGGATCTTTGCCAACTGAGGGTCTTGGCGACGGTAGTCAAGAAACTCAAACCCATTCATCTTAGGCATTTCGACATCACAAATCATCAGTTGCACCATTGAACTGTGCCGCAGTTGTTCGATGGCTTCCCATCCATCCCGCGCTTGCAAAACTCGATAGCCAGCTTTCTCCAAAGTGAAAACCAAAGCTCGCCTAGCGGTAGCAGAGTCGTCAACAACAAGCACTGTAGGCGTTGTGTGTGTCTTGTTGGGAGCTACGTTCTCGTGTGCCGAAAATTGTTTATCAGTGGCTAACGACTCGGTTGCAGGTGCTATGGCGGATATGGTAGTTTTGCTCTGCGCCAGAAACTCTTCTAGCAACAAAGCCCCATTAATCACGGGAATCAGAGTGCCACTTCCCAAAATAGTACAGCCAGAAATATAGTTGGGAGGAGTGATCATTGAGCCAAAGGGTTTGATCACCAGTTCTTGTTCAGCAACTAGATTGTCAACTTCTAGAACAAACATCTCTTGCTCCCGACGGATCAGCAGCAGCGGTTGAGTGCTGTTTTCTGTTGAGGAGACACTGACCGCTGGATTGCTAAAGGATTCTGGCAATGGACAGTTGTAGCCCAAAAGATCGACCAATCGATAAATAGGAATAGACTGCTCTTGCCAGGTTAAAAATTGCTGGCTATCAGCTTGGTGAGTCTGATCGGCTTGGGGAGTAATAATCCTGGCGATGCTGTCGATTGGTAGTGCTACAGTTGAGGAACCCACTGAGCAAACCAGTAATTTGGCGACCGTTAGTGTAAATGGCAGGCGTAAGGTAAAGGTTGTGCCCTGTTCAGGCGAGGAGGTTACAGTGATCGTACCTTTCAGCGATTGTAGCTCGGCCCTAACGACATCTAGCCCGACACCCCGTCCAGAAAGTTCGCTCACCCGACTTGCGGTTGAAAAACCTGGCTCGAAGATCAGTTCAAACAGCCCAGTCGTAGGAGTCACTGCCAATTGTTCTGGCGACAACAAGCCTCTTTCAAGTGCCCGAGAACAGATACGCTCCAAATTGAGACCCTGACCATCATCCCGTACTTCAACAACGGTTTGGTTGCCCTGGTGATACGCTCGAATTTCAATTTCGCCTTGCTCTGGTTTTCCTCGTTGACGCCGAATATCTGGAGGCTCAATGCCATGATCAAAGGCATTCCGAAGTAAGTGCAGAAGCGGGTCATAGAGCTTCTCCACAATGGCTTTTTCAACCTGTACTTCTGTTCCTGTTAGTTTTAAGCTGACGGGTTTGTGATAAGTGGTAGACATATCCCGCAATACTCTGGGAAAACGACTCAGCACGTTACCAATTGGCAGCATGCGAGACCACATGAGTTCATCCCGCAGTTGAGAGAGCATTTGACGCTCCTGTCGAATTGTTCGATTCGAGCGTCCACTAAATAAGGCAATATCATCCACTGCTTCTTTGAGCTGCGCTACTTCTTCCAGGACTCCCTGCAACGAGGAGTGTAGCGCTCCGTAGCGATCCATTTCCAAAGAATCAAACTCTGCCAAGGAGAATCCAGAAGCCGATAACTGAAGACTAGATGCAGAAGGATGATGTGCAGAGTCAAACGAATGAAGCCCTAATTCCCGGTTCCCGTTCCCTAACGCCACCTTCTTTCTCTGGTCAACAGATAATGATGCGACCACCATGGTGTCTGATACGTTTTGTACCTGCTTGATGAGTTCTTGAAAGCGATCAAAACGCGAGAGTAACTCTTCAATTGCTTCCTGAATTTGTTCATTTTCAAGAGCAAACATATTGCGGTTAATCGTTAATTCGCCCAAGAGATTATTCATCCGCTCTAACCGAGCGAGGTCAACCCGAACTGAAATATTGGCGGCATTGGGGGAAAACTGCTCCTGAGCCTGTTTGCGAATCTGAAATTCCTGCGTCGCAACGGGCTGAATTGAAAAAGGTTCTGTTACCTGCGAGACTACAATAGAGATCGACGGAGTAGGGCTAGCAAGATTTAGCTCGGGTAAGGTTGTAGGAGTGTCTTGAAAAGGTGGTAAGTTTGATTGCTCACAAGAGCGCGTAGGCGAAGTGATCGCAGGTGTAGCAATCGATCTGCCCACAATCTCCATGAGAGATGGTGGTTCTTCTGCTGCTTCAGGATCGTCGATGACGGTTGGGGTTACCTCTTCTATATCAGCCTCAAACAGGAAAACTGGGCTGTTCTCACTCGCTTGTGTCGCTGTAATTGGTTTCTTCCCACTTAACAAGTCCTCTAAGGAAAGGGGAAGGTCCTCTTGTGAGTGTTCAACCGCAGCTTGTGAGTTTAAGGAAGCGATGGCTGAGTCGAAGATACTTACGGGTGCTTCTTCGATAATTTCTGAGTCTAAGGAAGCGATGGCTGGGTCGAAGATACTTACGGGTGCTTCTTCGATAATTTCTGAGTCTAAGGAAGCGATAGCTGGGTCGAAGATACTTACGGGTGCTTCTTCGATAACGGTGGTTTCTGCCAAAGTCATCAGGGCGGCTGTTGGGCTACCTCCTTGGGTGCGATCGCCTGCAAGGACAGCCTCTCTGCTAGCCTGAAAATTAGCAAGTGCCAATTGGGCGATGTGCAGCGCTTGATCTGGATGAGCAAGTAGCGCAGCTAAAGTCGTTTCCGCGATTGCTTTAAACCCTGGAAGTTCTAGAAACTCAGCAAATCTGGCAAATAATTCTGCTTGTGCGCGTAATTCTCTTGCAATTTCAGAGTTTTGGGGGTTAGCAGCGATTGTGGTGGTAAGGTGCTCTAACCCATGAGCGACATCGACCTTAAAGACTGATGCGACAATGTCAACGTTTAGATCCCCAGAGTCAGGCATATAGTAGTTAGCCTGAGTGAGCGCATCTCCCAGTTGTTTTTCGATCTGAGTAAATATAGGGTCAGCAGCGGTTAGGGCTGACTCTAGGTCAAAGTAGCCGATTGTAATTTGCTCTGTTAGGGGAAGTCGGAGACAATCGTATGCTTGTAGCAGCAACCCTTCGAGATCGGCATCGATGACTACTGTCTCGTCGTAGAGTGCCCTGAAAATGTCCTCTAGTCGATGGGCAATGGTTATGATGCCCTCAAGTCCCACAATGGCAGCACCTCCTTTGAGGGAGTGAGCCGCTCGCATTAACTCGTGGAGTTTGGTTGTGCTGCGTTCAGACCTTAGGGTAAGCAGCCCTGTTTCGAGCACTTGCAGCAACTCAGGAACTTCTTCAATGAAAAATTGATAAGTTTGGTCACGAACATTGGGGGACATCGACATAATTTGCTTCTCCCTGATTCATCAGTGCAACGTTTGATGCTACTGTACTTTAAACTTGCTGACACTCCCTTGCAGCACTTTGGCGACTGCGACCAGTTCCTCAAAGGAAGCCGACACATTGGTAGCTGAAGTTGCCGTGTTTTCCGCGATTGTAGCCACCTCTGCTATCGTTTTGGTGACGATCTCAGAGTTTTGAGTTTGCTCAACTGTTGCCTGGACGATCGCTTCCACTACTTGATGGATTTGAGCATTGGCTGTGACGATTTCGTTTAACCCAAAAAGCGTTTCATCTACCAATTTGGTTCCAGACACGACCTGTTCAGTCCCGACTTCCATCGCAGCAACCACTTCACCAGTTGCCCGCTGAATGCTGGATATCAGCTTTTCGATATCATCGGTGGCTTTTGCCGATTGCTGGGCTAGATCTCGGATTTCCTCCGCAACGATCGCGAAGCCTCGACCTTCTTCGCCAGCGCGAGCAGCTTCGATGGACGCATTGAGCGCCAAAACGTTTGTTTGCTCCGCAAAATTCTTAATCAGGCTCACCACGGTAGATATCTTTTGGGAAGACTCCCCTAGGTACTTGACCTTTTTACCTGTTTCTGCTACTGTTTCTCGAATCGCCACAATCCCATCTACTGTTAAGTTCATCAGCTCATTTTCTAGTTCAACGGTTTCAGTAGCTTGTTGAACTGTTGCTTCTGCTGTTTTAGCGTTCATGGCGACTGCGTGGATTGAGTCAGACATCGCTTGAATCCGCTGCATGGCTGTCATAATTTTCTCTGACTGCTGCAAAGCGCCTTCGACTAATGTTTGAACCAGGCCCTCACTGTTGTTTGCGGTTGCTTCTACTTGGTTGGTTGCGGTTTGAACTTGCATGACAATCTTCCGCAAGCTTTCAATCACGTAGTTATAAGAGTCAGCGACCGTACCAACTTCATCGTCCGTCACATGGGCGTAGACTGTCAGATCTCCTTTACTGACAGGATCTACTTCCACCAGTAACTCGAACACCCGTTTTTGCAATAGTTCTTTCTCTTGCACGAACTGCTGTATTTGCGCTGCCATCTTATTGATGGTGCGACACAGCATGGCCAGCTCATCTTCCCCTTGTACATCCAGACGGGTATTCAAGTTTCCTTGACCCATTTTCTCCACGGCGAAGGTTGCAGCCAAGAGGGGACGGGTAGCCCGATTCGCTAGGATAGCCGCAATTGCCCCTATCAGTAGGGCTGCTGCTCCTATTCCAATGAGTAGAATGAGGCGTAGTTTCACCAAAGGAACGAAGGCTTCCTCCGTAGGGCGGGCAATACCGACTGCCCACCCTGGCTCTGGTACCCCCTTTAAGTCTGTTATGCTTGTGAAACTGACCAGGACTTCTTCCTGGTCATTCCTATCCATGGCAATTCGGCTGACTACTGAATTTCTATGTACTTCTTCCAAGACTTGTGCCCAGGACTCAGTAAATCCCTCATAATCTAGTTCAGCCGAGTGACCGAGCAAATCTGCTTCCGAAGCAGCAAAAATCTGCCCATCAGGATCAACCATCTCATATTCCCAACTGATGTCTTGAACAGATTTGAAGATTTCGCCCAGATGCTCTGATGACATTTGAACCAGAACAATGCCAAGGACTTCACCCGTTCCAACCTGTTTAATGGGTGCAGCTACTTCCAAGTGACTTCTGCCTGATGATACAGTCGTGTTCGGGTTGTTAATGGCTGGGGACTGAGTTGCGATCGCACGTTGAAAGTACTCTCGGTCACTATAGTTCTCATGGGGGTTCAAGTGCCGCGATGAATGGGACTGAAACAGTAATTTGCCCGTTATGTCAACTACGGCAATACTGTCGTATTTCCCGTTGCTAGCCTCAATAAAACTGTCCAGTAGACTTATCTTTTGCTCTTGTGTGGTTGTTCTGGTCAGATGCGATGTCACAAAAGCCGAGTCTGAAACCGTTGAGTTTAACTGTTGTGAATCTGTCAGCAAGGACGACTTAGCTATTGCTTCAGCGTCTTCAACGAATCGATTGATGGTAGCGCTAATTCCGCCTCTCACGCCAAGGATACGGCTTTCTTGCTCTGCAATAATTTGCCTTGTCAGAGAGCGACTCGCCAAGATATAAGTGATACCTCCAATGGTTGCTACCGGAATCACACCGATGGCAATTGCCAAAGCTGTTACTTTTGTTGGCAAACTCTTTGGTAGCCTCAGTTTTGGTAAACGTAACTCCTGCCACCAACTTGCTTTCCACCATTGGCGAGAAGGGTGTCGAGTCCTGAATGAGTTTCTACTGGTATTCGCTTTTTGGGAGTCACGCATCAAAGACTCAAGATATTTCTGAGCCATAGAATTTACCTCATAAGATCTGAGCATTTGGTTGCGGTTGTTTAAAGCCCAATGAAGGCAAAACAATCGTTTAGGATTTCTTCAGCTTATAACTGGGATATAGCGCTAACAATGAATTCATCATCCAAAACGGCTAACCGTTCACCATTAGATTTCAATTGGTATCCGCGCAAAAACGGCACCAACTGCGGGGCGACGACATCGGACGATGGAGATTCAAGTAGATCTGGGTCGCACCACTCGATCATTTCTGCTCGGTTTATCACCAGCCCTATCATCTGCTGGTTTCCAGCATTGGTGTCTAGTGTATTCCTAGAACAGACACGCAGTACAACTGCGGTATAGGTTGCACTCATGCCCTGTTGATGCCAGGGAGTGAACCCTATTAAGTGAGGCAGATCAATCATCCAGAGCACTTCACCCCGCCAGTTATAAGCGCCCATCACCCAAGCAGGGATCTGAGGAATTGGTGTAATCTGACCCACAGGGATTGTCAGCACCTCAATGAGCTGAGAAATTGGCAGCAATGCCGCTATTTCAGGCACAAGCTGAAACCGTAAAAACTGCTCTGCTGCCTTTGCGGAGGATAGGACGGTTGATGATGCTAAAGAGTCTGTTGTGAGTATAGACTCAGACGCCATTGGTGCATCTCCTTAACTATCGGACTTAACAGCCAAACAATTCTTGATAGCGCTGAGCAGTTCTTCCTCAGCGATTGGCTTAGATAAGTAGGCATCTGCTCCCTGCTTTAATCCCCAGAATCGATCAGCACTTGTTTTTTTTATTGAGCATAGGATAATGGGAATGTTAGTTGTCTCGGCAGTCGCCTTGAAATCTCGACAAAGGGCAAAACCGCTTCGACCCGGTAGTACAACATCTAGAATGATAATATTAGGTTTATATTTACTGATTTGTTCTATTGCTTCTTCCCCGTTACTAGCTGTCAAAACACGAAAACCGGATTGATGCAAATACTGCGTAATCACTTCTCGTGCAGGTGGGGAATCATCAACTACCAAGGCAACAGTTTGATCGCTCGAGGAATCCTCAGTAGCCGGGGCAATATTCATAGGCTTCTACCTCCAACAAATAACGGACAACCCAAAATTCAAAAATTTTTCTTTTCCTAAGTATAGGGGATCTTTCGCTGGTTCATAAATGTAAAAGTAAGGGTGAGTTTCACTGATTCATGAATGCAAGCTGCATTAAGCTTCTGCGAGACCTACACCCTCATAACTGAACATTTTTTAACTGGCTTTTTCCGATTTGATTCACAACAGGGTTAAGCCAGATGAATCTGTTTGAGGTGTTTATTGATGACACCCATGACTTGTTTGGTATCAACTGTTTCTTTACTGAGAAAATCTGAAGAGCCAACCATCTTAGCTCTAACTCGGTCGATGACCCCATCATTTCCCGTCAAAATAATAATTGGCGTATGGCGGAAGCAAGAAAGTTTGCGTAACTTGCCGCAAATTTCATATCCGTTTGTATTCGGCATCATCAAATCGAGAAAGACAAGATCCGGCTTAAGCGCCAACAAAACGCCGATCGCCCGCAGAGGATCGTTCAGACCAACAAACCGATAGTTGGCTGCTGTGAGAATTTTTTCCATCTCTTGGCAAACCCAAGGATTGTCATCCAAACAGGCAATTAAGGGTTCGCGAATCTCTGGTTGCGTCGGTGATGCAAAAATTGGACCCGGTAGGTCGGTAATAGTTCTTAATTCAACTAACCCTGATTGAAGATAGGGCAACAGTGAACGAGTGAGGGTCAACACGTCCTGCTTCATCTCCAGTGCCATTTCACGCAGGGTCTGCTGTTGCTCGAAAAGTTGGTTTAGCGTTTGGTAGACCGAGCTGGAGATTCGCTGTTGCAGTTCCCCCGCTTGACTGATGGCAGGCATCTTATTGGGGAAGCAATCAGCAACTTTTGCAGCCTTCCAAACTTGCCAAAGCCGATCCGCTTCTGCAACAGCTTGCCCTGCATCTATCAAAACAAGTCTCTTAGGCAACGAAATATTCGGTCTAAGTTCACAAGTCACCTGGTTTACTTGCGTGATATCAAACAACACCTCAACAATGGTAGACCAAACGACCCTGCCAGCTTGCTCGGTGGTGATTTTTTGTTGCTCTACCCACAAACACAATAGTTGGTACTGCCAACAGTCACCAAAATCTTCACAATCCGTATTAGCTAATTCATATTGTAGTGCTGAAATAGCACTAGGTTGCTCAGGCAGATAGATTGCTGAATTTCTCTTCCATCGCCTCACTGGATGATCTCCACCCGCAACATATACAATAAAACCGCGATGCAGATAGAAAACCCATCCTCGTCCCATGACATCGGTCAACACAAGTTGACCGCTGAACTGAAGCTGCTTCAATGTTACAAACAGTTCAGCCTGCTTTGAAGCGTCAAAATCCCTAATTAGGGGAGTGTCATTTCTCCGAGCAAGTAGGGCATCAACTGATTGGTAGAGACTGCTATTCATAGCACCTTTATGAAATTTGTCGCCATTTCTTGATCTGGTATCCATGAAGCATGACTAGAATCTGCTGTGCGAGTGAGCGAAATGTTTGCATCCGTTTTGCCTTTCTCCAGATGCCCCTTGCTGCAATGACGAAAGGAGGGATAAGGGAGGAGCGATCGCACCTGGTCTCTTTTCGTTTAAATTGTAGAGATGCACGCACGTAGACATAGTTGTTGTTAGGGTAAGCGTGTTCTGAAAAAGTTCCCTGTTCTCTCTTGAGCTAGCTCGCGGATTTAAGTTTTAATTGCAGCTTAGAGCCGCATATAAGCAAGAAAAAAGAACATCCACCTTTTAAGAACAATCTGTTTATATTTAAGTTAAGCAGCAGAAGCTAGACAAACTCGGGACAAAAAGGTGACAAAACCGGGACAAATTTTGGGGCAAGTGCTTCCACATGCCGCCAATTTTGCCGAAATAGATATTAGCCATAGTCTTATCCACCCATGACCATACTTCGGAGCGCTTGTCAACCCACATTTGCTGAATGATTTGCCTTAAATAAGTGTCATTCAATCCTACAGCTTATATACTCTCTCTGGCAACTGTTAGAGGTGCTACCCGAAACCACACAATTTATCTACGTCGCGTTCGCCCAGTGTGCCGCAGGCATAGGCGTAGCGTGTCCGTAAGGACTCAGGGACTTAGATTCATTTAATACTCAAACAACTTGCGTAACTCTCACAAATTTTCAGGCATCTTCTCAAAGAAAATTGGTCAAGCTAAAGTAGCAGCTATTTTTTCTATGCTGACGGGCTTAATATCTTATAGTTATTACTTTAATTAGAAGATTTAAAAACAACAACTCAGAGGGCTGTCGTTAATTTTCTAAGTTATGTTTGCTACAATTGCGGTCAAATTGACAATTGATAGGTCTTGTTGAGAATACAAGACCTATCTTTAATTTTACCATAATTAGGTTAAACCTTTACACCATAAGGGTTGTGGGTATCTTGTCGCCTTCTGGACCATTGAACCCTCAGGATTTTCTTCTTCGACAACCCTTACTTTATTATTTTTGCCAATATTAATTATCCCTTTTCAATTGATTCAATCATCCTAATTCCTGAGGATCGTAATTCCCTAATAATGGTGCTTTAACCCAAGAGGAATTTTGCCTTTCAAAAGTGATTAACTCCTCAACATTACGGAGCATCGTAGCGCAAATTAGATCCAAAGGTAAGTCATTTGGGTCGTGACCGAAAGGCTCTTCGATTTCAGCCCCAATCTCATCAATACCAAGCAAGATGAAGCTTATAAAGGCTACTATCGGACCTGTCCACCAACTCAAACCGCCGACCATTTGTAAGGGCAATAACAAGAAATAAATTGTCAGCAATAGCTTAAGGGTAATGGTGTATATCAAGGGCATTGGTGTTTTTAGAATTCGCTCACAACCGCCTAAAATATCTACCATATCGTCGAGCAACTCTTGTAAGGAATTCATCTGGAAAATATTTATGTTGTTCTGCTCATACTGAGCTTGTAAGAAATCCCCAATCCAGAAGGCAATCTCTAGTGGAGGATGATTAGTTTGTTTAAGCTTGGAGTATTGCTCTGGCGACATCAATGATGCTAACTCATAGCTGACAGGTTCCCGTCGCAGATGCAACTTCATTGCAAATGTAAAAGCCACTACTAGTCCCAGTACTGCCTCTTTGTATGCTTTATCTTTCGGCCCATCCTCACTAACTATGATCCAGATCCCACGGGTTAAGTTACGGACAGTATTGACTAAAGCTCCCCACAATTTCCGACCTTCCCAAAATCGGTCGTGTGCTGAATTCGTTCTAAAAGCTAATAGCAAACTCAGGACTATATTGAGAGTCAAAAGAACCTGGGGAAAGACTTTGCTGAAGTCAATTGAGGCAAAGAATCCGAAATAGTACAACAGTGAAACTAAAAAACCATATCCACCGCATAGGAGTATCCAAGGCAAAATTGCCCTTATAACTGAGATCTTAAGTCTAAAAATTACTTGAAGCCAGTGTAATTGCT
Organism: Mastigocladopsis repens PCC 10914; assembly: GCF_000315565.1. Classification (NCBI taxonomy): domain Bacteria; kingdom Bacillati; phylum Cyanobacteriota; class Cyanophyceae; order Nostocales; family Symphyonemataceae; genus Mastigocladopsis; species Mastigocladopsis repens. The sequence goes on along the minus strand of NZ_JH992901.1, from coordinate 4,894,726 downwards.
CACCTGTGTAGATGTGGAACTTACCTTTAAATGACCTCGGAATAATTTTCTTGGACGGATCTTTTGTTTGAGCCATTTTACTAAATAACATTGGCTACTTCCTTGAGCGTTTAAACAAATCAACTATGGAGAATCTAATCAATATTTTAAGCCTATATGGCTGTGGGGCTGGCATCTCTTTCAGGGGTTTTTGATGCTACACCTGAACGTGCTGCCCCACGACGTAAAAGTACGATTTCGATCTCAAAAATTACCTTGCTGACTATCAGCAATAGATTGTTACATCCTCACCACATTCATCTGCAAGATAAGATAGACACCGGAAGCGAAGACCAACTAGCTGGTCGTAGAGAGGGTTGATATGGCACAGGGGTGGAATGTGAAATACAACGTGGCTAAAAAGTTTGATGTTCCGCTCAAAAGGACATTGAGCAGGGATGATTTTGCACAGCAACCGAGCCACGTTGGGATTTTGAATCTCTCGGGTATCAAGCCACTGTTGCACCAGAGTGAGTGGACGGCTCACAAAATGAATCTGATTTAAGCTTGACATATATGTCAAATTCCTCCTGGACGATTAATTTGCGAATTTGGAGAAAAAGGCGGGTTGGGGTACTTTGAGCCAAACCGACATTATCTTTGTTTGTGTTTTCACATTGACAGCGGCAAAGTCTACATCCACAGATAGAGGTTATTTAAACCTGCTCTATGATATGTTAACTAGAAATGATTAATTTGCGAATTTGTTGAACAATCCGGGTTGGACTACTTTAAGCCAACCCGAATTTTTTTCTTTGTGTTTTCACATTCAGAGCAACAAACTTTATCACCACATATGATGTGGTTGGAAATTGCGAGGTTATCCAATCCATCACCTAGTGTTCTCCTTCTTTGTGGTTTCCTAGGAAAGTAGACGAGATTACACTGCTTGGGGTATCGCTACTGACCACTCCTCGTTGTTAGAAATGACTTCCAATGCTTTTTGCCGATAGCCGTTAGCCAACTGGACATTGACGTGTACTACTGCATGATTAAGCCCTTTGAGGGCGTAATCGGGGGTAATCAGAGGCAAATTATCTGCGTCTTCTTGGGTTCTGATCACAGAACCAGCAGGAACGTATCGCCCATCGGGAACATTCACGCCCATCACTAAGGCTTTTGGCTCTAAAACACAGTTCTTGCCAATCTCAGCGCGGAAAACTAGTGCTTGCATACCAATAAAGGTGTCAGTACCAATTTTCGCTGGACCATGCACTTGACACTGATGGGCTAGGGAAACGCGATCGCTGATGTAAACACCGTAGAGATTACCTTCGACTTCGACAACAGCCTCCGGCACCAACTCACCGTTTACATGAGTTTCCAAGGCATGAATGACAACGCCATCTTGAACATTCACACCATTACCCACCCAGATGGGTTGCCCTTCATCGCCGCGTACAGAAGCTGCTGGGGCAACCATCACCTCTTTGCCTAGATGGACATTGCCAATGACAGCTGCTAGGGGGTGAATATACGCCGTTGGGTCAATTTCAGGTATCGCTTCTGTTTGATTAAAAGTTGCGAGAATGTTGGAGTGAATATTTTGCATGAAAGTCTCCTTCCTTTTCTTCTCAACACTGAGTTTGCTGGGGGCAGCGCACATGTGTGTGTTCTAATGGTCAACTACCACCCGTGTTATATCTGGAAGACTACACATATATGTTTTCCAGATATTTGTTATAAACAGTATATAAATTGGAAGGTGACAAACTCGGTCTGAAAAAGTGACAAAGTTGAGACAAATGAGACAATTTGGTAAAAAACTCGGTCTGAACAAAGTGACAAAGTTGAGCGGACTTTGGAATTCTTAGCCTGTGGAGCCAGACTGATACCAATTTTATGTGAGCTTGCGCTTTATTCACCGATTCGTGACAAGTTAAGATTGTGCCCCATTTATTAACAAGTAATATCGCTTAAGTATTTACTCTTGATTGGTCGAGAACCTACAATTGGGGACAGGGTTCGCATGATACAGCAGAATACAGAATACACAAGTAAAACAAGCTTTATCCCTGGTTTTGAGACTTAGATTGTGTACTTCACCAAATTGAAATCCGCTGTAACTTCTTGCGATCACCTACGGTCGGCGCTTCGCGCCATCGCAACTGACAAAGAATGGTTTGTAAAAGGCTGAAACGACCTATTTACCTAATACACAAGATGATTCGTTTGTACAGTGCGTCAGTCCTAGTTGCATAGAGCTAGGATTGAAGCCCTTACTACAAGCGAATCATGCTGGAAAAATGAATGACGATTAGCTTATAAGGGGAACACAAAGATGGAGACAGGAGCGAAGGTGGTTATCTTGGATGTCGCAATTCATCTCACCGTTACAGGCTTCGCCTTAACGGTGAGATGAATTGCGACCAATAAAAAACATGGCTTCGCAATACCTTGGTGTAGTAGAATATACTTGCCACCAAAAAAAGTTAGGGTTAGGCAAGATTGGTGTTTCTCCACCAGACAACTCGCATCACCAAAAAGAAATACCTGATTAACAGGGGGGTCGAATGTTGTGAATCAGACAAACGATACATAAGAATAAGTATTTTGTGACTGCGGTCGGGCAGCCCGTGGTGTAAAACAGATGCTTGTGGAGGGGAATCTGTCGGGGTCAGTGCCTGTGGGAGAGTTTTTAACTCGTTATACCACAGTGGGCTAGAAAAACCTGTTGAAGCAAGAATCTCCCTTCACAGGCGAAGCCTTGAAGGTGAGAGTGTCAAAAGTCCTCTGTCATTTTGATCGACACTACATATTTGTTTGTAAGTCAACTCATCAGAAGCTGGCAATCTTGAGCTAAAAAAGTGACAAACCTGAGAAAAAATGCTGTACCACTTTATGTATCAATTAATTGGCTCAACCACAGCTTTTAAACCGTTATTATTGAGTATTTTTAATATGCTATCGGCGTTATAGCGAGTGCTGAAGACACCTACTTGCATCACTCCCTTACCACGCCAGACAGTACGAAAAGCACTAGGGGCAAGGAATTGGACTAACTCCTGCTCCCTTTCATTTTCCACTTCTACCATCACTCGATAACGTAAATTGATTTGACCAACTCCCGCAGGCGATTGGGATGGACTTCCGATATATGCTGTAGTCGGAGAACTTTGAGTTACTGGCACTTGTCGCATATTGCCAGTATTGCCCAAGGGGATATTGGAATTGGGAACGGGCAAAAGAGCTGCGTCACCGACGGGAGCAGCTTCTAGTGTTGGTAAAGACGACTGTCCTTGACTTTGCGCTCTTTGTACGGGTACTGGTGCGACTTGGTCATATGAAGTTGCATTCCGTTGTGGTACTTGACGCCCAGATGCGAAGAGGGGAGGACGTGGAGAAAGTTGCTGTGAATTCACCGCGTCCCTGCGTCCCTGGGTTCTTGTATCAAGAGTGTTACCTGCTGCTTGGGGTGCAGTAAATTCTATAGTATTAGAAGAAATACTCACATAGTTTGCTTGTTGTGATGTATTAGATGTATCTACTGGTGGTTGAATTGACCTTGCACTTGGGGGATTTTGCCGAGTCGTTGGTCTTCTCGTAAAAGATTGTCCGCCATATCCTATTGATCTGTTAGGAGTTGGCAACCCAGGATTGCGAGGGAAGGGTTGTTTTTGATTAACCGTAGTTGCAGAAAGTGATGAAGTGACAGGCAATAATGGCTGCAGTTGGCTGTTCAATTGTCCAGAAGCATTGCTGGGAGACGCAGTCAGGTTTGCTAAAGAGTTTCCACGTCTTCGTGTCCCTAAGTCCTCGCCTCCGAGTCCCCCCGTTCCTGCGTCCGCTATTGCGGTTGTACCAGTAAAATCTACCTTGCCATTGATGCGGTTATTGGCAAGGGTGTTGCCAAAAGCAGGAAAGACTTGCTTGGCAGCGCTGGCGTTAATGTCGTAGCGAGCATTGTTGCGAAACTGATTACCGCCCGGGTTCGAGGCAATGCCTAAATTTGGCATCGCTTGGGAAATGGCCACCAACCCATCTTCTTTGCTACCCTGAATTAAATTGTTTCGTAATATTGGACGAGCATTGGCTTGTACGACAATACCACTTCTGTTATATTGGATAGAATTGCCAATCACCATCGGCTGGGCATTTTGGGTAATATTAATGCCAAAGCCCGTTTGTTGAAATACATTTTCCCGCACCTCAGGTCGGGAATTCCCGGAAATTGTGATTCCATTCGCCCCATTCTGATAAAAGAAATTACTACGGATGGTGGGCGCACTGTTGCCAGTGACGGCAATCCCATCTTGGGTACTGCCAGTAAAAATATTTTCCACAACCACTGGATGAGAGTGTTCAATCCATAAACCGTAACCACGAGGGTTGGTATTAGTCACCGTTACACCACTCAACTTCGCTTGGTTTGCGCCCACAATAGTGACATTCTGACCGCCAAAGATGCGACTGAGGTAAGCACCTCCTCCTTGGATCACAATACCACGACCTTTACTGCGCGATTCCCCTTGAATTGAAACAGTGGGCTTGAGTATCAAAGGAAAATTCTCCCCAGTTTCGGCACTGTAAGTGCCGCTTGAGAGCATAATAACTGTGTTGGAACCAGCGATTTGTAGCGCCTGAGTGATGGTTTTAAAAGGAGTGCCTTCATCACCATTGCCTACTTTGTCATCTCCGACACTTGGGTTGACAAAAAGTACGTTAACCTGAGACATTGTTTTGACACCGAGCTGCCCTGCATCTGTTGTTCTGGGCATCTGAGCAATGGCGGCATCAGGGCTTGCGCCAAGCACTGCCATGTATGCCACTCCTATGCCAGTGGTAAAAAACAAAACCAAGAAACGAAATACTGATAAAATTGTTACATTAAGGAATAAAGATGATTTGTGGTGTTTGGCAATTAGCTTTACTGGTAGATTGTACGCAAAATAAGACTTAGGAAAAACGTGGCGGTGAATCACTTTTACTGCACTCCTTCAATTAAAAAAAACTTTTTATACTCTCGTAGACGTAAATATGACGATAAGGTTACTTACATATTGACCTGTTCGCTCTTTTTGATACAAAGTTAAATTAGTTAAGAATCAATCGAGATGCGAAGAACATTGCCAATATGAAAGAGGCTGGCTGTTACGATGAAAGCACTAATGGGGTTGTTGTAATGGTCGAGCCATACAGCCAAAGAGCGCAAATACAGCAAGTTGTTTACCGCATTTTAGATGCCAATTTAGACCGCGCTCGTGAGGGGTTGCGAATTATTGAGGAATGGTGTCGCTTTGGGTTGAATAACTCACAGTTGGCGGCAGAATGCAAAAAAGAGCGACAAGAGTTAGCTCATTGGCATACTGCTGAACTGCGAGCGGCGCGGAATACACCTGGTGATCCTGGGACTGAGTTAACCCATCCTCAGGAAGAACAACGTACGAATATTAAATCGTTGTTGCAAGCTAACTTCTGCCGAGTGCAAGAAGCTGTGCGGGTGCTGGAAGAATATAGCAAGCTTTACAACCCAAACATGGGGAAAGCTTGTAAGCAGATGCGTTATCGCATTTATACCCTAGAAAGTAATTTAATGGGTTATCATCGGCAGCAACTTCTGGTGCGATCGCGTCTGTATCTTGTCACCTCCCCAACTGATAAATTGGTGGAAACTATCGAAGCTGCCCTCAAAGGAGGATTAACACTGGTACAGTACCGCGACAAAAAAGCCGATGATACTGTGCGTATAGAACAAGCTAAAAAACTGCGGCAGTTATGCCACGCCTATGGCGCTATTTTTATTATCAATGATCGGGTGGATTTGGCATTGGCTGTAGATGCTGATGGGGTGCATTTGGGGCAACAAGATTTGCCGATTGCTATTGCCCGACAATTACTTGGTCCTCACCGTTTGATAGGTCGCTCTACCACAAACTCCGAAGAAATGCAAGCAGCGATCGCTGAAGGTGCAGATTATGTTGGTGTCGGACCAGTATATGCAACTCCTACAAAAGAGGGTAAGCCAGCTGCTGGCTTAGAATACGTCAGCTATGCGGCTAAAAATTGTCCCATACCTTGGTTTGCCATTGGGGGAATAGATCCAAACAACATTAATGAGGTCATTAACGCGGGAGCAAACCGTGTGGCTGTAGTGCGTAGTCTCATGCAAGCCGAACAACCCACCCTCGTGACACAATTTTTCCTCTCACAGCTAATAAGTCGCATTCAACCAGAACCTGATATGTTTTATGTCTGACAGGATTACACTTGTTGTTAATGGGGAAGCTCGTAACTGCTTACCCCAAACACCTTTACCCGACTTACTCCAACAATTGGGTTTCAATCCCCGCTTGGTAGCAGTAGAGTATAACGGCGAGATTTTACACCGTCAGTTTTGGTCGCAAACAACAGTACAGCAGGGCGATCGCTTGGAAATAGTCACCATAGTTGGTGGTGGTTAAGTTAATAAACATGAGTCGCGATCAGCAACGTAAATTGAGCGGTGTAAGGTTTTGCGTTTTGCTAATTGTTTTCCTTGACGACCGAGTTGTTCGCGCAGCTTTTGGTCTTGACACAATCGCTTGAAAGCATGAAAAACCTCATAGCCGGAATTGGGATTAACGAGTATGCCATTTTCCTCGTGGTGAACTGTATCTACTACATTCCCCAAGCGAGATGCAATCACAGGTTTACCAAAGTAACCGGCTTCTAAACAGACGATACCAAAACCCCCAACTTTGGGAGCTTTATTGTCTCCCAAACTCAGCATTGCAAGTATGTCACATGCTGCATAGTATCCGGCTAATTCTCGGTCAGGGACATATCCAGCAAAATGAACTCGTCCCTGCACCCGCAAGCGACTGGCTAGATTTCTCAGTGCGGACTCATAAGGACCTTGCCCACAAAGTATATAGTGAACATCCATCCCCAGAGTCAACAGGAGTGTTAAATTCTCAATCACGCGATCAGAACCTTTCGACTTCACCAACCTTCCTACTGAGAGAATTACGACGGCTTTTTCCGGAATGTTGTATGCACTCCGAATTCGGACACGCAAATCATCCAGATCATCTTGATGAGATGAAACGCCAAATTTTTCTACTCTGACAGCGGGGTTAATCACATGGGTTGGCGTCTCAACATGGAAATGGGTAGTCAGGTAATCTTGAGTAAAGGAACTGTTACAAACAATCCCTTCAGCTCGTTTTAACGTGAATTCAAATAGAGAACACAGTATGGGGTTGCGTGACAACCCAAGAATATCCTTTCCGTGTAAATAGATAAAAAAGCGAATAGGTAGGAGGTAACTTAAGAGCAAAACAGAAAGAAAATGATAGCTGTGACCCCATTCAATATACCGATAGTGATAGCGAAAATAGAGTTGAATTGCGAGCACACATGAGCAAACCGTATTCAGGAAAGCTTGCAGCATAGCTCCCACAAAACTACCACGCCAGTGTCGAGAGAGAGGCCAGCGGTAGACCGGAAACTTTTGCCATTTGTCAAATAGTTTATCTCCTGAGCAACTAGCTGCCAAAACAATCACCCGCTCCGGATCTTGCAAACATCGATTATAGATATATTCTTCGATGCCACCTCCTTTTGGCTGGAAGGTTCGAGATATCACCAGGATATCTGGGTATGATGCGGTTTTGTCTCGTATTGTTGCTCTTATGCGTGAAATATTTTCCATCAGACATTTGATAACTAAACGTCAAAACAGCATAAAAAATCTACATGAATTTTTGTAACTTTTGCAATTTAGACTTTAAAATAAATTGAAGAAGTTACAAAAATTTTGTTCCAGGTTATGAGGAGCAAACAACAACATGACAAACTTTATTTTATACAATACTTACTAAATAATTAGTAAGTTGTAATGTGTTATTTACAATAATAACTGTGAATGACAAATTATCAATTTCTAATTAATCTAATTTACTTCTGTCAGTAACGTAACGTGTAAAGTATTTATCTTTTTAGAAAGCATTTTAGTTTGGAATTTTGAATGTTTCACGTCAGTTGCTAAAAACCAGAAAGCTCTCAACCTAACACCCTGATGACTTAAAAATGAAGCAAAAAAAGGAGAGAACAAAAGCTGAAGTTTAAAGAATGTATAAACCTGCTAGGTTAACTTAACGACAAGCTTTGATGAAAAAAATATACTTCATACTTCATACTTCAAATCACTCCTGTTGAGATTTCTACATCTGACTGCTGTTAGTAGATTATCTGAATCCCACTTAAAATGTTATGCCAAAATGGCAAAATTTTTTCTTTCTTTATTATCTCTTTTTAAAAAACTTAAAATTAACTTCTCACTAGGAGATGAGATAACTTTTGTTAAATAAGATACAGAAATTTAGAGTTTTTTTTGTAATTTATTAAAAATTATAAAAAGCTATTAAAAATAATTTATCTTGATATAAAAAATACTAAAACAGAAAAATTACTTGTATTATTTCAGACGTAAAAGCTGTGTTTCTCTTCTGTGCATACTTAATTTACATACAGGATTCAGGCAGAATAATTGGAGGAACTGGGTTGCCAAATTTTCAATTTGGAAGTTTCAATTGCTTATGAGGTACGGTTATCTACTCCAGAAATCCCCCCAAAGCGTGCTGCCCGTCGAAAATAAGAGACGATACATTTGAAATGTAGCCTGATACAAAAAAGCTACTGCCAATCAACCACTGTGTGGGGCTACGGGCTGGCGTCATTGACCAAGCACAAAACTCCTAAGCGCATTAGGAGATAAAGATAACCAATACTATTTTTCAGGCGACTGTGTCATGGGTAAAAAACTACAACAAGCTATCAAACCCCTGTTAAAATCTCTGTTCCTCCTATGCCTTGTTTTTACATTGGCATTTGGTCACACTGATGGAGCGCTAGCCGCTAGTGGCGGTAGAATCGGCGGTGGTTCCTTCAGAGTTCCCTCAAGCCGTCCTTACTCGTCTCCTCGCACCTACGCACCTCCTGGTGGAGGTTACGGTGGGGGATACTATGCTCCTTACCCTGGTGGCGGTGGTTTTGGATTTCCGTTCCTGATTCCGTTCTGGGGTATTGGGGGAGGATTTGGCGGTTTATTGGGCATTTTCGTTTTTATTGCGATCGCCAACTTCCTGGTGCAAAGCTTCCGTCGCGTTGCTTCTGGTGACAGTGGTGACAGTGAAATGGGCTACAGCAGCAATTCCCCTGTTTCCGTCACTCGTTTGCAAGTGGGCTTGTTAGCCAGCGCCCGTGATTTGCAAACCGAACTCAACCACATTGCCGAAACTGCTGATACAAACTCCCCAGAGGGTAGAGCAGAAATATTACAAGAAGCAAGCCTAGCTTTGCTACGCCATCCTGAATACTGGGTTTATGCAGGTGGTGGTACGCAACAAGCGCGTTTAAATTCAGCTGAAGCTCAGTTTAACCGTCTGTCACTGGCAGAGCGCAGCAAATTCACCGCAGAAACACTTTCTAATGTGAATAACCAGCTAAAAGCAGCCACACCCAAAAATGCTTTACCTGGGGCTGGTGAACTGGATAATCCAACCCGTTTAATCACAGAAGGACCTGGCGAATACATTATCGTCACCTTATTAGCTGCGACCTTGGGTAAATTCCAGCTACCAGAAGTTAACAACGCTGACGACTTGCGTCAAGCTCTACGTCAATTTGGTAGCATTCCTGGTGAGCAACTACTTGCGATGGAAGTTCTTTGGACTCCACAAGCTGAAGGCGACACTCTGACCTCTGATGATGTGTTGGCGGAGTATCCTGATCTGAAGCTGGTGTAAGCGATCGCACAGTAAAAGGATAACTCTTGTGAGGTGGGCTCGAAAGCCTGTTACTACGAGAAGAAAAATGTAGAGACGCACCATGATGCGTCTCTACAGCGTTTTTGTGTATGATTTCAAATAGAGCAACTCGCTACAACTCGAAAGCCACATATCCTAAGTCCGCCATCCGGTTCGTTCCAGCTACGACTAGCGCTACGGCAAAGCACAGAACTGAAACTCCAAGAACCACCGCGAAGCACGCGACGATTATTGTCGCCGCCAACTTCCCAAACTGATCCATCTGTGGGTGCGCCATCGTAATTTTTGTGCCAAGGGTCAGCACACCATTCCCAGACTAACCCGTGCATATCATACAAGCCAAAGGTGTTTGCTACCTGAAAACTACCTACAGGTGTTGTTTCTTTTCGGTATTTGGCTTTTTGTTCCCAAACATGAGTATCGCTTCCACTACAGTTTGCTAACTCAGCGGTAATTGTTTCGCCAAAGTGGAAGGGTGTCGTAGTTCCAGCGCGACAAGCATATTCCCATTCGGCTTCACTGGGTAAGCGATACTGTCGTCCAGTTTTTTTAAATAACCTAGCACAGAATTCGACTGCTTCATGCCAAGAGACATTTTCAATTGGTCGATTTGCACCTTTGAATTTGGATGGATTAGGATTCAATGATTGTTTAACTTTGGGTAAAGCTGCGACTGCTTTCCATTGTGCTTGAGTGACGGGAAACTTTCCCATAAAAAAAGGTTTGATAGTCACTTCATGTTGTGGACGTTCATCACCATCTCCCTCATTGTCTTTTGAACCCATCATAAAAGTACCGTCAGGAATTGCTACCATTTCCAGCGTGACTTCGTTACCCAAGTTTTCTGCATAAAACTTTGCACTGCGACAGTGACGGTTCTTTTCATGAGCCTCTGCGTCTACTATCACAACGTCAAATTCAAAAATCTGTAAGGAGGGGAATTCTGAGGAAGCTTCTAGTTCAGGAATTGGTGTTGTCACTTCATGTTGTTGAGGCGGTGACTTCGGTTGGGAAGTCAGCAAAATAGTTGGTGTAGCAGATGTTGTTGCATTTAAGTCTTGCAAAACTTCTGTTGCTGATTGATACCTGTCTTTTGCCAAGTGTTTTAGCAATTTATCCAGAATTTGCCCTAAGTCGTCGCGGATAATCACCCCTTTTTCTTGTAAATACTCTCGCCACAACCATTTACCGTTCATCGGGTCGTAAAGGGTATCTTGAATCTGTCCATGAGGGTCTTGTATGGGCAAACATTGAGTGAGAAGACGCACACAAGTCACTCCCAAGGAGTATAAATCACTTGCTTGACAGGCAAATCCAGCCATTTGCTCGCTTGGTGCATAACCGATTGTATATAGCACCGTGGCTTGTCTTGATAGACTAGTTTGCGTCACCTGTTTAGCACCACCAAAGTCAATTAAGACGAGTTTGCTATCACTTTGGCGGCGGATAATGTTCTCTGGTTTAATATCTCGATGAATGACGTTACGCTCGTGAATGAATTGGAGAACAGGTAACAAATCAACTAAAAGTTCGCGAATTTGCTCTTGAGTAAAGTTTTGTTGCTGAAGTTCTTGTAACAAAGTTTGCCCTTGAATAAATTCTTGCACCAGATAGAGGCTAGAACCTTGTTCAAAGTAAGCAAGTAATCTGGGAATTTGCCAGTGATTTTCTCCCAGTTCATAAAGTCGCTTTGCCTCTTGCTTGAACAATTCTGCGGCTTTGGTACGTTCTGAAGTCCCCTGAACTTGTGGGAAGAATTGTTTGATGACGCAAGGAGCATCGAGTCTATCAACATCTTCCGCTGCATATGTTCTGCTAAACCCGCCTTCGCCTAATAATCTTAAAACACGATAGCGGTTTCTCAGGAGGTTGCCAAAGTTGCTTTGTCCGCAACTGGTGCAAAATCTATTGCTGTCAAGGTTGAGGGGATTGGAGCAATTGGGATTTTGACAGATTTGCATAGTGAGCCATGTATCGCATCTTGTCCAAAGTTGGCTCTAATCTGAGCTATTTAAATACAGATATATGTATATTTACCTGCATATAAAATTTTATTCATCTGCTTACACACATGACACGAGCAAATACAGATGAAAAAATTCTGTGTTTCCGTTTACGTGGGGTTAGAAGTTTCTAAATTAGAAGTTTCTAAATATGAGTACCTATGAGCGCACAGATTCCCATTATAGATTTAATAATATGATGAAGCTGCTCATGTTGTCAAGTGCCTTGGAAGAGTGGAGTTGGGGGAGTGGAGCAGCAATCACCAATGACTAATGACTATTCATTTTCTGTCCTGAAGCGCGAATTAATTCAGCGACAAAAGCAACGATCGCCGAGACTAAAATCAAGATAACACTAAGAGCATTGATATCTGGTTTTACTCCTGTCCTGATGCGGCTAAAAATCTCCATTGGTAACGTGTTAGAACCACTACCAGCAGTGAAACTGGCAATGAGAAAGTCATCTAAGCTGAGGACAAAAGCTAGCAGACAACCCGCTACAATACCAGGCATTAACTGAGGTAATAAGACTTTGATAAAAGCTTGTACTGGTGTTGCGCCTAAATCTAGTGCTGCTTCTTCTAAGTGGGGATCTAAGTTGGTCAGTCGAGAAGACACAACAAGACCAACGTATGCTAGACAAAACACGACATGAGCTGCAACAATTGTCCAGATGCTTAAGGGAATGGCAAATGCTGCGAGAAAAACTAGCGTAGCTACGGCGATCGCAATATCGGGAATAATCAATGGTAGGTAAGAAATACCGAGATACAATGTCTTACCTGGAAATTGAAAACGTGTCAACCCCACCGCCATCAAAGTTCCCAATACTGCTGAAATCCCTACTGCACAAAAGGCTACTATCAAACTGTTTTGTAAAGCCGATAAAATACGCTCATCGCTGAACAATTGGCGATACCATTCTAGGGTAAACCCTTGCCAAGTTGCACTGTAGGGCGATTGGTTAAAACTATAAAAGGTAAGTACCAGTATGGGCAGGTACATGAAAACAAACATTAGCACCGAGAAAACCGCTTGCCATCTAAAGACACGCGGTTTTTTACGGGATAGATTTATATTCACGTTATTTTTTTCCTTATCTTATATAGAAGATCATTAGGCGTTGCATAATCTAGAAAAGAAATATCTCACAATCGAATCATCCCGCAAATATACAACACCGCTAATTGCACCATTACAGCGCTTCTTCTGATGATTAAACCACAACTCGTAGGGTGGGCATTGCCTATAAAAGCTCATGTGATAGACATTTGAGATGTTAGTACGCAATGCCCACCTTACAGAAAAGCGCTGTAACAATTAGTAAATAACTAGCAATTTTATTTGGCAAATTCCGTACGGAATTGATTCACCACTCTATCTAGTCCTACTGAATGCGCTGCCTTGAAAAGGATTCTATCTCCCTCTTGGACAAAACTCTTTAAAGAGGCAACTAAATCTGCATGAGTTGTAAAGAACTCAGACGGAATACCCTTGGCACTGTTGGCTATCGCTTTTGCGTCTTCTCCATCAACCAAAACCAATAAAGCATCTAAATTCAACTTTTGCACCGTTTCCCCCACTCGCTGATGCAACTGGTGCGATCGCTCTCCCAATTCCTTCATTGCACCCAACACCGCAATACGTCGCTTTCCAGGCGTGTCTGCTAACAATTGCAACGCCGCCTCCATAGCTTCTGGTGCAGCATTATAAGTCTCATCTAAGATTACCACATCATTGGGCAAAGTAAAACGCTGCGCTCGTCCTCCTGGCATATCGACAATCACACCCGATTTGAGGCATGACCAATCAATGCCCAACACCTGCGCCACAGCTAAAGCAGCCAAGAAGTTAGTTGCATTATGTCGTCCTGATAAGGGTAAAGGCAATTGCACTCCTGCCACTTCCAACGTGTCACTATCAATCAACTTTCCTTGGATATCGCCACCAGACAAGCCGTAAGTCAAAACTTTCCCTTGCCAGACTTTTGCCGCTGTTTCAATCAATAGCTGATTATCATGATTGAGAATTGCCACGCCATCAACAGGCATTTGTGCTAATAATTCACATTTTGCTTGGGCAATAGCTTCTTCTGAACCCAATAACTCTATATGCGCCGTTCCCACATTGGTAATCACGCCAATTGTCGGACGGGCTATTTGCGTTAATTCGGCAATTTGCCCTTTCCCCCGCATCGCCATTTCAATGACGGCGAAATCGTGTTCTGCACTCAATTGTAGCAGAGTTTTCGGCACTCCTATTTCGTTATTGTAATTTCCATAAGTCTTGAGGACTCTTCCTTGTGTTGCCAAAACTGCAGCAATGAGTTCCTTGGTTGTGGTTTTGCCCACAGAACCCGTGACTCCAATCACTGGAATCTGAAACTGATTACGCCACCACCTGCCAATTTTTTGATATGCTTCTAGCGTGTCTTTTACCTGCAACACAGGAAATTCAGAATAGTCGTATTCAAAATCTACTATCGCAGCCATTGCACCTTTTTCTATTGCCATTCGGACAAAATCGTGTCCATTAAACTTTTCACCGCGTAAAGCCACAAACACTTCACCCGGCTTAAGGATACGGGAATCGGTCTGTATACCGCTGCTCAAACTTGCTAGCGCAGCTTCAGATAAGTTTGCTGCTCTTGCACACAGAACTTCAACCAGTTGGCTTAGGGTGGCAGAATAAGGCATAAGACTAGAGTTTTTGGATTCCAAAATTTGTTCTTGGATTTAAGGAAATACCTCGTCTGTAAGTGCGGCGAGGACAAAATTCCTTAAATGCTATATTCCTTTTGCTGGCAAAATAAAGTGATGAGTTTAATATTTTTACATATATTGCAATCTTATGTAAGACACTCCTCACTCCACTTAACAGCATTTTTCTCCCAAATTGGGAGAGAGGCAAGATTAAAGGTAAAAAATGATACTTATAAACTAAGATCTTTCAGGTAAGATAATTTGCCTATCAATAATATGTGTAGAGACGTTGCATTGCAACGTCTCTACATACCAGAAAATCCCACCAATAGCTATAAATGAATGATATTGCCCCAGACTCCAAACCTGATGTTCCCAGGAGGGGCTTTTGATAATTGGCAAGTGCTATCCTCGATTTTTGATCAACATCACTTGCACAATTTTTATGGCAATATCACCAGAAATTCCCAAGGCTTGATACAAATCGGTTAAGAAGTCTTGCTCCTCTTGAGTCAAAATACCATCAGCTAAAACCAAATCCGTGGCTACCGCAAAAGCAGCTTCCCGTAACTCGTAGGGTAAGGACTCTTTAGCTAAATTAAACAAAGCATCTATACCTTGCCGCCTCAGAATAATCAGGAGTTTATCAAACATCCTGTTCATCACATCATTAGAATAACTTCTGAAAAGCTTCATACGAGACAGCGCAGACGAAATACCACGCGCCTGCCCTTCAGAAAGATACCCGTCTGAGGCTGTTGCCGCCAAAGTCATTGCAGCAAAAGCTTCCGCTGGACTGAGTGCTTCTTGAACTTGGCTTTGTAAGCCGAAATTTTTGTCGAATAGACCCATTGTAGTTTACTCCTTCGCTTGCATCTCAGCAGCGGTACACTCTCTCGTGCCTAGGTCACTTTCAGGTCTTTGTACAACGCTGTGAGATTTCTCAGCTTTAGTGTTCCCAAGATTTTTCGCTAGTGAACACCTAAACTCCATGGTCTTCGACAATATGCAAAGTTTCGGTTTGAAGTGGGCAGAACTTTTACCCTACGGTCAGCCCCCGTATCATATATCGAGTGTCGCAGAGGCTAGGCTTAGTCAAGACGCTTCGCGTCTACGCGAAGACCTGTTTTGTCAATGGTTTCGATGACTGCCAGACCTAAGCCAGAACAGGCAATGAGCAGCAATACTGAAACCAAGAAAGCTTTTACAAGCATCCGGAGGGCGTCGTCAAATAAAATGTAACTGGTCATGGTTTTGTTTACTCAACTCAATAGTGCTAGTACTCATTTATTTCTCCACACCCTGATTGGCACTTTTCGTCGATGGAATACCAGCATTTGCATCTTAACAAAACTTTAGGTGTTTCATGACAAAACTTAGATGTTTTCTTGTTGAAGTTCAGATAAACTTGTACCACAGTTTTGTCAAATAAAATACTCAATCTCTTTTTAAATAAAAAATAATCTCAATAAACTCTCATATTAGTATTGATTTAATTGGTAAACTTGGTTATATATCAATACCGTTCAGTTAAGGGGTACTTGTGACAAATGTATAGGTGTTGTGCCTAAAAATAATCTTATCTCAACCGTATTTGCTTATCTATTTCCAGAGAATTACAGACTATGGAACTGTCTCAGATAGAAATACATACAAATCGGCTTTTGTTGCTGCCAATATCACAGAAATACAAAGAAGATATTTTTAGAGAATTTACCAAAGAAATTACTCTTTATATGTATCCTCGTCCACCTAAAGATATTACTGAGACAGAAGAATTTATTAACGATTCTCTAGGCGAAATCAAAACGGGAAATCATCTTGTACTTGTTATTTTGAAAAAAGACTCCCAAGAATTTTTAGGATGTACTGGAATCCACGAAATTCGCAGTATAAATCCAGAAATAGGTATTTGGCTAAAAAAATATGCACAAGGAAAAGGCTATGGATTAGAGACTATTACTGCACTTAAAATATGGGCTGATGTGAACTTAGATTACGATTTTCTTATCTATGACGCTGATAAGGCAAATATCCCCAGCCGAAGAATCCCAGAAAAACTTGGTGGGCAAATTGTTAGAGAGTATGATAAGACGAACTTAAGTGGAAGAGTTTTGCATATAGTAGAATATAGAATTTCAAGAAAAGAAAACTTGCTTGAAACTCGTTACAAGTGAGTTATTGATGTCTCTAAATAAGAGAGACTGGAAAAAAACAGTAGACCACAAAAAAGGGCTGAATGTCATGTCGCCTGAAACTATCGGACTCACAAAGAAGCAGTTCCCGTAAACGTCTTGCAGATCGTTTAGGGGAACTGGGAGAAAATCCATAGCTACTGTAACTGAAGACTGTTAACAAAGAGCATTCAATTAATAATATTTCCTATTAATCATTTAGTATCATAGTAAACCAAAAAAAATAGGTGGAACAAAGATGCAGTTAGCATCAGACAATTCCACCCGTCATACTGTAAATTGAAACTTAACGCTTTTCGGTTCCCTGATTGCCAGCGCCTTCAGTCAACTGGTCGCTGTTGCCGGATTCTGGTACAGCAGATGGCTTTGCATCAGTTCCGGTAGTCATGCCAGTATGGCGTTTCTCTTCATCAACGGGGGTTTGATAGTCACCGGAAGCAGCAGCGTTTTGTTCGTCGGATTGTCGGTCTTGTACTTGGTCGTTTTCTGGATAAGCCATAACTAAAACTCCGTTTTTAACACTGGCATCATTCTAGGAAGTGTGGGGATGTCATTTCTTCTCTCCAGGATGTAGTTATGCTTAATCACTCCATCTGTCTTCTGGATGAATTCTCACTCAGCTATAGTGTCAAAGCTAGATGGTATCCTCTTGTGTTAGCAAGAGCGTTCTAAATAGCTGTTCCACACTAATTTTGCGCTCATTCGCAAAATTAGTGTGGCAATTGCAACCGCGATGATCGTGCTTACGGCTATGGCTAGATCTACAGTAGGGATTCATCGCTTAATTATTCGCCTAACAAGTTAAGAATTTGTTGTGCAGCACGTTGACCACTGCGAATCGCGCCCTCCATGTAACCACGATACTCCACAGGGGCAGTATGCTCGCCTGCAAAGAAAACCCGACCAGCAGGTTGCATCAGATGTGGGTCAAAACGATGCAACTCCCCCGGTCTAAAGTAGCAGTAGGCACCTCGTGTCCACTCATCAGCACTCCAGTCATATGAACGAGAGGAGATAACCCTGGGTGCATCAGGATAGAGGGTGTTTACTGCTGCCATTGCTCGGTCAGTTGCTCGGTCAGATAACTTTAAACTTGAATTGCCCCCACTGAAACAAGAAAGAATTTTTTCCGCTCCCATTTGAGCGAAGGTCGGCTCCCAGATAGCCTGATACTCGCCCTCAAGCAACACAATTCCAAAGTTAGACTTTGACCAAAAACAGTGCGGGTATTGCAATAGCGTCTTAACGACACCACCGTAAGGCAAACTAGAAATCGCCTCTCGCTGTATATCTGTCAGTGGTGCCTCTATCAAAGTGTGACGCAACACGCTCCAGGGAATCGTTACTATCACGCTGTGAGCCACTACCTCAACTAAACCGTTTGCTGTCTCTACACTGACGCTAACAGAGTTATCAGTCTGCTGGATACGGCGCACGGGAGCATTAGTATGAACTCGCTCCCCCAGATATTTAGCCAAAGCATCCACCAAACGCGAAACACCGCCTTGAACCCGCATATTGTAAGCTCTGTTGCTGATCCCTGTAAAATAAGCAAAGAAACCTATGCTAATCAGGTCTGCATCGGTAGCAAATAGTGAAGAAGCCAGCAAACGAGCAATTCGGCGTGCAAAGGGAGCGATTGGGTGTGCATCCAACCATTCATCTAAAGTCTGTTGGGGGTCTTGTTGTTCATCTAACAGACTTTGGAGCTTTACATACAGATTGTCCAAATCCGTACTTTGTTCTGCTGTCAGCGACATACCATTGCGAAGTGTTCCGTCAATGAACCAGTAGAGGTCATCAGAAAAATGGCACGCTGGGTCAAGCTGAATACCAAATTGAGTTGCATAAGTCATCAGAGCAGTATGATTATCGTCCACAAACTCGGCACCTAACTCTCCGTATTGTCCTGCACTAAGTTGAACTGTATAAGCCCGCCCACCTACACGCTCCTGTGCTTCAAATACTTGGACATCCATGCCTGCGCGTACCAGTTCATAAGCCGCACTCAGCCCCGCTAGTCCTGCACCAATGATAATAGTTTGAGATGGCATCGCTTAATTCCCTAAAAACATCAATAAGAACCAAATTATCAGGCTAAATCTGTTCCTTCATGACTGCCATTTGCCGATAAATAAGAACAACTGTGTAAAGCTTGCTTTTGTCAGCATTCTCACATTTGGATCTGCATTTTAATTCATTTGAGAAGTGCTAAGCTAATGAGCATTCAAGTTGCATAGAGCTAGGGCTGAAGCCGTTACTACAAGCGAATCATCCAGGAAAAATGAATGACGATTAGCTTATAAGTCTTCAACCGGACATGATTATGATATGAGACCCCCGCCACGGATAAATCCGGGGGCTTGTTACTCGTGTGCTACCTACTCGCCCAAAATCCATTCTGGATTCTGGCGACTGACGTCACAACTACTTTCAAAGATTAACAGAGCGCATTCTGACTGTGCCATTGATGATAGCTGCGGTCTTATCCCTCTTGTGTCACTTTCCGAGTATTGTGAATAAAAGAATCAAAAGATAAAACTCTACAAGGTAAGTAGGGCAATGAATGTAGAATTACAAATCCTGAAACATTTGGCAAGAGATGCTAACCCAACAGTTGCGATCGTAATTGAGAGCTGGTGAGCCAGCGCGTTCCGGGGGCCCCTCCGGGTATGCCTGCGGCACGCCTGACGGCGTTGGCGTACCCTGTCCGCAGGACTTACACCAGTCGCCTGGGTCGGGAAACCCTCCTGCATAGCGCTGGTTCACCGCAAGGCGCTGGCTCGTCCATCTGTGGTTCATTATTTCTTTGTGTACTTCACCCAATTGCAAACCGCTATAGTTAGCTTTATTTGTGCCGACCTACTTAGAACATTAGCAAATCTATTGTTATTTAATTAGGAGATTATGTCATGATATTTAACTACTGTGTCATGTTAGTTAACTAGTAGCTCAACGAAATATTTTGCTAAAAATTATTTTTTGTATTTTCTTTATTTAAATAACAAATTTACTTTATTCTTTATTCCGCTATAAAAAATTAGTCTCTTTAGCAAGAGATTGCATTATGATATTATCAAGCTAATATAAACTAAGGTCTGTCTTGAAAGTCCAAAATGTCATGTTGTTAGCGAAGCTTCTCTAACAACATGACAAAATGTCTAGTTTGCAGATATGCCATAGCAATCTACTTATAATTGAATTGCTATTTTCGTTAAAAATGCCTTATTCATATCTCTTCTATAGAGAATGATTCATTAAGTTTTGATTGATGAAAATTTCTATTTTTTGATTAATTTATGTGTAACAGTTACTTTTTTTCTACCTACAATGTATAATCAGGATAACGTTTATGCTGGAAAGACAATATAACCCTAATTCTTTTACCAGGCAAGCATCGTCAAATAATGTTGTTAAGTGTTTGCATAATTTGCAATGGAACATATTAGACCACATTAGTGCTTGTAGTTAGTAGGAGTCACTCTTGAAAGAGGTTGACTTGAATCACGCTTACACGTTAAATTCTTAACAAATCTACATCAGTCTGCCTAATCCACGGTTTGCCCTAAACATTCTGTTTAGTTGGGGTATGCCAGGAGCGGAGGAACCAAGTTTGGGGCTTATTTCATAAAAGAGTGAAAAATGAAGAATGAAAAAAGACAAAATTACTGAAATTTTTGCTTATATCTTCTTTGTTCCTTCTTCTCTCTTCTGTGAGGGGGACATCTCTCAGTCCTAGCCCGTCAGCTAACTTCGTCGGCATTGAGAGGAGACTGAACGAGCAGCATTCTGACAAGTAATGCCTTGTTCGCGTCAGTGTCCTTGGCTGGTATCTGTGCGCTTCGTTGTACCTGCCCTCGACCTTGAGGATGAGGATAGTATTATCTTCTCCTTGGTATATGAGGCAGGAAAAGTTGCCATATGGTGAAGTTGAACTATGTTACCGACCAAAAAACATCGCATAGCTCTGATTTCTGTTGATGGAGATCCTGCTGCAGAAATTGGACAGGAAGAGGCTGGGGGACAAAATGTCTATGTGCGTCAAGTAGGTCATGCGCTTGCTCTGCAAGGTTGGCAAGTGGATATGTTCACTCGCCGAAGTAGTGCAGAGCAGGTTGCGATTGTGCAACATGAACCTAATTGTCGAACTATTCGGTTAAAAGCTGGACCTGCTGAGTTCATAGGGCGAGATCGCTTATTCGAGCATCTGCCTGAATTCATTGCAGAGTTCCAAGCATTCCAGCAGGAGCAAGGATTCCAGTACTCTCTGATTCATAGCAACTACTGGCTGTCCTCTTGGGTAGGTATGGAACTGAAAAAGCAGCAACAGTTGATTCAGGTACATACCTATCACTCTCTAGGAGCCGTCAAGTACAGCGCTGTTGCTGATATCCCGGCAATTGCTACCAAGCGACTAGCTATTGAAAAAGCCTGTCTGGAGAGTGTGGATCGAGTTGTTGCAACTAGTCCTCAAGAGCAGGAACATATGCGAAGACTCGTTTCCACTCAAGGGCAAATAGAACTGATTCCCTGTGGGACTGATGTCGATAAATTTGGTCCAATTCCACGAGTTGCGGCACGGCAGGAGTTAAGAATTGCACCTGATGTCAAGATGGTTCTCTACGTTGGTCGCTTTGATCAGCGCAAGGGGATCGAGACACTGGTGCGAGCCATTGCAAGGTCTAGTTTGCGGGATCAAGCTAACCTACAACTAGTTATTGGGGGTGGAAGCCGTCCCGGTCACAGCGACGGGATCGAGCGCGATCGCATCGCAAGCATCGTGGCTGAACTTGGACTGGAAGATTGCACAACCTTTCCAGGTCGCTTAAATGATTCTGTTCTTCCCTTCTACTATGCAGCCGCAGATGTGTGTGTTGTACCCAGTCACTACGAACCTTTTGGTTTAGTTGCAATTGAGGCAATGGCTAGTCGGACTCCAGTCGTGGCTAGTGATGTTGGAGGGTTGCGGTTTACAGTCGTACCTGAAATCACTGGATTACTCGTTCCTCCTAAAGATGAAGTTGCTTTTGCCAATGCTATTGACCGCATTCTGACCAACCCAGATTGGCGAGAGCAATTAGGTGAGGCTGGTCGGCAACGTGTAGAAATTGCCTTCAGTTGGCATAGTGTGGCATCCCGATTGACTCAACTCTACAATCATCTGCTGGCTCAAACCATACCCACAAAGGAGACCAAATCTCAAGTGGCAGCTTAATTTCTACAGCTTTGACCAAAACAGTTCTGAGGAGCCAGCCGCGTGCGGAGGTTCCCTCTGAAGAGAGAGATTCTGCCATTTGCCACAGCCATCAGGCAGAATCGCCCCCAAACATTACAAAACAAGCCTCTACCCTTTTACATTAGGGAGTTATCAATATGCTAAATATCGGAGATTACGCACAGCATCAAATGACGGGGCAGATAGGTCAAGTTATCGGTTATGGGCATCAAATACTTCATGGAGTCTATCTAACGACCCTAAAAGTACGAGCAACCAACAACAAGGGAAGTCGTAATCGGAGCAGATTCATTGAGGATGTGCATTCCGCATGGGTGTTAGCAGAGCCAACAGAAATTTCTAACATTCTTTGCCCACAGTCAGCCGAAAGCGGATTGGCACTGCAAGCTTAATGAGCTTTTACAGCGTTTTTCATATATTTGAACCACAATCTTTGGTAGGGGCGTAAGCGCAAAGCGCAGGCTCCTTCATGTGTGCAGCGTGCCCTTTGGGCATACAGCCGTTCGCCCTTACAGTGTGGTCTTCTATTTACCCGGAAATTGCTGTAAGATACCAGCATTACTAAAATAGCAGGCAAAGCCCTTGGGCTTTGCCTGCTATTTGTATAGTTGCTATGTTAACTCTTGCACTGATGGCACTTGTCACCAAATCGGTGTTATCCCTCTTGTGTCACTTTCCGAGTATTGTGACAAGTTATTGCTGGGATTCAATCATTTAATTGCTGCAATGAATCAATTTAAACCCGGTTTTGCTTCTGGATAATTTAACTTAACGTGAGTTCGACGAACTAAAAAACGGCAGGAGGCAGAGCAGGCAAGTCTTTTGGGTAAATGTCAAGTGAGGGTTTTTTCGGTAGATAAGTATAAGCAGCCAAACCTGCCATCAAATTGACTAAGAAATTGAAGACACTACGGTGCCGAGAGCATTCTATTTGGCACAAATTGCTGTTCAAAAAGTTTTTGGGAGATATAACCTCTATCTCCAAATAGTTTACCAATCAAGTCCTTGGTCATGTCTGGAACTGGTTCTCGGTCAAAGTCCTTCGGACACGCTTCGCGAACGACATTTGCCGGAGTTAGTTTGAATGCCAGCAATTGTCCCTGGTCGTTGATAATCAAATGGAGTTTAAAGCCGAAGTGCCAACCCACCGAATTTTTGCCCCATTTAACTAATCCTTTAAAGACCTTGTGTGCATGAGCACGGCATCATTCGTCAGTAGGTTGTTAGATTTGAACAAGCTTGGGCAGTGTGATACACTTTTAAGTACTTACTTAGCGTTCTTAATATTGATTAAAATTTGAGAATAATCTCTTTTACAGAACTCTATTACTTCGTGGTATATTATTGATTGATTAATCAATCAATAAGTTTGAATATGCCTCCACGTGATGAGCAAGACTTTGAGAATCGGCGACAGCAGATTATTGACGGTGCTTTGCAAGTCTTTGCTAGCAAAGGCTTCGAGAAGGCAACCAACAAGGATATTGCTGTAGCAGCGGGAATTGGCTCACCTGGTTTGATATATCACTACTTTAAGGATAAAGGCGACTTGTTTCGGCAGGTGGTTGAGCAACGCTTACCAGTGTTGCAATTGCTGACTCATAGCCAGGAGGACATAATGAGCAAACCACCACAAGATGCGCTCACTATCTTTGGACAAGCCTTTCTCAAAGTCTTGGAAAACCCTACCTCTATCGCACTGATGAAGTTACTGCTTTCTGAAGCTTTCCGGCAACCTGGGATTGCCGAGATGTTTAACACTATTGGACCAAGTCGTGCGATCGCTTTCTTAACTCGCTATCTGGCAAAGCAAATGTCGGCTGGAGTACTCAAACCAATGGACCCTGCTGCTGCAGCCCGTTGTTTCACTGGTCCTCTGATTGCGTATATGATTACCCGTGAAGTCTTTCTACAGCCTGATGCTCAACAGATCAGCTCTGGCACGATGGTAGCAACTGCTGTCGAAATTTTCCTACGAGGCATGGCTTCAATTCCTGATAGGGATTCAGGCATAATAAGCACTAGCACCTCAGATATAAGACCACATTCCACGCCGCAAGGTGTATTTGATTTGCATGAAAACGGCTACAAACAAGCTTGAAAACAAAATTTTTTAGGCATAAAGTTGATTAATCAATCAATCAATTTAAAAATTTCCAGAGTTCATCACCACCCATGGAGTCGTTATGACACAAACGCAGACAGAACCTTCCAATGACTCTAAACAGGCTAGCAGCAGTCTTGTGAAAGAGAAACAACCCTCCCAGCAAGAGCCGTCACCACAGAAGCCTCGACGACATATTCCCAAACCAGTGCTGATTTTGGGTGCGATCGCACTCCTTGGAGGAGTAGGATACGGAATTCACCGTGTCTTTTTTTATCAACCTGAGCCTAGTGGTCTGTTTTTAAGTGGGCGGATTGAAGGCTACGAAACCGATGTATCTGCCAAAATCGGTGGCAAAATTGCCAACGTAGCCGTCAGAGAAGGAGATTTGGTCAAACCCGGTCAGTTATTAGTGCAAATTGACGATGCTGAGGTGAGTGCCCAACTGCGGGAAGCCGAAGCTAAAATCCGTTCAGCCCAGGAAAGTTTGAAGCGTTACCGCCAGCAGCTACCTGTGTTGGAAGCCCAGTTGCAGCAAGCTAATTTGACCACGCAACAGGTCAAGCTAGAAAGTCAGGGTAAAGTGACGGAGGCTGCGAACTCTCTAGCTGCATCTCGTGCTGACCTAGTTCAAGCCCAAGCTAACCTGAAGCTGGCACAAGCAAGACAAAGACGGTACAGCGACTTATATGCCCAAGGCGCGGTATCAGCAGATACACGAGATGAGTATAACAATAGCGCGGCAACAGCCCAAGCCAGCGTTAATGCTGCTCGTCAGAAAGTTCAGTCCGCACAGGGAACACTGACTCAAGCTCAAGCGACCCTAGCCAATACACCGATTAAAGCTGCCGCAGCATTAGAGATTGAGAAACAGATTGTCCAAGCCCGCACTGATATTGCCAAAGCGCAGGAAGATGTCAACGATTACCAAGCACAAAAACAAGAGATTCAAGCAAAATTGAATTACTTGGTCATTAATAGTCCACTGGCTGGTAGCGTCATCACTCGTTCTGTCGAACCAGGCGAAGTGGTTGCAGATGGCGCGGCGTTGCTGACAATAGTGAATCTCAACAATCTTTACCTGCGTGGCTTTATCCCAGAAGGAGAAATTGGTAAAGTCAGACTTGGTCAGCGCAGCTTGGTTTATTTGGATGCCTTTCCCAAGCAGCCCCTAGAGGCAACAGTAACTCGGGTAGACCCCAAAGCCAGTTTCACTCCAGAAAACACTTATTTTAAAAAAGACAGGGTAACTCAGGTCTTTGGCGTAGAAGTTACCCTGAAAAATCCCCAAGGTTTTGCAAAACCGGGAATGCCTGCTGATGGTCAGATTCTCCTACCAGAAACACAGCAAAAGCGTACTTCTAATCCGTTACCTCTGGCGTGGAAATTCCAGAAATAAGCCCACGCATATCTAATTTGCATATTGCAAATGACATATTCTCCTCTTTTTGTGTGTGCCTAGTTAGTTAAAAAAGTCTTAAATACCCTCCCAATAAACTTATGACAGCAACTCTCCAGGCAGGTAATAAACAACAGCATACCAATGCCCCTGTCATTTCCATCCGGGATCTACGGCATTGCTACGGCAAGGAAATTGAAGCTGTAGCAGGCATCAATTTAGACATTTATAAAGGAGAGATTTTTGGACTCATTGGTCCTGATGGAGCAGGCAAAACCACAACATTTCAGATTCTCTCTGGTGTAATGCAACAAACAAGCGGCATTGTCGAAGTCTTGGGTTCAAATCCCAGGGATGCGCGCTTGCAAATGGGCTATCTCACCCAGCGCTTCAGTCTTTACTTAGATATGAGTATTGCTGAAAATTTGCGATATGCTGCGGGTTTGCGCGAGGTGAGTGACGCGGCGTTCAAAACCCGCAGCGAACACTACCTAAAATCGCTGGATTTGGCACAGTTCAAAGAGCGTTTAGCGGGACGACTCTCAGGGGGAATGAAGCAGAAACTTGGTTTGTGCTGTGCCCTAATTCATCAGCCGCAAATCTTGCTATTAGATGAGCCAACAACAGGTGTAGATCCAGTTTCGCGGCGTGAGTTCTGGGATATATTAGCAGAACTCGCTGTGACTGAAGGGATGACAACAGTCGTTGCCACACCCTACCTAGATGAAGCAGAGCGCTGTTCGCGCATTGCTTTGATGTATGAAGGCAAAATTCAGCAGTGTGACACACCTACTCAAGTGAAAGCAAGTTTGGGTGTACAACGCTTAGAAGTTTACTTGCCTGTAGCAGAGCTTGACAAAGCAGCAGACATACTGAATAGTCATGCCGATATACGGGATTTAGTTTCTGACGTGCAACGCTTCGGCGATCGTTTGGACGTGCTGACGGCACAGCCGAAAGAAACCACTAACAGAATTCGACGCATCTTAGAGCAGCAACAGATTCAGGTTGCAAATTTTGCAACCGATAGCCCAACTCTAGAGAACACCTTTGTTGCCCGCCTGCGGGAACTCAAAGGTGAAAATTCTATAGATGACTACCCGCAGATTTACAACACAGGAAAATCATCACAGACGGCAATTGGGGCGGAAAACCTCAATAAAGTCTTTGGGAAATTTCAGGCAGTCAAGGATGTCAATTTAGATATCAAATATGGCGAAGTCTTTGGTCTATTAGGGGCGAATGGTGCTGGGAAGACAACCACAATCAAAATACTTTGTGGTTTGCTGCCAGCCAGTTCTGGAAAAGTAAGCCTAGCAGGGGAAACAGGTCAGTTGCGTAGTGCCGAAGTTCGTCAAAAAATCGGCTATATGTCCCAAAAGTTCACCCTCTATGACGACCTAACGATTGGACAAAACCTGGAGTTTTACTGCGGTGTTTATGGCATACCCCGTCGCTATCGACGCGCAAAGAAAAACTGGGTACTGCAAATGAGTGACTTAGTGGGTCAAGAGGATAAACTGACAGGTGACTTACCAGGCGGTTGGAAGCAGCGGGTGGCTTTTGGCGCTGCGGTGATGCACGAACCGAAAGTTGTGTTTCTCGATGAGCCAACATCCGGTGTTGACCCTCTAGCACGTAGACAATTTTGGCGCTGGATTAACCAATTTGCCAGTGAAGGCATGGCGATACTGGTAACGACCCATTACTTAGAAGAAGCCGAACAGTGCCACCGCTTGGGGTTCATGGTGGCGGGAGAACTCGTGGCACAGGGAACTCCGCGCCAAGTCAAACAGCAGCAACCTGGGCAATTGGTGGAATGGGAGTGCAGTCCACTACAAAAGGCTTCGGATCTGCTCAAGCAGAAGTTGGAGCGCAGGCAGGTGTCTATTTTCGGTTCGCGTCTACATACTATCTTGGATGAGCCGCGCACAGAGATTCCTCAAGTTGAAAATTGGTTGCAAGAGGCTGGGGTAAAAGTGCAAAACCACCGAAAGATTGGGTTTTCTCTAGAGGACGTGTTCATCAATGTGGTGGAACAGGCGCGACAGCGCGGTTTAGATACACCAGCTTAGGAGAAGAGCTTATGACGGTACGACCAAAACGCATCTTTGCTCAGACTATCAAAGAACTCACCCAACTCGGACGCGATCGCCTGACATTGACACTGGCATTGGGGTTGCCATTGATACTGTTGCTTCTATTTGGCTTTGCCGTGTCGCTGGAGGTGAACAAAATTAACCTTGCCATTCAGGATCTAGACCGTACACCCAGCAGCCGCGAGTACATTGCTACCTTTGAGCGCACCAACAAGTTCAACTTGGTGGCACAAGGACCAGAGATTGATGTTCCCCGATTACTGGATCAAGGCAAAGTATCGGCTGGTTTAATTATCCCCCTAAAGTTTGCCCGCGACTTGCAGCGCTCAGGAAGCAACGTCGAAGTGCAAGTTTTGTTAGATGGTACTGATAGCAACACTGCTAATATTGTCAGGGGCTATGCCAAGTCGATCAACAATGCTTTTGTAGAAAATCTGCGCGGTACTACTTCGCAAGCCGTAAATCTTCAATCTCGGTTGTGGTACAACCCCGGTCTAGAAACTTTGGAGTATATTGGTCCAGGAGCGATAGCTATTACTGTCACGCTGTTTCCGGCACTTCTCTCTGCCTTGGCAACGGCAAAAGAGCATGAACAGGGGACTATCCTCCAGGTTTACTCATCTAGCCTAACAGGTACAGAGTACTTACTGGGGAAGGCAGCTGCATTTTGGCTAGTAGGCATGGCGGAGGTGTTGTTAGTCAATTTGGAGGCTTGGCTGTTCCTTGGTCTGTGGTTTGCTGGCGACCCCACACCTATGATCATAGGTTCAATGCTTTACATTGCTTCTGGAGTGTTTTGGGGCACCTTTGTAGGCAAGGCGACCCAAATGCAGAGTGCAGCTATCCAGGCTGTTTCTTTCACCGCCTTCTTGTTGTCACTCCAGTTATCTGGCTATATCTATCCAGTAGCTAATATTCCTATAGCCATCCGTTGGATTTCCAGCATTATCCCAGCTCGATACTACATTGAGTTAACTCGCGATGCCTATGTTCGCGGTGTAGGCTGGATGGGAGTCTGGGTTGCAGTGTTGGCTTTGGCACTCCTGACAGGTTTATTTTTCTTCTTGGCTTGGCGCAAATTTCAGAAAATGCAATTGGGGTCGTAGATGAATGGTAAGTACTTAGTACAGCTTTGCATGAATTCGTGGAGTTTTAATTTGTAGTAAGTGCTTTAGCACTCTTCGTGCTAACTACAAACGATATGCATCATCTTCATTTCGTTACTAACTTTTGCAATCTTGTACTTACTCAGGACAGCAACGGAGACTAAAAGACCGAATGACGTAGAGCAGTTTTATGATTCATTATTCAACAAAATTGATATGAGAGACAGACTTGCAGGTCTTTTCGACAAAATATTGAGCAGCCGCTTCTGGGCGTTATTCCAAAAAGAATTCGCTCAGATATTTCGTAACCGTCGGCTCGTCATTCAATTGTTGGTGCCGCCCACCGTCTTTTTGATGTTATTTGGTTTTGCTCTCAGTCCTGACTTTCAAGACCTCAGGGTTGGCATCACTAACTACAGCAATAGCAATGCTTCTCGTGAATTTATTGAAATCTTTCACCAAACGGATGCTTTTGTTATTAAACAGTACTATGCTGACCAAGAGGAGATGATTACCGATCTAGCAACAGGTAAACTAACAGTCGGCATCATTCTTCCTCCAGAATTTACTGATGACATTGCTCGTAGGCGTACAGTCGAAGTTCAAGCGCTGTTCGACGCTGTCGATGCCAACACCGCCAACGTTGCCTCTGGCTATCTTAACCAATTAGTCAATGACTATAACTCGCGTCAACGAGATCAACGTAGCGCTACTTCTACGACTTCTAGCACTGCACGAACTAAGAATCAGGTAGAGCTTCAAACAACGGTATTCTACAATCCTGGACTGGAAACTACTTGGTTCATTGTCTCGGGAATGTTCGGGGTTTTGCTAACGGTTATTGGTTCCCAAGCTGCTGCATCTTTGGTGGTACGAGAAAAAGAAGCAGGGACTATTGAGCAGCTAGTCATGACTCCAGCATCCAACATAGAAGTTATCCTAGCTAAGGTCAGTCCATTACTTATTTTGCTCACCTTTGATTTTTTCATAGCTCTTAGTATAGCGACGTTGGTTTTTGGTTTGCCACTTAGGGGTAATTTAATATTTTTCTTAATTGTTGCTGTGCTTTACTTCTTAGTAGGTATTAGCATTGGCATCTTGATTGCTTCCTACTCAAAAAGCGAACAGCAGACACAGTTAACAGCATTCTTTGTCAACCCACCACTCGTTCTCCTATGTGGAGCAACCTCCCCAATTTCTTCTATGCCCACAGTCGTGCAATGGCTCTCTTATTTAGATCCTCTACGCTATTTTGTCGAAGTTAGTCGCGGAATCTTACTTAAAGGGGTCGGCATGGAAATGCTTTGGCATCAAGTGCTAATTTTGCTGATTTTTGCGACAGTACTGATGAGCTTGAGTATCCGTCAGTTCCGACGGCAGTTAGGTTAAGGCATTAAGTATTTTTAACTCTTAGTACAGCTTTGCATTAATTCGTGGCGTTTTAATTTGCAGTAAGTGCTTTAGCACTCTTCGTGCTTACTCCATAAAGTTTGCATCATCTTTATTTTGTTACGAACTTTTGCAATCCTGTACTTAGTAAAAACACAATACGTTACTTTTGATGAGATTTGTGGCAGCATTTTTACACTCATCAGCCGCAAGGTTGAGGTTTTTTTATTCCTAAAACTCCTATAAGTTTAGGAGTTTTAGATATCACATTAAATTGAAAAGCCCTGCTTCTGTAAAAGAGGCTAGGTATTTGTTCTCTAGGGAATTCACCCAAAAAACGGGTTGAATTACCCAAAAAAATTTAATTTTCACCGCATAATTGGTTAAATTTGAGAAAATTAAATCGGAATCGAGATCACCTGATATAAGCGCTATGCCTACAACGCACACTTAAATTTTTGAGCTTCATACTGTAGGTGACTTAAACAAGGGCTTTACAGACCAGTGTTTTCACTGATGCCTGCGAGGCTCTCACGTTAGTCTATCTCTTGAAGCTGATTTCCATTTGCCAGTGCTTTACTAAGAAATATTATAAGTTTCAATCAATCTGTGGAATTTGGTTGTTTGGATGTTGTCAATCTAAGGCGCAATATTGCTACGTATCTTGTGGCATATGAGCAGTGAAGTGGCGGAACTTCCAGCAATCGGACACTCGCTTAAACAAGAATCTGGGAGTGCAAGCCACACAGCCTTTTTTAAGTAATTCTTCAGCCTAAGAACGTTCTTTGGAGGAACGTATGAAGGGAGAAAATCCGACAGCATCAGAAAGTTCCATCGCGACGCTCACATATCACGTCACGGCACTTCAAATAACGATTTATTTCAATAAAGAAGGAGATCACGATCACAACGGCCTCATCTTCGCACTCAGCGACAACGTCCCGATTCTGAAATATATCCGGGCATTGGGAAAAGCCGACTTGCTCCAGGGAGCAGGCGACCATGGCGGACACGAAGATACACCGGAAAAATGGTACGAGCAAGCGAGGGCGCGCGCCGAGAAGATCTGTGTTCCCCTGCCATCTAGCCCTCAGGAAGCGCGCCAGCCGCACCCCCTCGTGCGTCCGCTCGTGCTGCGCGCACGGAAAGGAGACCGCCTCCAGGTGGAGCTTCACAACGAGATCCAGGGACGTCGCGTGGGCATTCACCTTGTTGCAGACGGCTACGACGTGAAGACGGACGATGGCTCTCACGTCGGGAAGAACACCTCCAGCCTGGTGGCACCAGGCGATTACCGCACCTACACCTGGCAGTGCCTGCACGAGGGCGTCTTCCCCTTCCATGACGGTGGAAACTACTCCGGTGGCGAAGAGGGAACAAACGTCCACGGTCTCTTTGGCGCACTGGCGGTGGAACCGGAAGATTCCATCTGGCGCGATCCGGTGACGAACCGCTGTTCCGTAGACCAGAACGGGAGATTCCAGGAACTGGACGGACTCTACTTGGACATTCTTCCTCCAGGAATACAGGCGAACGAGACCGCCCCCTCCAACACCACTCTGGACAACCACAAATGGCCCGCGCCCGTAGAATATCCCAATTTTGATTGCGAGGCACATCGCGAGTTCGTCATCTTCTTCCATGACGAGCCGGAGTTCCAGCCGCCCCACGGGAATCTGGAAACTAGCCCGTGCGAAGAAGGCGGTTCCTTCAGGGGCGGTGGGCACGCGGGCGGTCATGGCGGGCATACTGACAACCTTCCGATTATGCCCATCTCCTACCGCTCCGAGCCAATGATCAACCGGGAGCGCATCCTTTGGCAGCTTCTGCGCGAAGGGCATTTTCTGAAGCGACCTGTCCTCAATGAGGAACAGCATCATAGTTCCTGGATGTTCGGGGACCCCGCCACACCCATCCTCAAAGCCTACATTGGCGATCCGATCCGCATCCGACTCTTGCATGCTGGGGTCAAAGAAACCCACGTCTTTCACCTTCACCTTTACGAGTGGCATGCCGTGCCGCAGGATAAGTGTTCCCCGCGCATCGACGCCATCTCCATCAGCCCCCAGACTGGGCACACTATCGAGCTAGTGTGGGGCGCGGGCAACCGCCATCAAGTAGCCGGGGACGTTATCTGGCACTGCCACCTCTACCCCCACTTCCACGAGGGAATGTGGGGCATGTTCCGCACGTTCGAGACGCTGCAGGAAGGAGAGGGCGGTGACGCTCTCCAAAGCAGCAGCCCGATCTACGCCGACCGCCGCATCGGCCGCTATCCGGACGGTACGCGAATCGAAAAGTTGTTGCCGCTGCCAGGTCGCAAACCACCACCCCGACCCACACCCACCAGACCGGGCTACCCGCTCTACATCCCCGGGGAAGTACAACAGAAGTCACCGATACCGCCGTGGCCGCTTCGTAACACGCCCATGCCAGCAGATTTCGATTACCGACCTGTGCCCACAGACCTGGAGCAGAACGCCTTCAACAATCAACCCGTACCAGGGGAAATCTTTACTCGCAACCCCTTCGCTAAACAGCAGGACGAGGAGTGGAAGGAGAATCCGAACTTCGAGTGGAACGATTCGCGCGAAGTCAGCCATGACGTCGTCGTGAAACGGAAGAGAATTGAGTACAACCGACACGACTGGCACGACCCGGACGGTCATCTTTTCTACCTGGCTGCAGAAGGAGACCCGGATACCCGCCCCGGACCGAAAGAGCCGCTCTTCTTCCGAGCGCAGCACGGCCAGATCCTAAACCTCACACTGACCAACCGACTGCCGCGAGCGATCGCGGGCACGCCGTTCGACCCGCCGTTTCCTCCTTGCCCAAGGCTACCATGGGAAGGTGAATGTGCCATGCACGTGCATATGGTTAAGTTCGACCCCATTTGCGGCGACGGCGCAAGCGTGGGCTGGAACTATATAAGTGGTCCCCGCTTTGACAAAAAGATGGTCTACCGCTGGTGGACAGATCAGGAATTCGGCACCATCTTCTTCCACGACCACCTCTTTGCCAATTACCGACAGAAGCACGGTCTCTTCGGCGCCCTGATCGTGGAGCCGAGCGGCGCAAAGTTCTATGACAACTTCTCCAACCGCGAGATCGTTAGCGGCTTGCAGGCTAGGATCAAACTCCATGAAAGCGTGCAGACCAGGGTCTCACGTGCGGAAGGACTTCCGGACACGAACTGGTTCCGCGAGTTTTGCATCGGTATCGGGGACTTCATCCCGATGTTCAACCGCGCTGGAGAGCCGCTCAACCCGCCAGACCACCCGGGTGGTCACGGGGACCAGGGGGTGATGGCACTGAACTACCGCAATGAGCCGATCCGTGAGCGCGGCGGCGACCCGGCGTTCTGGTTCAGTTCCTGGCACCACCCCGATCCAGACACCACGAGGTTCGCAACGTTTGCCAACGACCCGATCTGGATTCGGCTGGTGCAGGGTTCCCATGAAGAGCAGCACAGCTTCCAGATTCACCGGATGCGCTGGCGGCGGTTCCGCGTAAACGTCGATTCGCCTATCCGGAATCAGCAGACACTTGGCATTGCGGAGGCGTTTACCTTCATTAACCACGAACAGTTCGGTCCCGGAGACTACCTTTACAAGCTCTCTGGGGCGGACGACCTGTGGCTGGGCTGTTGGGGTCTGATTCGCGCCTTCGGGGAATCCGCACCGCCATCGGAGACCGGGGGTCTGCGTCGGTTGCAAGATGAAGATACAAGAGCAGGGGAGGAGACAGCTGCCGCTACAAAAACGGATACCGTGACAGCCGGGGCGGAGGCGTCCGATCCGGTAGCCGCCGAGGTCGAAGCTGCTCCGGAAATGGAAGTCCCGCCCGGTGCTAGTGTTCGCTCCTTCCACGTAGTTGCAGAACCCCGACGGCTGGTCTATCGGGAGCCGGATCTGGTAGACCCGTTCGGGCTGGTCTACCGACTTGTCTCAGTAACCTCTCCGGACGGAACCCAATACTCTGTCCCAACTCTAACTACTCCCGAACCCCTCGTGCTGCGCTGTCGCGAAGGGGAGTGGGTGAAGGTGAGGGTGGAGAACCGTCTTCCCGAACACCTGCGACCGGAGCCGTTTGCGCCGGAAGTTCCGGTGGAGGAGCGTGACCCCCGTACCTTCCGTCCGGAGCGCCCCGTCTCTAGCCACGTCTCCCTGCACGCGGATCTCCTGGAGTACGACGTCACCCAGGATGATGGCGCCAATGTGGGCTTTAATCCGCAGCAGACAATCGCACCAAAAGATAGCCGCACCTACACCTGGCACGCCACCCGACCCCCCGGCTCCAACGCCGATGAGCCACTCGGTCCGGTGCTGCTACAGGATATGGCGGACTTCCGCAACCACCGCCACCATGGTTTGATTGGCGCGCTCATCGTGGAGGCCAAGGACGCCACACCGTTGGCAGTGGGCGAGAACGAGGCGACCGCCGGTGAAAATGCACCGGAAGCATGGCATGGCACGCGGGCAACAATCCTTAGCGGCAAGGAGCGGAGCGAAGAGATCGTCCTCTTGCTCCAGGATGGGTTGCGTCTTTACCTGAACGGTAACATCAACTTCCCGATTCCTGATATTCCGGCAGATCCCGGCGAAGACGAACCTGACACCGAAGACCAAGGGCAGAAGGGGTTTAATTACCGCACCGAGCCTGTGGGGCCGAACGACAATCTGGGTTGTGGTTCCGGAAACTCTAGGGATTGGCTAGCGATCGCCAACCCTGCCACACCTTTGTGGCGCGTGCCTGTGGGGAAGACGATACGCTTCCATCTGGTAGGCGCGTGCGACAAGCCGCGTAACCACAGCTTCACCATCCATGGCGTCACCTGGCGAGAATGGCGGTTCCTCTCCCCTCAGAGGCAGCCGAGGGTTGCCTCTGAGTCGGCTATCAGCGGCGGCACAGTCCGCACCTTTGAGTTCATCCCCGAGTATACGGGCGACCACGCCTACCGCAGCGGCGTGCTGAAGTGGGCTGTCTCGCAAGGACTCTGGGGAATCCTACGAGTCGTAGGGGATACCGATATATCTCGATAGGATTAAAGCGCTAATTCACAATTGCTCGTTGAGAATCTCATCAAAATTATCTATTTTTTAGCTTGATTATCTATTTTTTAGGTTCTTCATCTTTAGAGAAAAAAATTCTTTCAAGCATACTAGTTATATGCAAAAATAAAGATTATTAAAAGAGATAATCTTTATTTTTGGCACTGAGATTTGAGCTAAACTCCTGTGCAGAAGCTGTTCTCAACGCCTCTAAAGATTGAAAGCTAAAACCCAATCAATAGGTTAAAAATTCTTGGGGGGAACTCAGATTTCGAGTTAGTTGGAACAGCCGATGCCCATCGCCTACGATGTCTGGACTGTCATATTCTCGATACTGCCTGCAATTGTCGCTTCTGGAGGCGCGCTTTTCCTTGCCAGTCGCCGAGTCTTGGATGTGCAGCAATTGCTTATAGGAGGTGTGTTGATGGGTCTTGGGATTGCGTCGATGCACTACATTGGCATGGCAGCAATGCGGATGGACGCAAACACCGAATATGTTTCTGTTGTCTAGTTCTTTACAACAGACTGTCGAAGTCACCCAGCAGTTGCAAGCTTCTGTTGCTGTCTTCAAAACTGAATAGGCACTGCTACAAGATGTCAGAAAAGTTGGTTAGCTGCAATCTAAAAGTATCAGATTGCGGTTTTTCCTATTAATAAATAAGAGTTCTTTTAATAAAAATTAACTAAATATAAAGCAACATTTCTTTTGTTTTTTGGAGTTATTTTCCTACTTTACCAGATTAATTGGAATAGAAGAGAGGATAAATTCTACTTTTCCTAGTTACTAGAATTCGTAACCTTTTTGATATAAAATTTATAGTTGAGAGTTCAAATGGGGATATAAGCCGTTAAACCGCAGCAAGGAGAGTTCCGGGTGCGGTTTTTTCTTATTTTAAGAATCCATGGCAAGAAAGTTTTATCAACAAAATGGATTTATGCCTAAATGATATTTAGGAAAAAAATGTCAACAATAAGCCGCAGACAAGAGCCAGTAACATTTTGCGTAAATTCTAGTAGAGGTTCAGAGAAAACACAATGGAGAAATTCAAGCCAGATTATGGGGATAATTCCTCAGATGAATTTGTTGCTGACTTAACCAAAGAATTAAGATTTTTAGGGTTTTCCTAGATGGAAAACCCATTACACTGATAATTGTTTTACATTACTAGATTAACGAGAACCCAGTAACCGACAAGCACGAGAAAAACGCTTAACCACAAAATTGGTCTGTTCATAAGCAGATGTTTTAGAGTAGATTTTTACTGCTTTGGAAAATACACGGTGTAGGAATTAGGCAATAGTGCAGAGCTTTTTCCCTACGATTCACTTGCTTGTGATATTAAAACCACAAGCTAATCGCTATTTCCGAGTTTTTATCAAAGTTTCCTCAAACACTACCAGTATCCGTAGGACTTCTAGCCTTGGGTTCTGGCTCATCAACCACAATATTCTCAGTGGGTAATACTATATTAGCGACATTAACTATATTTTGCAGGTAAAAAAAACTTTATATGTGTATATGTGTCAATAGTACAAGTTTCAAAATTCTTTAAAAAAGGTTATTGACAAAACCGTAGATAATGAAACACAAACCTTTTTCTATTTCTCTTGATGTATTCTCTTAGAAGTAGAAATCCTATTTATGGCAATATCTACTTCTCTTGGATAAACTGTAATCGTTCAATAGAAAGAAGAAGTTAAATTATTTGTTACTCATTAAAGACATAATTTCATTGGGTAGATAAGAACTTCCCTACTTAAGATAGACAGAAAACTTCTAGATAAACATATAAAGTTCTTATTGAATTCTTACTAGAATTTGTCTGCTTTGTTTGCAAAATTAGCTCTCATATTAAATAGCTGGAAATGCTTAATTAGTAAGAGAGTATCCACTTTTAATTTAAAACTTACTTGTTAGGAGGTTTTTGATGCGGATTGCCCAAGTTGCTCCACTCTGGGAAAGAGTACCACCTCCAGCTTACGGTGGTATAGAGTTAGTTGTTGGACTTTTAACTGATGAATTAGTAAGACGTGGACACGAAGTCACGCTATTTGCATCGGGAGATTCCATCAGTTTGGCAAAGCTTGAATCAGTTCATCCCTGTGCTCTACGCCTTGATCGGACTGTGAAAGAGTACAGTGTATATGAGATGCTGCATTTAGGTCGTGTGTATGAACAGGCTGAGGAGTTTGACATTATTCATTCCCACATGGGGTACACTGCATTGACCTACGCCCGTCTGGTAAAGACACCCACTGTTCATACGTTGCACGGGATTTTTACCCCTGACAATGAAAAAATGTTTAAATTTGGAAAAAATCAACCCTACATCAGTATTTCCGACGCACAGCGAGAGCAAAGGCTAGGGCTGAACTGTATAGCGACAGTTTACAACGGGATTGATGTCAGCAGCTATAAATTTTATGCCCAACCGGAAGAGCCGCCTTATTTGGCGTTTCTAGGTCGGATTTCTCCAGAGAAAGGAACGCACTTGGCAATAGAAATTGCTAAACAAGCAGGCTGGCGTCTGAAGATGGCGGGTAAGGTAGATGTCGTTGATGTGGAATACTATGAAAAAGAAATTAAACCTCTAATTGATGGCAAGCAGATTGAATATTTAGGTGAAGCCAACCATGAGCAAAAAAATGCATTAATGGGCGGTGCGGTAGCAACCCTATTCCCCATTACTTGGCGGGAACCGTTTGGATTGGTGATGGTTGAATCAATGGCATCTGGTACCCCAGTGATTGCGATGAATTTGGGGTCTACACAAGAGGTCATTACCCACGGCAAAACAGGTTTCCTCTGCAACAGCGTTGAAGAATGTGTGAGTGCTATTAGCAAGGTTGAGGAACTAGACCGTTCTACTTGTCGAGAGAATGTCTGTAACCGTTTCAGCGTTCAGAACATGACGGATGGCTATGAAGCAGTTTACCGAAAGATTCTGGCTGAACGGTTTGCTCGGAGTAACGGACATTTCCGCAAGCCAGCTATTTTAAGCAACAGCTCCCTTTAGGGGGATTGGAAGCAATAAGAGCGTACAACAAAGTCATTTTTGAGCGTTGCATATTTGTGGGGTGATTGACAGTGAGGACATTTCTTCCCTCTATCATGCAACGCTTGAGAATCAATCTTTTATCTGCCCTCTTCCATCTTCCTAATAAACAATTAAACTCGAAGCTCAGATATCTGAGCGTAGTATCTTTTAAAGAGAATTGCCCCTAAATTAGTAAGCAAACAAGTTATTGCCAGCCACAGCAAAATATAGGTGGGAGCCATCACCACACCAATCATAAACCAAGTATATACATGCAACACCATCATTAATGCAAAGATGCTAGCAATTCCGGCTGCTTGCCATATGTGATGTGACGGACGACGGAGTGCGACAAAAATTATGCTCAACAATGTGGCAAGCAAATTGGCTGGCACCAGAAATGCACAAATACTCACACAGTTGGCGCGGGAGAACTCAGCTAAGCTGTTAAGGTCAAGCATCAATTCTTGGGGATAATGTCAACATTTTGTAAGACAGTTAACACACTTATTAAATAGCGAAACATACCTTAGTATACACATTTAATAAAATAACGACTAAATTAACATAAGTTTAGACAAGTAAACTATTTTTATCGTTCAAGGCGGAGAAAGTACAGCTAAATCCGTAATACATAAGCTTTCATGAAAACTTCTCCTATAATATTTTAAGTTAAATTTCACTCTC
The DNA here is from genome assembly GCF_000315565.1 of Mastigocladopsis repens PCC 10914. Lineage (NCBI taxonomy): Bacteria > Bacillati > Cyanobacteriota > Cyanophyceae > Nostocales > Symphyonemataceae > Mastigocladopsis > Mastigocladopsis repens. The sequence goes on along the minus strand of NZ_JH992901.1, from coordinate 4,855,929 downwards.
ACAAGTTTAAAAAAGTGTGAAGTAAGAAATCAAAATTCTGATCAGCTTTGATGTAGGATAAGCGCAGAAAATATGCTTGATTTCCTCCATGTCCGATCGCACATACGCCATTCTGGGAACTGGTGCATTAGGCGGATTTTACGGTGCTAGACTGCAAAAAGCTGGGTTAAATGTCCACTTTTTGCTGCGTAGCGACTACGAATACGTCAGCAAGCACGGTTTAGTTGTTGAGTCTGTTGACGGCGACTTCACCTTAGGGCAAGTCAATGCCTACTGCGATGTAGAAAAGATGCCTCAATGTGATGTCGTAGTCGTGGCGCTCAAGACAACGCAAAACCATCTGCTGCCAAAGTTGTTACCCCCTATTGTTAAGGATGATGGGGTTGTACTGGTGTTGCAGAATGGACTGGGAGTGGAGGCGGAAGTCGCCCAAATTGTCGGTAGTGATAGGCTTATTGGTGGGTTGTGCTTTCTGTGTTCAAATAAAGTAGGACCAGGACATATCCGCCACTTGGACTATGGACAAATCACCTTAGGCGAATATGCCGCTGACTATTATGCAGCTGGTATTACAGAACGGATGCGGCAAATTGGCGAAGATTTTGAAAGTGCTGGTATTCTTATTGAATTAACTGAAGACTTGCTGCTGGGGCGTTGGAAAAAACTGGTATGGAACATTCCCTACAATGGGCTTTCTGTCATTCTCAACGCTACGACAGCGGAATTAATGACAAATGTTCACACCCGCAAGTTAGTGGAACAGCTGATGTATGAAGTGCTGACAGGGGCGAAGAATTCAGGGCGCATTATCCCTGATAGCTTCATTCAAAAAATGCTCGATTACACCGTAAAGATGAAGCCCTACCGTACCAGCATGAAAATTGATTATGACGAACGCCGCCCCTTGGAGGTAGAAGCAATTTTCGGCAACCCGTTACAAATGGTACAAGCCGCAGGTGTGAATTTACCGCAAATTTCTTGTTTATATCGGCAACTCAAGTTTTTGGATGCTAAGCAAAAAGGGGAATAAAGGAGATGGAGAGAATTATCCTCACTCCAAACTCCTCAACCTTTAACGGGCGTTGCTAATGAACACTACCAATCGAGTTTCAAAGTAAAGGCGCAGAGAACTAGTGAGAGAACTAGTGTTAGTTGTTGATTTTTTTCACGACGAAAATTCTTCAGCAACGCCCTTTAACGCAATGACTCTGAAATCACAGCTACTGCTAGCAAACACATTGACACTCTCACCTTCACAGGCTTCGCCTGTGAAGGGAGATTCTTATATGACAATGAAAAAATATTTGAGACACTGAAAAGAGCACTTGAGAAGGCGACAGTGGTCATCTGTGGTGATTTTCATAAGATGAGAATAGGTAAATATGTGCTTTTTTATATGCTCAAGGGCTTGGAGGAGTCGGCATGGAGACAGTTTTTTGCCAGTCGCAACATTCTAATCCTGATTCAGCAGCGCTGTGTGAAATATGCAGCGCCTATGGAGGCAATGCCAAAGCAATGCGAATCATCAGCGGTGTCATTCGCGCAGATTTTGAATGTGATATAGATGCTTATTGGAATGTCACTCAGAATGATTTGTTGATTGAACAAGAGTTAGAAAATCTAGTTGTCAGTCAGTTTAATCGCCTGCAAGAAATTGATCCTGAAGCATATCGGCTCCTCTGTCGTTTGGAATGCTACCGTTATCAAGATGTGTCTCGTGTACCTATTGACGGGCTTGTTTGTTTGCTGTGGGATTTGCCAGAGTCGCAACGCCGGCGGGTGGTTAATAGCCTGCGCGCTCGGTCTTTAGTAGAATGCCGTCAAGGAGAATACTGGCTGCATCCAGTCATTTTGGAGGAGGCGATCGCACTTTTTCAAAAAATGCAACCCCCCAACAAGTTGAGAAAGTACAAACAGCAATGGGGTGTTTTTAGAAATCAGAATAATCACCACCAGAACCATACTTCCAGCCATCACTCCAGCGATTCCAATAATATTTTTGTATACTAGGTAAATTTTTCTTCCACGGTTCTAGTATTTGACTGAGCCAAAATAAAAAAGAGTAAATTCCTAGATTCCCGTAATGCACTATCCAATCAAGTAAAGTTGCTAAACCAACGTGCGGAATCACCTTAATAACCAATCCTGGATGTGTTAAGAAAGTTTTTATGAGTGTTTGTGTTAGTGCTGGAAACTGCACCACATCTTGCAAAAAGGGTTTGAGTACGGGTTCACCTAGTTGTTGCATTTGTTGAAACACCGCAGACAGCAGTTGGTTAATTTGATCTGGATCAATTTTTTGATTGATACCAACACTCATTGCTCTTTGAAATAGCCAAGTGGCAGCCAAACTAGGTTGATATGGTTGCAGTAATGCCAGCGCCTTTGCTGATAACTGATCCGTTTGCAGCGCCTCATGAACACCTAATGTTAAACGCTGCAAGTGACGCACCATTGCGCCAAAACCGCCAAAACTCAAGGGAGATTGGCTACCACTGCTATCTCCCACGGGTAAAATGCGACTCCAAGGTGTCTTCAGTGGATGACGATAGGAGGGAAAAAAGCCAAATAGCGCTCGTTTAAATGTCAACTGGCTCAACTCCACGCCTTGATATTTTGGCATCAAGCGCAGATATTCCTCGAAAAGAGCTTCTAAACGCAAGCGTTGTGGAGCGGTATCCATGTATGTAAACAGGTAAGTGGTTCTGCCATCTCTTGCTGGGAAAGCTTCCCAAAAGTACTGGCATTGATTTTGCACGGGTGTGAATGATAACAACAAGTCGCCTGTGTGGTTTTCCTCAAAACCTTGAGCACAAGTTCCAACCACTAAACAAAGCGCATCTGGTTTTTGTCCCTGACGTGCTTGCTGGATTATGGGAGAAAGATGTCCCATCGCATCAATTAACAATCTGCTTTTGAATTGGTTATTTACTATTACTCCATCAGGATGAACGACTGCTTCTGTAAATGGAGTGTTTTCAAATAATTTTCCGCCAGATGTCATAAATCGCTGCTTTAAAGTTTCCAGCAAATAAATTGGATCTACACCGATATTCAGGACATCGCTTACCCAAACTTCTGTACCACCAAAAAAGCTCACTCTTGCTGGATTGTATTGTGTGGGGATCGCCTGCTCTAATTCCTCTGCTGTAAGCAAGTTTAATTCCAAAAAAACTTGTAATTCTTTGCGGGAAATATTCCATTCTTGCTCTCTACCACGCAGAATTCTCCGTTCAATCAAGGCTACTCGCGCTCCCTTCAAAGCCAAGGCGCAACCAATTAAAATGCCTAATGTACCACCGCAGATAACAACATCCCAATCCACACTCCCTAAAGGCTGCTGAGTTTCTTTCACTACGATTGGCACAGCAGTGTTATCTTCTCTGAGTAATGTTAAGATGCGATCAGCCTGACGTAACCCTCCCAAAACATCGCCTGGTAATTGTGAAAGAATATTTTCAGTGAGAGACATGACGCTAAATTCCGCCAGAGTAACTAGTTTTTATCGTACTAATAGAATTTGACACTTTAAATAAATATCTAAATAAACAATTTCTGTCCCAGGATAGAGGTACAGAAAATAAAATTTTCTTAAAATATGGAACTTAAGTCACGAAAAAACTAAGCTTCTTTTTCAAAATATTCAAAACTCAAGATATTCAAAACTTATTAATAATAAGCAACTTTGTCATCTCAAAAAAAATATACATACATTAATAGTTTAGTATGTGCTATGGCAATCTTGATATAGACGTAGCACAATAGCTTTATTACAGGTAATAGTGATGAACCGTGGAAAAATAGTTGCAATTATCACTGGTGCGATTTCCATAATTTTGGCACTTGCGTACCTCCTCCTTGTACAACTGCTGGACTTTCGGGGTGAAATGAAACCTGCTCCTATTAGTCAGTTGTCGCAGTGGTTAGCAATGGTTGCATACAGCTTTCAGTGAAAATGGGCGCAGTAGGAGAAATAATTTATTAATTTAAACGAAAAACATAAGAGAGGCAATTCATTGCTTCTCTTATGTTTTCTCTTAATATACGGAGCCAGGAAACGAGAGAAGTAGCCTATATGTGAGCAACAATCTCTAGATTGAGTGTCACAACTTTTTAGGCTTGAGTAACATCTTCCTGATTTAGCTGCTGTTCAACACTACTAATGGCAGCATTCAGACCAGCCAGCCTAGTTTCTAAATCATCTCGTATTGTCCTGAGGAATCTCAGCTTACGCTCCAAACGGGTTTTGCGAGAAACAGGCTCGCTACCGTAGCAGTTGCTATCCCAAAAAGGAAACGGAAATGGAAACATAGTTTGCTTTTCTAAAAATCACCCTACTTAAATTGTGGCTAAATCCTAGGCGAGATAAGGGATAAAATAGTGGGGGATAACCGACCTAGTAAGTGGGGTACTTCACTAGTTTACGCCTTACACCCCTAGAAGTTAGCCGCTTTAACATAAGCAACTGCTAAGAGTGCTATTTTGCCTTCCACTTGTGTGACAACGGCGCGGTCAAACGCTGACCAAACTCGTTTACTCCCGAAAACACAGGGTTGCAAAATTCCCCATAGTTGACCGTTCCAGACAAGGTGGGAGTGAATTAACGCTTGATGTCCAAACTCCTTGCGCTCAAACTCCCGGTTAACAACCTCTGGACTAGCGGTTTCTACATCTTCAACATAAATAGAAGGGTCAGTTCGCAAAGCCGCAGCAAAGAGGGGGTCTTCTTCAGATAGAGATTCTGGTTCTGGTTTGCAGTCGGGGTCTATGATTTCTGGAATGTCTTGATTTCGCCGCCAGCAATAGGGGACTTGGCCCAATCTAGTTTGAGGGTTTCTCAGGTACAGGAAACAGCGATCGCACTGCAATACTTCTCCAAGCACAGGAAGCAAGGCAGTAAAGACGGCATCCGGCTGGCTGTAGGTGTCTAAGATATTTTGTATGGCTTCTGGGAGAGTTACGGCACTCATAAGCTGTTACTTACTTTAATTTATAGACACTTAGCAGGCAGGATGTTTACCAATAGTGGGTTTTCTGTTTTTCAATTTTGGATTGCTATAACGAAAATATCTGTCGTGGCTGTTCCACTAAATGTGTTTTAGTTTACTAATCTAATAAAGTTTTAACATTCTCCCATGATCACAAATCTTTAATGACTCTAATCACAGCACATATTTTCAGTTTAAAAGAATGCCATGCCCCATAGCCTCGTCCTCAACCTACTCCCTCAATCTCGCATTCCACCACAATTCCTCACCGGTAGACATCTCCACGCCCTGTTTTTAAACCTCGTCAGTTCCGTGGATAAACAACTGGGCGATCGCCTCCACGACTCTTGGGCAGACAAAGCCTTTACCATAAGTCCCTTGCTAGCTAAAGTTAACCATGCTAACAGGAGCAGAATTTTAGAGCACACCTTGCAATGGGAGCATGAAAAATCCGTCCCCGCAGGAACTCCTTGTTGGTGGCGCATTGCTCTACTAGACGACACTCTCTTTGGCAAACAAACTTACTCAATTGTGGCTAAATCTTAATCCTGATCATTCTTGGCACTTGGATCCTGCTGATTTGTATATTACCAGCATTCTCGGCGCTCCCCAGTCAACGCAACCTTGGGCAAATGCAACAACCTACACTCAATTCTACGAGCAAGCTTCTGATTCAGAACGCCAAATTGCTTTTAGTTTTTGTACTCCTACTAACTTCCGCCAAGGTCATTTTGATACTGCTTTACCAACAAGAGAATGACTATTTAATACTCTACTACAGCGGTGGAACAAATACAGTGGTATTTCTTTAGAACCCTATTTGATGGAAGTTATTTTTCCCAGTTTTTTTAATATTCGTACTGCTATAGCAGCCGACTCTCGCAGTAAATTTATCGGCTGTATTGGTGAAATTAACTATCGAATTTTGGAGCTGATTTTGCTCTCTAGTGTGGTGCAGGACGCAAAACTACGATGGGTATGGGAATAGTACGACGATTAAAAATGACCAAATAAAGTCTTGAGCGATGCTGCTCGCTGTGATTTCTGTCGAGTGCTGCTGAGAGTTTTTCCGTCAATCGGAATCACTTGCACGCCGACCATTTCAACGGGGAATTTCTTAAACTACCCCAGGCTGCCTGACGGCTGAGCTTGGGGACTGCCACGAGTGGTTCATACCAATTCTGTATGAAGATGCGCCAAAATAAGAGGAGGTGGGAGCATTTGGTAAAAGCGTTATGGGTCTTAGATTGCAACTCGAGATACAACAGAGCCAAGAAGAATTGGAAAAAGCCTTTAAACATGCCACACAGGCAAGCAGTAAAGAGCGCTTACAAATGCTCTACTGGCTTAAAAGCGGTCAACTAACAACTAGGCAAGCGATTGCCCAAGGGGCAGTGCGCTCCGCGCAATCGCACAACGTTTAGGACGTGACGAAGCAACTATAACTCGAAGGTTTACGAAAGTATAAAGATGGGGGACGAAGAGGCTTAGTGGAAGTAAAACACGCACCAGGTAAAGAACCGAGCGTCAGTGGACAAAACTTGGAACGTTTGAAGCAGCGATTGCAGGAACCACAAGGATTTCACAGCTACAATCAGATTCAAAAATGGCTTAGCAGCGAATTGGGACTTAACATTGCCTATAAAACGGTCTATCAGCTAGTTCGCTACCAACTCAAAGCCAAACTGAAAGTTCCTCGTCCTCAAAGCAGCAAACAACACCCAGAAAGTCAGTCCCACTTTAAAAAAAACTTCCCCTAGCGTTCAAATTCTTACAGGATGAATTTGGGGATGGAAAAGGATTCAGGTATATGTGTCAAGACGAGACACGTTTGGGACTCAAGACGAGAACGGGACGTTTAATCACCGCTCGTGGCGTAAAACCCGTAGGGTTAAGCCAGTGGCAACGTGATAATTTTTATTTGTACGGTGTTGTGGAACCTTTGAGTGGGTACAGCTTTTTCTACGAGTTCTCCCACCTCGATGGTGATTGTTTTCAGCGGTTCTTAGAGTTGCTATCTGCTGAACTTGGGGACGATACTGCGGTTATCCAGTTTGACCAAGGGTCATTTCACACAGTTAAAACCCTCGATTCTCCAGAAAATATTATTCCAATTTTTCAACCACCCCACTCTCCAGAACTGAACCCGATTGAGAGGTTTTGGGAGTTTCTCAAAAGCAAACTTCAATGGGAAAATTGCAAAACCCTTGCTCAACTACGTCAAAAGTTAGCTGAGGTTTTGGAAACTATTACACCTGAGGTGATAGCTTCTCTCACTTCTTACGACTTCATTCTTGAAGCTTTATTTAGCGCAGCTTCATAAAGAATTGGTATAAGTCCTGAGGATATTAGGTTCTCAAGTTTGAAAGGCGCTGACTCATGCTGCCGTGATTGAACGGCCAGAATTGCTTCAAGATGGGCAGCTTGAGCAAGAAATTAGCTAGATGTTGTTGTCTTACTCTGCTTAGTAGTGCCACAGGGGTGTGTGATTACTCCATAGCACTTTCGGTGGGCAATACTAGCACTTCGTGGATCGCTGTAGCTGCATTTCCGCCTGTTTGGGTTGCGCCACCAAAAACAAAAATTCGATTACCAACAGCCGACGCCCCCAATCCGTGTCGTGGGGTTGGCAAGGGCGGCAATGCTTCCCAGACATCGGTTTTCGGGTCGTATACCCAACTTTCGGCGAAAACTTTCTGCTCTGGAACCCACTGTTCGCCGCCAAAAACGTAAAGCTTGCCGTTGAGCGAGGTCGCAGCCAGACCACCTTGAGCTTGAGGCATAGGCGATCGCGTCTCCCAACGATCAAGCTTCGGATCGTAAGCCTCAAGATTTGGCACATTCACCTGCCGCGTAGTGCCATCAGCATTCTTGAAAAACTGGCGACCACCGACTACGTAGATCTTTTCATCAATTACAGCCGACGCTGCACTATTTCGCGGTGTCGGTGCATTGGCACGAACCGACCACCGCCTGGTCGTCGGATCAAATACTTCGTTTCGCACGCTGTCGATGTGGTCATTGAAAAGCCGAGCGTCCTCAGTGGCTCGAACGCGCCCGCCAATCAGGTATATTTTATGATTGACCACTGCGGATACGCCCTCTGCGCGAGCCACTTGCAGGTCAGTGCCTTTAGTCCAAGTATTAGAGGCAGGATTGTATACAAACATCGTAGGCTGTGCGCGCCAGTCCGGAAATCCACCTGTGAAACCGCCAATACCATAGAGCAAACCATTTACTGCCGACAGCGTGATGTGATGGCGTGCTTCAGGTAGCGGTCTCAATACTGTCCATGTATCCTTGACAGGATCGTAAGACTCGAAATGATCTGAAAACTCAGTGGCTGGATTAAGTATACCACCGACCACGTAAATTTTTCCGTTCAAAACTTCTGGATAAAGCTCTTGCCGAGCGATCGTTGGCGGTGCAGCTTTAGTCCAATACGGTAGCTGGCTTTGCACTTGACTTAGTACGGGCGAACATAGGGCAATGACCGCAAAGATCGGGATCGACAGGGAAAGCAGATATCTAGGTGGCATAATACAGACTCCATTACTCGAACATTTTTAAGCTGAGATCTTGCACCTGAGCTGAAAGCTTATTAGTTGACAGATTATAGTAGGTAAGTAGTTAGACAAAGTTAACTACATAGTTCTCGGCAAATTTCAATACCTTTTCGACATATTTGACTTAGCTGTGCCAACTTCGATAAGCACCGATCTCAATCCAAGATGAAACAAAGTTGAATGCACCAGAAACATTTCACCATCTCAACCGATTGGACGTGGATTTGGCAGGCGAACCAACCCGTTAAACTTCTTGCCAGGATACCAGGGCGTTTGGAGAAGTTTGTCAAAACCGGGTAAGCTTTCCATATGGTTGACCATCCGGGCACGCATTGAATTATCGGGTAACGATCCTCTTAATGCCCCCATATTCTCAGCAACGTGATCTGGGTTTGTGGGCGCGGGAATCGCGCAGGTTAGAGCAGGGTGAGAAATCACATACTTGAGAAAAAACTGTGCCCAGTTCTCACAGCCAATCTCGCTGGCAAAATCAGGGAGTGGTTGCCCCTTCACCAATTCAAAAAGACGGGCTTTCTCAAAAGGCATATTGGCTAAGACTGCTGTTCCTCGCGCCGCCGCCGCTCTTAGAATTCTGTCTTCGACTTCACGCTGACGAATTGAGTAGCGAAGTTGAACAAAGTCCAGATCGCCGTTCTCGATCCACTTCTCAAGCGCAGCAAAATATAACGGATTGTGATGGGTAACGCCCACGTAGCGAATTTTACCTTCTTTTTTCCATGCCTTTAGCAGGGGCAAAATCGCATCTACATTTACCAAGCTATGAACCTGCATAACATCAATGCGATCGCGCGACAATCGCTTCAGTGATTGTTCCAACTGACGCTGCGCCTGACTAGGATCACCTAGATACTCGCCAGTTGCCCAGGTTTTGTTAGTAACAAACACATCGTTGGTCAAGCCGAGTGTTCTGGCAAATTCGCCCACGTTCACTTCCGACATCCCGTAGAGGAGTGAGGTATCAACCAGCCGCCCGCCTGCATCCCAAAAGCGGCGCATCACTTGCCCAAGACGATCTGCTGAAAGCAGCAGCGCTGAGTGCAAAGCACACGCTCCGCGAACGCTATCGCGGGGCTGATTAGACAAAGCATCAAAGGTCATAAATGTTCCCAGACCGATCGCAGGCAGTTTCTCCTTTGTGCGCGGGATTTTTTTGGTGATGATCTGCGATGGTTGATTTTGAGCAGGTGGCGATGGTTGATTTTGGGTTTGATTCTGTGCCTGTGCCATCTTGGAAAGAGTAGGTGTCAAGGCAGCAGCAGCGGCACCAAATCCTAACAACCCAAGTGCAGACCGACGGGAAACAATTCGCCTAGTTGCTGGACGAGAATTATTATTGTGCATTGTATTACCTTCCGGCTTGCCGTTAGTCATTACCCCATTACCTTTTACTTTTGTAGCCAGATATGCTCATACTATGAGCCATACATAGGGTTTTCAATGCCTAAACCTCGTCTTTAATTGCCTAATCCTCCAAACAAGATTTTATGAATTGATGAAGTTGCGCTATGCTGATTGAGACAATCCTCAAATGAGTTGAAGAACTAGCATGGCGATTGAGATCGTTAACCACCGCGCACTCGACAATGAGTGTGAAAAATTGGCGGCATTAATCACTCGCCACACGGATGATCAGGGGAATGGTTCTCATGCAACCGCGATCGACAAGCTGGAATTTAGACGAGAATCTTTTGTCTCCACACCACTTAGACAAGAATCTTTTGTCTCCACACCATTACACCAAGTCTGCGAACCTCTCTTGGTCATTATCGTTCAAGGCGAAAAAACAGTATTGTTAGGGGAAGAAACCTATCCTTATGGTGTGGCTCAATATCTGGTGATCTCAGTCGATCTGCCACTGAGCGCGTTTGTTGTCGAGGCGACTCCAGAAAAGCCCTATTTAGCCTTCAAACTGAAATTAGACTTACGCCAACTGTGTGATATTCTCGCAGAGACTAAGGCGATAGCTAGTAACAAAGAAAACTCTGTCAAAGGCTTATTCGTCAGCAATGCTGATGCACCGTTGCTCGATTGCGCGCTCAGACTAACCCGGCTCTTGGATACGCCACAGGATATCCCGATCCTGTCACCGATGATTATCCGCGAAATCTATTACCGCCTTCTCATGGGTGAACAAGGCGAAGCAGTTCGACAGATTGCCACATCGGGCAGTACGATGCAGCGCATCGCTGAAGCCATCAAACTCATTAACGCTAATTTTACAAAACTGATGCGGGTTGAGGATCTCGCTCGGCACGCCAGTATGTCTGCTTCCTCTTTCCATTACCACTTCAAAGCAGTGACCTCAATGAGTCCGTTGCAATATCAAAAGCAGTTAAGACTATTAGAAGCGCGTCGCCTGATGCTTACTGAAGATTCCGATGCGTCCAGTGCTGCTTATCGGGTGGGGTATGAAAGTGCCTCACAGTTCAGCCGTGAATATTCCCGTCTGTTTGGTGCGCCTCCAATCGGGGATATTAAACGTTCGCGCATAGTTCGAGCAATGTGACGAATTACGTTAACGACTGTGCGTAGCGTCATTAGTAATTACGAATTGGAGCGTAAAGCCTTCTCTTTCAGAGACGCTGCGCGAACGGCATAGCTTCGCTTACCGCGCAGCGTCTCGTAGAGAAGCAACTTGACAATCCTCAAATTATCACTCCCGGTTCGCTCATTACTCAGTCAAATTGCCTTTTATGTGACACACTCCCACACTTCCGCAAGCGGTAAGTGTGGGCTTCTCAACCAATCCGGCTATTGCGCGCGGAGGCGTTGAGCTTTAAGAACCGAGTGCCCTACGGCTCTATTTTTTATATTTATCGCTGCATTATGGTCACGGTCGAGACTGCAACCACACTGACAAGAATGCCAGCGTTCATGCAACTTTTTAGGAACTTTTGCGCCACAACTAGAGCAATCAACAGAAGTGCCGGATGCATTCACAGCAATTACTAGTAAACCAGCATTTTCGGCTTTGTTTGATAGTATTGACAGGAAACTTGACCATCCGGCATCATGCACAGACTTTGCTAGTCTGGATTTTGCAAGTCCTCTTACGTTCAAATCTTCATGAACTACAACGTCATATTTTGACAGCAGTTGTTTGGCTGTCTTGAAGTGAAAATCTTTGCGTTTGTCAGCAACTTTCTTGTGTTGCTTACCCAATTGCTTAACAGCTTCGCGTCTACGATTGCTTCCTTTATTACGACGTGAAACCCGTTTTTGAATGATACGTAACCGTTTTTGAGACTTACGGTAGTGTTGAGGAATTGCAACAGGTTCACCCTCAGAAGTTGTCAAAAACTCTTTTAAACCCATATCAATCCCTATGATTGAATCAGGTTTAATGTCAGGCTTAATAATAGGAACCATCGGGTCTTCTAGCGAAAGAGTAACATAATAGCTATCAGCTTTTTTAGTAAATGATTATTATTCTTTTAGTTGGTGATTTTATTCCTTGGAAGTCCCTTAGGTATTAACGTCAACCAGTTTGTCCGTATTTTTTTGGACTGACGATCGCGGTTCTTTACGTCCAGACAGATCATGCAGCAAGCCCATAAGTGCGGGGACAACAGTGGGAGTCAATATCGTAGAAAATGCCAGACCGCCAGTCAGAACAATGCCTAATCCTTGATATAACTCTGAACCTTGACCTGGTAAAACTGCTAGCGGTAACATCCCCAGCACACTAGTTCCGGCAGACATGAAAATAGCACGCAGGCGATCGCTTGTCGCATTATATAACGATGCATCATAATCTTCACCTGCTTCTTGAAGTTGCAAAGCGCGATCAACCAGCAGAATGGCGTTGTTGACGACTACACCTGTAAGAATCACAAATCCTAACGCTGTAATCATATCCAGTGCTACATTCATTCCCGGAATTCGGTTAGCAATCACCAGACTCAATAGTGCGCCACTCATACCCATTGGCACTGTTGCCATAATCACCACTGGGTAGAGGAATGAGCGATACAACGCGACAAGTAACAAGTAAGTAATCAAAATCGAAACTGTAAATGCAGTAGCTAATTGAGCAACGGTTGTTGCTAACTGATCTGCTGAACCCGACAGTTCCAACCGAGAGCCTGTTGGGAGATTGGCACGCAGAGGAGCCAAAATTTCCTCTTCGGTACGTTTCACTAGTGTACTCAGGGGGGCAGTGGGTGCAAGGGAGACAGTTAGGCTAATTGAGCGCTCCAAATCGACGTGGTTAATAGTATCGGCTCCCGTTGTTTCACTGACTTCGGCAATATCACCTAGTTGTACTTGTCGTCCCCGCGCATACAGTGGCAATTGGCGCAATTGTTCTGGAGTTTCGACAGCGGTATTTTGCAGTTCCACTGAGACATCTAGTTCTTCTTTACCATCAATGTAATCGGAGGCAAGCCGACCGCCTAATGCTGCTTCCACCATTGAACCAACTTCAGCTTCCGAGATTCCCACTTCGGCGATGCGTTCCCGGTTGGGAATTACTTGTAATTCGCCAGCTCCCATCACAAAGTTAGATCGCACATTCTGCACTCCAGGAATACCCCGCAATTTACCCGTGATTTGCTGCTCCAAATCGCTGATTTGATTCAAGTCTGCGCCCACAATATCTACTTCAAATTCCTTACCTGGATCGCGGAAGATGGAATTTCGCGTTGGTACTATAAAGCGGTATCCGGCAAAGTTGCCGCTTTGAGCACGCAAGCGATCTACCATGTCAGCTAGTCCGGTAGTGGTGGCAAATTCTGACTTGAGGATTGTTGCAATGCCACGCAGTGCCCCTGGACGATCAACGTACATGATGCGCTCAACTTCTGGTTGCGATCGCAAATATTTCTGTATAGCTTCAGATTGTCGAATCGCTTCTGGGATACTAGTTCCTGGTAATGGTTCCGCCCGCAACACAACTAAGTTGCGATTTCCTTCAGGTAAATAATCCGCAGGTGGAAGTAGAAAAATACTGGTAACAAGTAAAGCAACAGGAATCGACAGCACCATTAACCTGCGACCAACACGCCGGCGTCCGAGTGACCAGCTGACAGTAGATACCAAAAAGTTTTCGAGTTTTCCTTGGAAATGACGGAATACTGCCGAGGTTTTTGCTACTAAGCGCTCAAACCAATTGCCACCTCGGTATTCACCGCCCTGCATCATTTGCATCGCTTCTGATTGCTTGAGGAACAGTCCAGATAGCATTGGTACCAGGGTCAATGCGGCAAACAGCGAGAACAGGGAAGAAGCAGAAAGAGCGATCGCCATATCAGCGTAGAGTTGTCCTGCTTCACCCGTCACCATAATCAGCGGCACAAACACAACTACGTTAGATAAAGTAGAACCGAGCATCGCGCCCCAGACTTCTTGTGTGCCATCAATTGCTGCCCGGATCGGATTTTTGCCCTGCTGCATGTGGGTAAACACATTCTCAATCACGACAATTGAGTTATCCACGACCATACCCACAGAAAACGCTAATCCTGCCAAACTGATAATGTTCAATGTCCGTCCTAGTGCAGACATGACAATGAACACAGCAATTGTGCCAATAGGAATGGTGATGGCGACTACAGCAACCGTTCGCATCGAACCCAGGAATAGCAATAAAATGATGATTGCCAGTAATGCTCCACTGAACAAGTTCTCCTGCACGAACGCTATAGATTGATTGATGTACTGGCTTTCGTCGTAGTTGTAAACAAAAAGAATTCCCTGGTTTTCCCTATCGAACTCAGTTTGGAGTGCGGCAATTTCGGCTCGGATGCCTTTGGCAACCTCTGGCACATTCGCCCCAATTTGACGAATCACACCGATTGCTACCCCAGGTTTGCCGTTGAACATCAATGCACTATCTTGCGGTTTGCGTCCCATTTGCACCTGTGCCACATCTCGCAAGTAAACTGTGCCCGATTGGTCACGCCGCAGTACAAAGCCTTCAATTTGCGATAGATCTTGCGATCGGCTGACTGTGCGGACTCGATATTCTCGGCGTCCTAAAATTAACGGCCCACCCCGGATGTCGCGGTTGTTTTCTTCAAGTACCCGCACCACATCACCAATAGTAAGGTTGCGATCGGACAATGCTTGGGGATTGACCTTTACCTCCACTTCCCGCTCTTGTCCACCCACTAAGAGAAATTGTCCAGCTCCCTCGATTCGCCGTAAGCGCGGAATCACTACCTCATCCGCTAAATCTCGATAGCGGTCTGCATTTGGCTGAAATCCTTCCTTAGTGTCAAACGGAATCCACATCATTGGGGAACTATTACCACCCACCAGTTCCACATTCGACTCTTGTGCTTCTGGGGGCAAGCTTTCTACCTGCTGCAAGCGGTTCAATACATCTACCATCCGCTCTCTGACGTTAGCATTCTGAGCAAATTCCAGTGTAATACTGCTGCGTCCCGTCCGAGAGGTACTGCTGATTTCCTGGACGCCCAGCACTTCTTCCATTTGTTCTTCAATTGGGCGTGTAATCAGGTCTTCTACCTCCGTAGGCCCTGCTCCAGGATAAGTAGTGGTGATGGTAATTTCCGGGCGATCGCCCCCTGGTTGCAATTCCAAGGGCAACCTCAGTAACGAGAACACCCCAAACATGGCTACCAAGCAAAATAAGACAAAGGTGCCATGTCGCCAACGAACAGCAGTTTCAATAAAGTTCATAATTAAAATTGTGAGTTAGGACTCAAAAGTGTCTTTGGTAAAATGTTAGGAAAGGGTTAAAGGAGAAAGGAAGATTTTTGCCTTTGACCCTTCCCCTTGACCCATCTTCTGCAAAGAAGTCTATTACCTCGTTCCCAGTCTGCGACTAGCACTCAAATACCACTAACTGTCTTCACAGGCGCACCATCTTGCAACCCATCACCGCCACGCAGCACAATGGGTTGACCGCCGCGTAAGGTGGGATGGTAAATTGCAACATTTTTACCCATATCAGCAACCATTTCTACTTGAATTTGCCTAGCTTTGCCATCAGCAACCGTAAAGACAAGCCACTGATTTTGGCGTCTTGTTACTGCATCGCGTGATATAACAAAGCTAGACCGATTCGAGGGCATGTTGAGATTACCTGCGATCGCCATTCCCGGTAACAAACCTGGTGGCGGATTGTTGATTTGGACGCGGACGCGCTGGCGACGAGAAGCAGCATCGGCTGAGGGAACGACAGCGGTGATGGTGGCTCTTTGTTTCCATTGCGTTAGGGCACGAGTCGTGAGATCAATTGTCATGCCGGGAGTAACTTGACTGCTCAATTCTTCGGGTAACTCCAAAAAAATATCGAAGCGATCGCCTGCTACTAAAGTCACAATTTGACCAGAACTTTGCACCAAATCACCATTACTAACATGGCGAGTCTGCACCACACCTGCTTCGGATGCCACAACGCGAGTACGTTGCTGTGCCAGTTCTGCTTGAGCTAGGGTAGCTTGAGCTGCTTCTACGTTTGCCCGTTGAGCGGCGATTTCTTCTCGAATTGGCCCAGCTTTGGCTTCAGCCAGCTCAGCTTCGGCTTCTAACCGTTCTCCCTGGATGTTATCCAATTGTGTTTGAGCTTCCACGAGTAATCTTTGAGACAGAGCACCTTGTTTAACAAGATCGCTGGTGCGCTTCAGGTTATCCCGTGCTTCCAGCTCTCGGGCCTTGGCAGATGTGACTGTTGCTTGACGTTGAGCAATAATTTCTGGACGAGTACCTACTTCCAAGCGTGCCAAATTGCTACGCTGCTGAGCTAGTTGTGCCCGTGCTTGGGAGATCGCTAATTGCTGATCGGAGTCGTCTAGGATAGCGATCGTCATTCCTGCCTTGACGCGATCACCCGATTGCACCAAGATTTTCTCAACAATCCCATTAGTTTGAGCGCGAAGTATTGACTGCTGACTGGCTTCCACCTGTCCTAAAAGCTGCACACTTTTTGTAGCACTTCCAGTTGCCAGGGCGATCGTTTCAATCGCTTTTGGAGTTGGTGCTTTCTGCTGTTGGGCAACAGAGGGACGTGGTGCGCCACCAGGAGCGAGTATTCGCCAAAGGATAATGCCACCAGTTGCTAGAAATAGGATCAGCAAACTCCAGAACCAGGCTTTACGAGAACGAGTAGGCGCTTCAGAGGGCGCAGAACTGTCTGACTGGGTTTCAACGGTTGAAGCTTGGTCTCCAGAAATACTCATAATGGTTGATGGTAGCTACTGAAAGTTGAGGGTTAATTGTTAACGGTTGACAGTGGACAATGAACTGTCAACTCTCAACCATCAACGGTCAATTTTTTAACTAAATTTAAATAATGTAACTTTTTTACAGTTTATTGGAAAATTATGACAAAAAAATGTCAGATGTAATGACAGTAGACCGAAAAGTTCGGTGAGCGCTCTGTGTTCGATACCTGTAAGCCGGATTATTGTTTAAAAAACGTAACGAAGTGATAATTTCATAGCCGGGGGATGAGTTAATAGTGCAATTTCTGGGCTGTGATTAGTCATTACCCGATCCTTTGAGTGTTTTGGGTTGATGTATGCATCTTATGAGTAAGAGCAAGAGTTTTAAATACACAAACCTCGCTATTTATTGCCTAATCCTCTGACTGTGCTTCTGGGAATTCAAAATTTTGACGGTGTACCAGTCGCTGTTGAACGCTTTTCGGTACTTCTATCCCAGTCGAATATTTTACGTCCTCTGCTGCACGTTGGTACGATACCGAAGCGCTCGCTCTTAAACAATATGTGTTTATACTTAAGTTACTTTTGCTATTTGTTATACATTTAAATGTGCTACAAAATGAAGTGCAGAATGTGGGATAGGAAAACTTTGCCAATGCCCATGCCCTGTTTGGGAGGATTAGGCAATCATCTGCCAGGTTTGTGTATTCATGCGAACGCTGATCAAGCCTACGATGAAACAATGCCGTAAGAGAAGGCTGGCATCGAAGCGATCGCCTTTCTGGACATGCGCGACTTCACCAACTTGTGGACAAGGGTCTCGCCGAGGAACTAGTGCTGGTCGCCGTATCGCCGATCTAGAGCGGCTTCCGCTTGAGCGAAGAGAATTGAGATTTCCGTCAGTCAATGGGCTTGAAATCTGTTTAAGTCCCGATATGACTGAATTATGGTTGTAATTCACATTAATCCGAATGAGTGACGCGATTAAAACCTACAATTCGATGTCTGAACTTTATGCTTCCTTTGGCGGCAAGCTAGAGCAAGACGTTGATTTTACGATTCATCGGAATGAGGAGCTTTCTCCAAACTTTCCAATCAAGTCTCCACTGTTTCGGACAAGCTACTACTCAGTTCTAATCCTGCGCAAAGGGCGAGGTCGCTACCTCATTGACGACCAATCCTATGTGACTCGAGAAAACACCATTTATTTTACGAATCCGGGTCATGTGAAGGGATTCGAGGT
This sequence comes from Mastigocladopsis repens PCC 10914, assembly GCF_000315565.1. Taxonomy (NCBI): domain Bacteria; kingdom Bacillati; phylum Cyanobacteriota; class Cyanophyceae; order Nostocales; family Symphyonemataceae; genus Mastigocladopsis; species Mastigocladopsis repens. Next base: position 4,837,979 of record NZ_JH992901.1, on the reverse strand, counting down.
TGATGAAACATTACAGGGATATATCATCACCTTCTCAGAATCCTTCCTGAAGCAATATGTTCATGAGAATATTTTTGATGAATTTCCATTTCTGATCGCTGAAGTTGCGCCACCGAGCTATCCCGATCACGAAATTTTCCAAATCTTTGATGACTTAGGCGGTCTGTTGTTGCATGAATATCAGTCGGATTCTGCTTATAAGTATAAAGTGATTGGATGTTTAACGGTGGTGTTGCTACTCAAAATTAAAGAGCGGTTTTGGAAGGCGTACGATCCACTGACTGAAGCTTTAACCAGCTCTGATATCACACTGACGTTCAAACGCAATCTTGAAGCGCACTTTCGCGATCTACTCGCTGGCAAGTGCGATCGCCTTCTCCAAGTGCAGGATTATGCTCAAGCACAGTATTTACATCCCAACTATTTCAGCACCGTAATCAAATACAAAACAGGTAAATCAGTCAATAGTTGGATTGCAGAGAAGACAATCGCGGAGGCAAAGGCAATGTTGGCGCGATCGTCGGAATCAGTACAGGAAATTGCTACTCGCTTGGGATTTAAGGACGCAGGACACTTCTCCCGTTTCTTCAAAAAACACACTGAACTGTCGCCTTTGAGCTTTCGGCGAAGCTTATCAAGCTAAGCGGTTTCAATCACGACCATTGACTTTTCCCAAACTTAGAAATGAACAAGCCTGTCGAGAAAATATCCATGCCCTTTGTCGGTTGAGTTTGGCTTAATTGAAGGTAAGGAAACGCAGTGAAAGCGATCGCTAGCAGGTATCTGCTGAACATTGTGTCTTCTGGATTGATCGCCACCGATTTTCGTGGTGGTGCAGTGCGTGATAATCCTGAGCGGTTTAATTCAAACTCATTTCAATAACAGGAAAAATTTAGAGGATTACCATGAAAATTACAGAAAACACAATTCTGATCACTGGCGGCGGATCGGGGATTGGTCGCGGACTCGCTGAGTCCTTTCACAAAAAAGGTAGTCAGGTCATCATCTCTAGTCGGCGACAACAGGCGTTAGATGAGGTGACATCTGCTAATCTCGGCATGAAATCCCTGCTCCTGGATATCAATGACCGAGACAGCATTCGTTCGTTTAGTCAGCAAGTTGCTCAAGACTACCCAGGGCTGAATGTTTTGATCAATAATGCTGGGATCTCGAAACTAGAAGACCTCAAATCGCCGCCAGATTATCTAGAGGATGCCGAGGCAATCGTGACCACCAACCTCCTCGGCCCCATTCGCCTAACAGCAGCACTCCTGCCGCTGCTGCAAAATCAGCCACACTCAGCCATTCTAACGGTTTCGTCCGGGCTGGCTTTTGTCCCGAACGCAGCGACCCCAACCTACAGCGCGACTAAGGCAGCGATTCATACTCGGTATCGCTACGTTACCAGCTCAAAGGCACCACAACCGAGGTGATCGAGATTATTCCGCCTTATGTCCAGACTCAACTCATCGGCGAACACCAAATGACCGAATCCTCGCGCCATGCCCCCTCGACGAGTTCATTACCGAGGTGATGGACATCCTCGCCAACCACCCAACTGTAGAAGAGGTCGTGGTAGAGCGCTGCAAGCTTCTACGCTTCGCTGCCGAAAATGGGAATGCTGACATGCTGTTTCAGACTCGTAACCCGTAGGTGGATGCCTAAGCCAGGAAGTCACCCTCCTGACTCGGCTACAAAACCGTGCATGAGATGTTAACCTCACACGGCTCCTCGATGATTTGGTGCTTGTCAAGCACACCCATGAATTCAGAGTTAAAAGGGATTACGGTTGAGATAATCCTCATCTATCTCTTGAACTGTGACGACAGCTTTATCTGCTGCCGTTTTAGTATCGTGACAATGTCCGTGAAGTAATTGAAGGTTGTCATACTTATCCTTACCGCCTTTTGAGCGAGGGACTTTATGGTCGATTTCCATCAAATCTTCATCGTGGAAGAATAACCCACAATGAGCACACTTGCCTTTCTGCATCTTCAAGAGTGTTGCCACCCTTGTTGGCGCTTCAGGATGTTTGCCCATCCTGGAACTCCAGTACACCCAATCACCGTCAAACGGGCTACGGCTTCCTTGCAGTTGTATGTGTCTCACGATACGAGTTTCACGGTGCTTTAGTAAGCGAATCTTCTGATTATGGGGTTTAAATACCCAATTATTAGACCCTACGGTTTGCCAATATTTTTGACAACTCCACCCTTGAAGATTTATTGGGGTGACGATGTTCTGCCCATGCTTTTAGCTGGCTGAATAATGTTGTATCAGCCTGATTAAATATGCGTTTGCTAACGACACCTGAGTAGTAGTTCGTCCATCCACGGATGACGGGATTCAGATGAGCTATTAAATCAGATTGTGGAACTGACTTATGCCCATCAATCAATTTACCTATCTTCTGCGTGTGTGTCTTTAGCTTTGTTTTGCTTGGGGTAATAAGAGTTTTGTAACCAAGTAATTTTCCGTTTGAGCTTTTACCACTGTGATATTTTCCTACAGGAAATTGTCGAACAGTGAAACCCAAAAAGTCAAAACCAACGTTACCTTCATACATATTAAGTGTATGGGATATTCGGGTTTTGCTTGGTTTCAATTCCAGCCCCAATTCGTTTAACCACTCCGCCATAATCTGCTGACATCTTTGGACGACGGAAAGGTTTTTATGCAGAATGATAAAATCATCTGCAAATCGAATTAAGCTTATTGCGCTACGGTTATCCCTTTTACATTCGGGTAAAGTTAGAGCAATTTGTTTAATTCTATTTTCCATGCCGTGGAGGGCTATATTCGCTAATAATGGCGAAATCGTCCCACCTTGTGGCACTCCCATTGATGTTTTGTTGTCAGATTTCTCTCTAAAAGCATATTCAGAGAAATCAATCACTCCCGCTTTCAACCATGCTCGAATTTGTCGGCGGATGGTGGGAAATGTATTTAATTTTGACAGCAGAACATTGTGATTAATTTTGTCAAAAGTGGGTAGCTAGCTAGCGAGGTTTCCAAAGATTTGGCTCCTTTTCTAACTAGCCCCCGCCGAACCGTGCTTACGAGATTTCCAGGTACACGGCTCTCCAGTATTCTATGCATCACGAGACTCGTTTATATCTTGGTTTACCGGCGTGTATTGCATCATGGCATTGCGGGCAGACCATGAGAGTTTTCCTTCTACGTGCGGACATAACTTGCATCCATTGCGGTTTTTCCTTCCTGCCCTTGGTTTTAAGGTCTTTAAGGGCGCGAATATGGTGAACTTCAATGTTACCTTTTGCTCCACAAATCTCGCATTCATCCGCAAGAAGCCGTTTGATTAGTTCATTTCTGAACGCGGGCTTTCTCTTTGTCGGCAGGTCTTGTATGGTTGCTTTTAGGTTGCGTTTTAATTGTATGCCGCCGAAGCGAGCCACCAAAGGTTTCTTACCTTCTACTGGGACGGTTATTTCAACGCACTTTCTTAGACCTTGTGGAAGTTTTACCGTCTTATAGTACTTGGCGCAGAGTTTAGCCACGCTAGTTTTGTGTTTACAGGCAAGGGTTTTCATCAGTGAACTCGACATAACCCATTGAAGTTTTCTCAGCCATGCAATGTTTTGAGCAAGGCTATAGAATTGTACGTATCCTCTAAATTCTGACTGGTAAATGTTGACAATAGTAAAATCGTCATCATTTATTAATTCAGGGCGATGAATGGGTTTACCATTCCTCATGTATAGAGCGCACTTTTCTTCTATAAAGCTTGCTGGAGTTCTTAGTGCAATAATTCCATTGATTGAGCGTTTACCATTGGTATGCTTAGTGTCGGAATATTGAACTAAAATTTCGTAACCTAAAAACTTTGCTGCTTCATTTCTGGCATTAGTAATTAAGGTCTTTTCTGGTGACAGTTCCAACTGAAGATTTTCAGCCAAAAATGTCTTTAATTTTTCCTTGATTTCCTTTGCCTCTTGAAACGAGCCAATAAAACCAAGCAGAAAATCATCTGCATAGCGGACGTAGTTTAACCTCCTGTATCCAGGGTCACGGACATCTTTAGAAGGCATTTTCTGGTATTGTATTTCCAGTTGACGCGCTTTTTCAAATTGTCCATTTTTCCTGTAGTACCAGGCGAGTTTTACGAGTTTTGAATACTCCGGATTTTCTGTCCGACATTTACCACGCGTATATTCTGGAATGAGTGTCTCTTCGATAAATTTATCGAATTTGTCAAGATATATATTTGCGAGTATGGGTGATATTATCGAGCCTTGCGGCGTTCCGCTAACGGTAGAGTAATATTTCCATTGCTCACAGTAACCTGCTTTTAGCAAGTTTTCAATCAATCTCAAGAAGCGATTATCTAGGATTTTCTCGCGTAAAATTGACATTAAGATTTTATGGTCTATGTTGTCAAAACATCCACGAATATCTCCTTCGATAAACCATTTGGTTCCTTGCCAAGTACGGTCTATTATTGTTAGTGCCGTATGACATCCACGATTGGGTCTAAAACCATGACTGCTGTTAGAAAATTGGGGTTCGTAGTACGCTTCTAATATCAAACGTATTACTTCCTGAACCAATTTATCGTTCCAAGTGGGAATTCCTAGGGGTCGAGTTTTCCCATTTTTCTTGGGAACATTAATTCGCCGCACTGGTGTCCACCGAAAACGTTCATAGCGAATATTTTCTATGAGGTTTTCAATCTTTTTAATGGACATCCCATCAGCAGTGTCAGTTGTGACTCCTGGTGTCATTGCCCCATCATTTTTGTAGATGCGACTGTACGCCAGTAGGTACAGCTTGGGATTGAAAAGTTGCCTGTAGACATCATCCAGGGGTAAGTCACGATAACCTCTGTCTCGGATTACACTTAAAACCGTTTCGGCGTTTCGCATCTCGCGTACCTCTCGATGTAAGTGTGAAGAATACCTGTTCTCCTTCGCCATGTGGGCGGCTTTCCCGTCCTCGGACTACTATGAGAACTCTGTAACCATAGGGGTCGCCCCCTGTAAGTCATCCCGCGCTTTATTAACTCGGTACGTAACAGTGTGATTTAGGTGTCCCATTCATTCGTTAAGCCATCTCATCGCTGGCTGACTTCGTTTGAAGGAGTTGTATGGTTTAAATGTTTAAAACCACACACAAACGATTATTCCTTTTAGGCGTTGTAGGAATAGGCAATCGCGTATACCGTCAGAATTGGGCTTCAGGTAGTTTAACTTTCACCATGTCACACAGGTCTTGCCGAACAATAGTTTTCACGCCTTTTCTCTATTCCCAGCTTTACCAACATGCTGTTGTCCCTTTTGTCTTTCGACTCCAGGTTAGTTGGTTGACCTAGAGACTTTCTCCTTATTCTCTCCCAACTTGGTTGGGGATACCGCATTAACTGTCGCGGCGCACACATTTCGCAATATCGGTATCCAACACATATTTAGGTTTGAACTTAATAGAGTTGAAAATTGCCTTAATCGCATCATGGGCATTTCTTCCTGGTCGAAAGCCGAACGAGTTTGGCTCGAAGCGAGCTTCCCATTCTCGTTCCAAGGCTAGTTTTACTAGCGATTGCAAGGTGCGGTCGTACAGAGTGGGTATAGAAAGGGGTCTTTTTTCTCCCTCTGAGCCGGGTTTTGGTATCCACACCCTTCGGGTGGGAGCGGCTTTCTGACCTAGCTTCAGGGATTGTACTAAGATAAGACGTGCTTTTGGGGACAAGTTTTTCAACCCATCTATTCCAGCCGTTTTCTTACCTCGGTTGTCCTGTGTTACCCTACGAACCGCTAAACACTTCGCTGACCAGGAGTGCAACAACGTTTTTTGGAGTTTACGAACTGCCTTGACATCACCACGTTGCGAGGCTTTGTAGATGCGTTTTTGCAACTTAAATACTTTCCTTTCTAGCTTTTGCCAGGGGATAGTATTCCATTCCACCGTAGTCTTGAAACTCGTTTTAGATGTGTACATTGCTACTGGTACCTCTACAATCCAAATCACCGTGCCTCTGTCTGCATATCCTCCTCGTTACAAGGAGGCGTTGGCTTCTGAGGCAATCCTTCCCCCTGAAGGCTTGCGGTTGGCTACCTACTCCAAAATTCGACCAGTTTTGGAGAGCGCATTAGGGGGTTACTTCGTTCCCAATCTTTCGTTTGACGCTGATTTTAGGATTCTCTCTCTTCACCGGGTTTGTTGTGAGTGCATGTTGGTCTGCCGCTTAATCAGCCAACCACTTATCCTTTCCCTTTTGGGACAAGCCCAAACAGCCTTTTGGCTTGTTTTGCATAACGATGATTCAGTCGAGAGATTCGTATTCCTATCCATGACCAGCTATGCTAGGCGGGATTCCACATTAGGCTAGCAGTTACCGCCATGATTCCCCGCTTCATCCCAACAAAGAACCACTTTGCTGAAATGGGGGACTTGCTGTCACTCCTGCACTCGGAGGGATGGAATTACACCATCACGAAAATTTGAGTTGTCAAGGTTCAGTTAAGATTTCTCTTCTATGTCCCTTGCCTGTCATCCCTGAGTATTTCTACTCGTTTCGACAGAACGAATCACACTAGCGACCTGCAATCAAGGCATTTTCAGACCAGGATTAGGGGTCTTGTCCACTTTTGGTGATCTGAAAAGGAGATACTCTCAGTTAAGCGATCGCAATGTAGAAGCTCAGCACGAACCCGATCTGAAAGACAAGCGTACGTCAGATGTACGGTCCTGCTATCCGTATAGAGTCTGCTGAGCCGCAATAGCAGCACCTAAAAACCAGCGCCTACTGATATCAAGTCGAGCTTGATTCAAGTTGCTGTGTATCCGCCATCAACCACTAAAGGCTGACATGTGATGTAGCTAGCAGCATCAGAACACAGAAATACAATGGTTGCAGCGATTTCTTCGGGCTGACCCAATCGCCCCATTGGGACGATCGATGCCATCTGATCTGGATTCCCATTTGTAAGACGATCCATCATACCTGTAGCAATCAGTCCGGGATTCACTGCATTAATCCGAATGTTTTGCTTGGCATAGTCTAGCGCAGCAGAACGAGTCAATCCCATCACTGCATGTTTGCTGGCGATGTAGGGACCGATTCCAGGGAACGCAATCACTCCGCCCATTGAAGAATTGTTGACAATCACTCCCCCTCCCTGGGCGAGCATTTGTTGAATTTCGGACTTCATGCACAAGAATACTCCCCGGACATTAATTCCCATGAGTTTGTCGAAGTCTTCAACTGACTGCTCATGGAGCGGCTTTTGGGGTGGATCAATTCCAGCGTTGTTGAACGCACAATCTAACCGACCGTACTGTTCAACGGTCTTCTCAATGAGTGCTTTGACTTCTGCTTCACTCGATACATCTGAACGCACAAACAAGCATTCCGCACCCGATTGACGAATCAAATTTGCCGTATCTTCTCCTTCTTGCTCACGTCTGCCCGAAAACACAACTTTTGCGCCTGCCCGTCCGAAGGCTAGAGCAGTCGCTTTGCCAATTCCTGATGTTCCGCCCGTGACTAACGCAACTTTATTTTCAAGTATCTGCATCGCTGTTTCTCGTTAAATGGTTTCAACCTTCAACTGTGATTCTGAGTTCTAGTGCGATCGCGGTTTTCGTTAAGTTGCTATCACTGTTTCACCTTCAAATGCAGTGCTAAGCGAAACGGATTTCCAAGCTTCGAGTTCAGCTTTCATCGCATCGAGTTTTTGAGCAATCCCTAAGATTGACCCTGCTTGACGACATCACTACTGCCACAAGCCAGGCAAAGAACAGGTTCTAAAACAATGCTACCAATTCACCAATAACGCCGATCTGATTCTCCCTCATTCCCACAAGTCTAGAACACGACCCAAATTTTTTGCACCCCAATCCTTGCTTGATCGAGCAAGCTGCAACTATTCCTGGGTGGCTGGGCGCAAAAGGTCTTCTAGTCCGATTCGACGTAGAAGCTCGGCACGAACCCGATCCCCCACTGCATTGACCACTTCTGCCCCGTCCTGCGCCGGATCGATATGCACTCGGAACGGTCGTTTGCCAAAGGGAGCATTCACCACATTGACGATCGCGTCAGCCACCGCAGAGACATCGGCATCAGGCGGCACGATTGAGGCAAAACCATCGCGAACCTGATCTGAAAAACCCGCATAAGCTCCTGCTTCATAGACCTCTGCCCGTTCCTTATCGTCGGGCGATCCCGCATTGGCGAAGTGATTTGTGCCACTCGTGAAGGCACCTGGAACGATGATCGAGGTCTCAATGCCCCAGCGAGCCAGTTCACTGGCATAAACGACAGCTAACCGATCCATCGCAGCTTTCGCAGCAAAGTAGGGTGCTAGATATGGGGGCGTTCCACCCGCCGTGCTACTGCTCGATACCCAAATGACAAGACCGTTTTTCTGCTTTCGCAACTGCGGTAAGGCAGCGCGGTTGACCCGCTGGGTACTTAGCACATTGGTGTCATACTGTTCCGCAAGCTGTTCTGCTGTAAAGGCTTCAGCAGGACCAAACACCATGTGTCCGGCGTTATGAATGACGACATCCAAGCGATCGGTCTCAGCGACAATTGCTTGGATAGCTGTATCGGCAGATTCCTGCGACGACACATCAAGTTCGATCGATCGTAGGTCTACACTATGGTCAGCCGCGTACTTTTTTACCGCTTCAACTTCGGGTGCATTACGACCTTGCGTTCCACGCATACTGGCGTAGACAGTATGACCCGCATCTGCCAGCGCTCGCGCAGTTAGAGCACCAAAGCCGCTGGAGGCTCCGGTGATGACAATGACGCTCTTCATGGCTCACGATTCTCCTAATTCAAATGATGCCACCGTTGGCGCGAAGGACTTGACCGTTGATCCAAGCCGCATCAGGACTCGCGAGAAACGCAACGGCATTAGCAATATCTTCAGGCTCGCCCAGCCGTTCTAGCGGTGACATCTTTGCTAGCTGATCAATCGCTTCTTGCGGCTTGCCCTTCAAGAACAAATCAGTCCCGGTGGGTCCAGGTGCGATCGCATTAACAGTGATGTTGCGACCGCGTAGTTCCTTAGCCAAGATGTGCGTCATCGCCTCGACACCCGCTTTAGTCGCAGCGTAGATAGCATAGGTCGGTTGATAGAGGCCGACAACACTCGACGAGAAATTGATGATGCGTCCACCGTCGCGCAGCCGTCTAGCCGCTTCGCGCAGCCCGTTAAACACGCCTTTCAAATTGATTGCAATCTGCCGATCGAACAGTGCATCGTCTGCATCTGCGATGTTAGACAGTTGCATGATGCCAGCATTATTAACCAGGATATCTACGCCACCGAACTCGGACTCCATTCGATCGAACAGGGTGCGAACCGCGCTGGGATCGCTGACATCGGCTTGAATCACGATGGCACGTCCGCCTGCTTGGATGATCCGATCAACTAGCGCTTGTGCGGGTTCAAGATTGCCAGAGAAATTTACCCCGACGGCAATGCCATCATGCGCCAACCGTTCCGCAACTGCCGCACCAATCCCACGTGACGCGCCGGTTACAATTGCACTCCTACTTGCTTCTGTCACCTCATCCCTCCTTTCCTTCCCGCCTTTACAACCTTGCATACAGGTAGAGATTACCAGTTGCCACTAAAAGGCAATTGGAGTCTCACTGCCAACAGCAGCAGAATGTCGTTTACGCCTGTATTTTATAGAACAACTAGTACTTTAACGCTCGCGGTATTGCGCGAAGCTTCGCGAGATTGCGATCAGCAATATTTTCCTGTGGTTTATTCCTCTCTCATTGAGTATTTTGAGTTGAGCGGATGAACGGTATGCAGCCTCCATGGAAGATGACGATCGCTTTCAGGGCGTTTCAAATCTGTGCCATACCGCCATCGACAAACAGCTCAATACCGTTGACAAAGCTGCTGTCATCTGAAGCGAGAAAGACAACGGCTTTGGCAATCTCATCGGGTGTGCCGACTCGTCCCAGCGGGATGGTAAGGGCTTGGCTGTCCACAAATTCCTGCAACTGCTGATCGCTCAGTCCCAAGCGATCGTAAGCAGGAGTCGGAACCGTGCCAGGGCTGATGGCATTGACGCGAATTTTGCGATCTTTGAGGTCGAGTGTCCAATTGCGGGCAAACGATCGCACGGCGGCTTTGGTAGCGCTGTAAACGCTGAAGCCTGGATTGCCCATGATGGAAGCAGTCGAGGCGTTCAGAATGATGGAAGCGCCCTCTGGCAACAGAGGCAGTACCTTCTGCACGGTGAACAGCAGACCTTTGACGTTGACGTTGAATGTTTTATCAAAGTGTTCCTCAGTGATTGATCCAAGTGGGACGATTTCGCCACCGCCAGCATTGGCAAAGACCACATCGAGATGTCCTTGCTCTTGCTTAATCGTAGTGAACAGACGATCGAGGTCTACCAGTTTGGACACATCGCTCTGAACACCTGTGACGTTTTTACCAATCTCTTCCACAGCGGTATCTAATTCAGTTTGGCGACGACCCGTGATGAAGACATAGGCACCTTCAGCGACAAAGCGTTTAGCAGTGGCAAGACCAATGCCGCTGGTGCCACCAGTGACAAGCGCAACTTTTCCTTCTAGTTTTTTCATGATGAATCCCGTGTGGTTGAGTTTGAACGTGAATAAAACACTACGATTGAGCGGCATCGGACGGCGGAAGATTGTCCAACGCTACAAACACAAACTGTCACACTACTTTGCTATTCACGCAGGAGGTCTAGTGACTGTGCCTCAGATGTGAAGACGACCTCATAAAAGTGTGAATCAAACAATCCTAATTCCGCCGCTTGCTTTCTGGCAGCAATAAACTCTGGATCCTTACTAGCAGTTTCAAATTCTTCCCAGCTACGCCACTGGGCATAATTAATTACCCGCGTGCCGTCCAAGCCTTTATGTATGTTGACCGATAGGCAGCCCGGATGCTTCATAGGCGTATGTCGATTCTCCACTAGGAAATCTATTACATGCTGCTGTTGTTCCGGTTCGACGCGGAAGACGTTGACTGCGACAATTCCAGTATGTTCGCTAATTGTAATCATTGTTGTTCCTCATCACGGTTAATGCTGAAGTAGCGGTGTGAGATTTGGCTTAGATACTGTCAGTCAACCAAAGCTCAAACTGATCGGGGTAGACGCGCCATTCTCGAATCTTGTTGTTGGCATCAAAGCGCAAGATATCAAATTATTTTCGCTTCAGTCCTAACGAACAGGAGAATAATTTAGCTCACCAAATCTGACGCTGAAAAATTTCTGTTGGTCTAATTTTTAATGTAAGGTTGACAAAAATAACTAGTTGCCACTAAGAGACAGTTGGAACCTCATTGCCAACAGCGGCGAAATGTCATTTACGCCTGTAGTTTATAGAACAACCAGTGCTTTGTCGCTCGCGGTATTGCACGAACCTTCGCGAGATTGCGATCGACAACATTACCTTCGTCGATATTCCATTGGAGTGGCACCAACGTGACGACGAAAGGCTGTGGCAAAATGCGAGGGATTGCTATAACCACATTCGAGCGCGATTTCGACGATCGGTAGGTAGCCCCGATCGAGCAGATGCTTGGCTCGCTCCATGCGGAGGCGCGTCAATCGGCGGAGTGGCGTTTCACCCCAAATAGCCTTCGCAGCTCTCAGAAGTTGGAAGGAGTTCAGTCCTGCGGCATCGGCAAGCTGACTCAGTGAGACCGGGTCTGGAAGATGCTCTCGCATGAAGATATCGGCTTTACGCAAAGCCTCGTCTCGCCCCTGTTCACATCGAGGTATCTGCCTGCGATCGTGGCGCGTTAGGAGATGAACGGCAAGAAACTGCGCGGCTGTTTCGGCGTACAAATCTGGGGCACCATTTTTAACAGCGCTTTCGAGCGCTAGCATTGTGGTGGCAATCACTGGGTCTGTTTGGCTTAACAAGTTCGGCAACATCGAGTACGAGGCTCTCGCTACAAGCTCCTCTGCTACCGTTTTAATAGTTGCAGACGGCAGATGCAGGTGCAATGTGTGATGCGGTTCATTGCTTTTCCATCTGAGTTTGGCAGCTTGACCGGGGGAAGTCATTCCCAAGTGACCACAGCGATAGCTGGCGCTGCGCCACTGCCCCCGATCGTAGCTTTCGATTTCACAAGATCCAGCCGTGACTAAAACAATTAGATGATCTGGTGTTTCCGCTGTCGCGATCTCTTCTACTTCCGGCGGATCAACGTAACCCCGCAGCAATAGCGATCGCCAACCCGCCATCCAGCTACAACTGGTCTGGGTTCCACAGAGGCTTTTGTGTGCGTGCAGGCTCTCATCTGAAATCATCCTATTCCACCGACCTCCTGCAAACGGGTCAACATAAGTATGACAGCATAGCATTTGTTTCTAAATATCGCTTGCATTGCAGTTCTGGGCATTGTCAAGTCCATTGGTCGTACCAATCAATGAAATAAATCGCTCATCACTCTTGCTCCTAATCGCTGCCGAGCTTGTGTGATAGCTGATTTACAGGGCACCCGCCAGTATTTACCAACTTTCACCCATGCATCACTCATCCCATCTATGAGGTTTTTAAGTACATCTCGCATTGAGTCTCTAGACCAAAAACTCATTGCTATTACCAGACTTACTACTAATTGTGCTGGTAGCGAGCGCTTGCGTTCCTGTTCACTTTGGGTATTAGCGTTAGCGAAGCTCCTCCGTCAGGAGGCTCGCCTGCTCGATGACAAAAGCTGGGATTGCCATCTCAATTGCTTTGAGCACATCACCACTTTGTATTTCAGGAGACACCAACGAGAAATCCTTAAGATGCACCACACTCAGTTTCCATTCATGAGAATAATGCGTAGTTTACATGACTTTGAGGCTTAACTGAACCGTATTGAATTATATCCTTCTTCCCTCTGCCCTCTGCCTTATCCCAACCAAGATCACCAAAAGTTGCCAAGACCCAGGATTAGTTGCAACTATCATTTCATCTCAAATGGCTATGTGCCACCAAACAATTTGACTGGGACTTTATTGATCTGCAAGTGCCTAGGTGTTTTCAATCATGACCATTGACTTTTCTCAAACTTAGAAATGAACAAGTCTGTCGAGAAAATATCCATGTCCTTTGTCGGTTGAGTCTGGCTTAATTGAAATTAAGGAAACGCAGTGAAAGCGATCGCTAGAAGGTACCCGCTGAATTGCTCTGCAAAGCCAATCTGATTCAGCTATCAACATTAGGGAGTAGGAAATGAATATTGAGCGATTAGCGCGAAGCGCAGCTCCGCCAAAACCGCCTCGTCAGTTGCATCCATTTATTCTCTTTGCTGCATTTCTGAGCACGTTTTATATCGGACTCATTGCTCCAATCTTGCCAGCTTTAGTCGAGCAATATGGTGGAAATGCCTTCACGATCGGGCTGTTGTTTTCTACCTATTCTTTCGCACAATTCTTGAGTGCGCCCATCCTGGGAGCAATCAGCGATCACTATGGGCGACGAGCGGTCATGCTGGTGAGTCTGTGTGGCGCAATCCTCGGCTTTTCGATGTTTGCGATCGGTGGAGCATTGTGGCTATTGTTTGTTGGCTGGATAATCGTGGGCGTGTGTGAGTGTTGGATTGGTACCGCTTTTTCCTATGTGGCAGATACAACCAAACCTAGCGATCGCACTCGCTACTTTGCTTTTCTGACTGCTGCAATTGGTTCAGGGTTTATTGTTGGTCCAGCCACGAGTGGCTTTGTCTCCCGAATTAGCCCTGTTGCGCCGCTCTATGTGTTGATCGGGCTGCTCGCTTTTGCTGCCATCTGGGGCTATTTCTCGATGCCAGAAAGTTTGCCGCCCGCACAACGATCAACAGTACTTCCGCTCAGTCACCTAAATCCACTGACTCAATCGCGTGACATCTTGCAATTTCCGCAACTCCGACTGCTACTGCTGAGTTTTCTGCTGTTCTGGACGATTGTGATTGTGCCTTCGGCTAACTTGCCGAGCTTGCTTGCCGATCGCCTCAATTGGACTCCAGAGCAGATGTCTCCTTTATTTGTCACCTTCGGGATCATTGTTGTCTCAGTTCAGCTTGTCGTCTTACCGCTGCTACTCCGACGTTTCCAAGAAATTCGTCTGGCAATTGTGGGTGGATTGATCGCAGGATTTGGATTCTTTCTGCTCGGTCTGTTTCCAATTACAGGCGCTTTGCAACTGGTTTATGGAGGAATCGTGGTCTATAGCATGGGACAACCGCTCGTGCAGACCTGTCTCAGCGGAGCGATGTCAAAAAGCATGAGCGCGGATGTACAAGGGCGGGTTCAAGGAAGTATTGCTGCGGTCATGGCGCTCGCGCAAGTAATCGGGCCGCTGTGGGCAGGTTGGCTATACCAAGCCGTGAGTCCATCCGCTCCCTATTGGGCGGCTACAGTCCAAGTGCTTGTTGCTGTCGCGGTCATGCTCATCGCACTTCCAGAACTTAAGCGTCTGAATCGGAAAAATCGTGCAATGAATGATGAACTGAATCAATATTACTAAATTCCCTCGTTAATCAAAGGAGCAAGATCATGAAATATCGCAAACTTGGAACAACAGACGCGCAAGTCTCAGCGTTGGGATTGGGCTGCATGGGAATGTCCGACTTCTATGGCGATCGACAAAGCGATGATGCTGAAAGTATCGCGACAATTCGAGCTGCAATCAATCTTGGAATTAACTTTCTCGACACAGGCGACTTTTACGGCATGGGTCACAATGAATTGCTGATTCGAGAAGCGATCAAAGGGGTTCCTCGTGACAAAGTATTCATTGCAGTGAAGTTTGGAGCACTGCGCGATCATAAAGGTAACTTTAATGGTGAAGATAGTCGTCCGGTGGCTGTGCAAAACTTCTTGGCTTATAGTTTGCAGCGTTTGGGGGTGGACTACATTGATCTGTACTATCCCGCGAGAATTGATGTAAATGTGCCGATCGAGGACACGGTGGGCGCGATCGCAGACCTGATTCAAGAAGGCAAAGTGCGCTATGCCGGACTTTCAGAAGCGGGTGCTAAAACCCTGCGTCGAGCGGCTCAAGTGCATCCCATTGCCATGCTTCAGACTGAATACAGTCTATGGACTCGAGAGCCTGAAACCGATGTGTTGCCCGTGTGTCGAGAATTGGGAACGAGTTTGGTTGCCTACTCACCACTGGGACGAGGGTTTTTAACGGGAGCCTTTCAATCTCCTGATAATTTCCCACCCGGCGATTGGCGGCGGCACAGTCCCCGCTTTCAAGGCGAGAATTTTTATCGCAACTTAGAACTGGTCAAAAAAATAAAGGAAATTGCCACCCAAAAGCAGTGTACGCCTGCCCAACTTGCACTCGCCTGGTTGTTGACAAAAGGCGAGGACATCATCCCAATTCCCGGAACGAAACGTCAAACACGGCTACATGAAAATGTAGGTGCAGTAGACATTGTGTTGACGGCTGACGAACTTGAACAAATTGAAGCAATTGTACCGATCGGCGCTGCTGCTGGAAATCGCTATCCTGAAGCACTCATGCACTCCGTTAACCGTTAATTTCATCAGTTAACCCTGCTGCGCTCTTTGCGAGTTCAAGTGACGATTACAGACAAAACTGATTGCAACACTCAGCGCAAAGCCGAGAGGGGAACCGCCGAGCGTTGCACAAGGGCGTGGACGTGCGTCAGGGAGACTTCAACGACGTCGCTACGGTCGCGCCCGCCCATGTCTTCAAAGCAGACGAGAACAACACGAAACAGTATCTGAGAAGATAACGACGCCGACGATTCTAACGAACTACAAGCAAAATTAAGGAAAAGAGAGCGACCATGATTTTGGTAACAGGAGCTACCGGACAGTTAGGGACAGCAGTAGTCAAAAATCTACTGGAAAACACATCAGCCAACCGAATTGCTGCATTTGTGCGTGACGAAAGCAAAGCATCTGCCTTAGTAGACATACGGGTAGGGAGTTATGATGATACTGCCTCGCTCGACAAGGCAATGCATGGAATCGAAAAGGTCTTACTGATAGCCGGAACGGATGAGGACAACCGCCTTCAGCAACACCAAAATGTAGTGGATGCCGCAAAAAAGGCGGGGGTTCAATGTATTGCCTACACCAGTCGGACTTTGAAAGATAGAAACACTATCGCAAACAAGTTGATGGTGGGACATTTTCAGACAGAAGATTACATCAAAGCGAGTGGGTTGAACTATGCTCTATTTCGCAATGTCTTGTATATGGACACCATTCCGCTGTTTGTGGGAGAAAGAGTTTTTGATACGGGTATTTACTTACCGACCGGTCACGGACGAGTACCCTTTGCCCTGAGAAGCGAAATGGGAGAAGCCATTGCCCATGCACTGTTAGAAAGCGGTTGCGGTAACCGAATCTACAAACTCACAGGAAGTGAGTCATATTCCTTTGACGATGTTGCGGCTACCCTTTCCGACTTATCAGGTAAAGAGGTAGATTATACACCTGCTGAGAAATCAGCATTTGAGGCGCAAATGAAAGAACGTGGCGTACCGGAAACTATGGTTGAGAGGGTCGTGGGTTTTCTAACCGACATCAAGAACGGGCAGGAAGAAGAAGTAAGCCCCGACATGGAAAACCTGCTTGGGCGAAAGCCTGCATCGCTTAAAAAGGGGTTGAAAGTTCTTTTCAATTTATAGGGAAACTATTCCCTGCGATGCGTCGGGCCGTTGCTCGCCCGGCTACAAATCCGTGAAGCGGTCACCCGTGCCGCAAATCGTTTCCCGGCAATGCGTCTTGCACCGGGTGCGTTCGTGCCGGAAATTCCTCATCATGGCCTTCGCGCCCCGATTGCGCTTCCGGTGCTACTGAAATAGAAAGAAAATGGGTATAGTTGCTTCAAACAAACAACGTTTAAGAAAGGCTCATCTATGAAAGTTATAGTAACAGGTTCGTTAGGAAACATCAGCAAGCCGCTGACACAAGAGTTAGTGCAAAAAGGACATGCGGTCACCGTTATCAGCAGCAAGCCCGAAAAGCAAAAAGACATTGAAGCCCTGGGTGCCACCGCAGCCATCGGCTCATTGGAAGACGTTGATTTTGTCACGGCTACTTTTACCGGTGCAGATGGTGTGTATTGTATGATACCGCCAAACGACTACTTCGATCAGAACCTTGACCTATTGGCGTATTATCACACAATCGCCAATAACTATGCGCAAGCCGTTCAACAGTCGGGCGTAAAGCGTGTGGTTTACCTCAGTAGCATTGGTGCTCATTTAGAGAAAGGTTCAGGTATCATTATCGGTCATCATAAAGGAGAAGGTATCATGAATAATCTGTCAGATGTTGCCATCACGTTCATGCGCCCCGTTGCTTTCTACTACAATTTATATGGCTATGTAGAAATGATAAAAAACCAGGGCGTTATTGCGGCAAACTACGGTGCAGATGACAAGGATGTATGGGTTTCCCCCATAGATATTGCTGCTGCCATTGCTGAAGAACTTGAAACACCGCTTGTTGGCAGCAAAGTGCGGTATGTAGCAAGTGACGAACTTACGGGCAACGAAACTGCAGCTATTTTAGGTGCAGCTATTGGAAAGCCTGATTTGAAATGGATTATTATTCCCAGCGAACAAATGCAAAGTGGTTTAGAAGCGGCAGGGATCAACCCAAACATTGCTGCAGGTTTGGTTGAAATGTATGCCGGGGTTCATAGCGGCATATTTTTAGAGGATTATTACCACAATAGACCGGCGGTTATGGGAAAAGTAAAGATGACAGATTTTGCAAAGGAATTTGCTGCTGCTTTTTAAAAAGGTTGATTGTCTTTGTACAAAAAGACTGCCCCTTTTGAGACAGCCTATGAAAATTTTTTCATTACAGGCTCACGATATGGGTAGTTTTGCCGAATCGTAAATAATTCGCTTCTGTTGCAAAAACTTTCTCAAACGCTAGATACAGAGTTGTGTT
Source organism: Mastigocladopsis repens PCC 10914 (assembly GCF_000315565.1). Classification (NCBI taxonomy): domain Bacteria; kingdom Bacillati; phylum Cyanobacteriota; class Cyanophyceae; order Nostocales; family Symphyonemataceae; genus Mastigocladopsis; species Mastigocladopsis repens. The sequence goes on along the minus strand of NZ_JH992901.1, from coordinate 4,820,090 downwards.
ACGCATGTTTCAACGCTACGGATAGTGCTTCTCCAATTTTTTGCAACAGAACCGACATTTTAGCTCAAGTAGAATTCTTGTCTCAAATTTTTGGAGTTGCTGTCTAGAAGTTAACCTACCAACAGAGTTTTCATCTCCTCAAAAACTTTTTGCAACACAACCCCCTAATGGGGTTAATGACGTTTGATGATGATCCGCTGGAATTTGGTTCGCTGATGGGTAAGGGCGCGACTGTCCGGGGCATCGCCGTCGGCAACGCCCAAATGTATGAAGCGATGGTGCAGGCGATCGACACCCACAAAATCCGACCGCCTATCGATCGCAGGTTCCGCTTTGAGGACGCCAAGGACGCTTACCAAGCGTAGTTATCGCCGGAACTCTTCGGCAAAATCGCGATCGAGCTGGCGTAAATTACGCCAACCTGAGAGAAACAGAGAATCGCGCCTGGGGATGGAAAAGGATTCAGGTATATGTGTCAAGACGAGACACGTTTGGGACTCAAGACGAGAACGGGACGTTTAATCACCGCTCGTGGCGTAAAACCCGTAGGGTTAAGCCAGTGGCAACGTGATAATTTTTATTTGTACGGTGTTGTGGAACCTTTGAGTGGGTACAGCTTTTTCTACGAGTTCTCCCACCTCGATGGTGATTGTTTTCAGCGGTTCTTAGAGTTGCTATCTGCTGAACTTGGGGACGATACTGCGGTTATCCAGTTTGACCAAGGGTCATTTCACACAGTTAAAACCCTCGATTCTCCAGAAAATATTATTCCAATTTTTCAACCACCCCACTCTCCAGAACTGAACCCGATTGAGAGGTTTTGGGAGTTTCTCAAAAGCAAACTTCAATGGGAAAATTGCAAAACCCTTGCTCAACTACGTCAAAAGTTAGCTGAGGTTTTGGAAACTATTACACCTGAGGTGATAGCTTCTCTCACTTCTTACGACTTCATTCTTGAAGCTTTATTTAGCGCAGCTTCATAAAGAATTAGTATCACTGTAAATGTTTGACAACTTATTCCTCTGGTTGAATCAGCAGTCTTTGCTGCTTAACAGGGAACAGGACTTGCATTAGCTGACCCAGAGGTACAGAGCGCTGCTCCTGAACAAAAAGCAAGGGCAGGAGCGCAACCAGTCGTAGGACGCCTGATAAAGCAAACAGCCCTAGTAAGCCACCGGCACCAGGGTGAGTCGCGAGAAAGCTACCAGCGGTGATTCCTATTGCCCCACTCACACCAGCAACCGCCCCTGTGATCGCGAAGTATTTGGACTGATTACGCAGCGATGCCACTCCCATCATAAGATTGTTGGTACACAGGTCAATCGCCGCCCACGTTCCACCGGTTAGCACGTGCAACAAGGGTAACCAGACCCAAAGGGAAATTTGATCACTTCCAGTTCCTAGCCACAACAGAGGTGTTATTGCCACCAAGAGTCCCACTAATATCAGGAGCGGGCGATTGCCAATCCGGTCAGCCAGTTTGCCCCACAAAAGCAGCAGCAGCATATTAGCAGCAGTAGATATGGCAGTATAAATTGTTACTATGGTTATATCTATCTCCAGGTTATCCAGCATGTAGAGGTTAAAGAAGGGAGCGCTGACGTTAACGGCAAAGCACCATATGGCAATGTAAAACACAAACTTCAAAAAATTGGCGTCTTTGAGGAAGCTCAGATCTATTCCCCCTGGCTGCGGTTGGGATGTATCTGAACCCTCGACTTTTAAAAGTTGCGGGTTCACATCGGTAATCCAGAACTGGCTGACCAGACTACTTAGCCCAAACACAATTCCTAGAACCAAGACCACACCGTAGCCTTGAACCATTCCACCGGGCCAGGTCGATACTGCTAGACCCAGCAGCGGCACACTGATAAGATTCGTCAAGCTTAGAAGACTATTGCGAAAGCCAAAATACCGCCCCCGCAACCGCTCTGGGACTAACACAGCCGTCCAGCCCAAAAAGGGAGCACGACCGAAAGCTTCGATGATATTAGTCACCAAGATAATTCCCAATGTCAATAGCACCACTTGGTGCCCAGTGATATGAGATGAGGTGACTGAGGTGACGAACCAAATCGCTGGCACGAGAATCACCCACAGTAGCCGCGACGGGACGAAAATGCACATCGAATACCAGTTGAAGCTAGGACTTCTCTCTACCAGATAGGCTCCCAGCGGTTGGAGCAGATTCACCAGCTGAGGAATAGATGCAAGTAGACCAATTTCCACTGGACCGGCATCCAGTTCAAGCAAGAAATTACTGAGCAACGCACCGCCGATGATACTGTAAAAAACCGAAGCAAAGACACTCTCAAAAGTTAACGCCCTGAGGCTTTTCCGAATTTCCGGCTTGGAAATTTTAACAGGCGCGTTTGGAGTTGGAGGAAATACCGTCTCTGTTATTGCCCTATCCTCTGAGATTTCCTGAATAGGGACAGGGGGGAGAGGGCTCGTTTCTACTAAAATGTCATCTTCTTGTTGGGCAATCATACTCTTTAGCCAATATTTAAAGAATTAACAGGAACTTAATTGCTGCTTTCTTCGGAAATGTATTCCGAAGACAAATCTTCTAAAACATACTTTGTTTACAGCAGGTTGCAAGTAAATGAAGTACAACTCGCTTTGTCTAAAAGGCAGACAGAAAAGCCTTTTTACTTCTGACTTCTGACTTCTGACTGATGTATTTTGCTGTAAATCTTGCCATAGCAATCTTTCCCCTATTAGCCTTAATAAATGAACGCTATAGAGGGCTTTATGAATATAAGCAGCTATCACAAAATAGCCATTACTTTGATTTAAAACACATTTTTTACACCCTTTATTGTTTGAGAAATCTATTTATAAAATAATATTTTTCTTGTTTATTTTAATATGAATTTAATTTTTTAAATCTCCTTCTCAAGAGTTATTCTTTTTTGCAGAATCAATTTTTGATTTTCAATAAAAATATTTGCTGAAATTATTTGAGGGTTAATCATTAGAGGTCATATCTAAAAAGAATATACTACTCAGATGGGTTCAATCAGCTTACGCGCCTGAAAGCGATGTAACATAAGATTCTCAGCGAGTGCGTTGTACTCTGTTAACGCACCCTACTACTGTAGTATTTCACCCTAAAGCTACCTTTGGGAAGCGAGGGCTATAATTGTCATCCAACAGAGTACGTCTGTTGCTAGAGGGAACGATAGCCAGCAATCCTTAACTTGTGTAGATAGTTAGTTTAGCAAGTTCAACTAAGAGGCAAAAATGACTCAGGAACCACGTAAGCTGATTAATTTATCAGTCCATGAAACCGCTGACCCTAGTGTAATTAACCCTAATCCGGATAAAGAAGCCTCTGGAGAGATGAATGACTTGAACGACTCTGTTCATGATCAAGAAAATGTTGATGTTTCCATTCCGACTCTTTCTGATGACACTAGCAACGATAACCCTGTGGATCGTCAATTGGGCATTATATCGCGAAGTGCTGGATAAGCTGACTTGATGCAATGTAGCTAGGATTACAGGCAGCTTTAACATTAAACCTGCCTGCCGATAGTAAAAAACCTGTTAATATTTAGCAACAATAAAAATTGGGCAACAACATTATCCATTTTTCCCTGCTAGTTATGCAGTAATTAGCAGGATTTTTCTTATCTAAAGCCTAACGTACCACAAATTTATTTGGTGCGTTAGCTCATAGGTAATTTTCAACACCGAGGGGAGTAGTTAGGGTTAAGTCATTTATATTTTTACAATCTTTATTGTAAAAAAAATGCACTAATTGTTCCCTAGTCTAAGAAGTCAGAAGTCAGGAGTCAGGAGAGAAAAAGACTTACATAAGCAGGGTTTTAATCTATTTCTAACTGTCTAGTTATTTATGTCGTCCTGTACTAGTTTATTTATTGAAGTTCTATCTTTAAGGATTTTTGTATTCTAGATTACAAACGAAGTTAATATTTATTATCTAAAAACCTTGGATATAAACAAATATGTCGATTGATAGAAGGTTTCATAAACAGTAAATAGTATGTTTTTAAATTAGTGATAGACATTGTTGTCAAGGTAAATAGCCTGAACATTTTTTAGGCATTCAATAAAACAGCAAAAGCTCCTTTACTAGATAATTATCACTGCCCTTGTACTCACATAAAGTAAGTAAAAAGGGTAGTTTTTGTCTGGAATTATATTTGGGAGAGCATTTGCAAACAATTCTATTTCCTATAAACATAAAATTGAGTAACCTATGTCTGGCGAACAAAGTCACATAAAAAATAACGGTGTCAGTAATGGTCATTCCCGAAAGATACTTAAAGATAAACTATCGACACTAACTAAACCGCAATCATCAGGTGCATCATCACAGAATTTATCCATATCTAACAAAAGCTATAAACAAGCCTCTACAGATACGCCTGATATAGTTTGCTTGTCTCATTTGCGTTGGAATTTTGTCTATCAAAGACCGCAACATCTTCTGGTTCGTTGCGCTCAAGGACAGCGGGTTTTCTTCGTTGAGGAGCCGATTTTGAGCAAGGAACCTTTGGGGCGGTTGGATGTCACCCAAGACAACAATGGGGTAGTGGTTGTTGTTCCCCACTTACCACAAGGTTTGAGTCAAGAGGCGGTAAACGCAGATCTAAAAGTGCTGATTGATGGTTTGTTTGCAGAGCACAACATCCGCAAGTACATCTGTTGGTACTACACGCCGATGGCGATCGCATTTACAAGCCACTTGCAACCAGAAGCAGTTGTCTACGATTGCATGGATGAGTTATCTGCCTTCAAGGGAGCGTCACCCGCTTTAAAAAACTACGAAGCTGAACTTTTCCGCTGTGCAGATTTGGTGTTTACAGGTGGACAAAGCCTTTACGAAAGCAAGGTGAACCAGCACCCCAACGTCTACGCATTTCCCAGTAGTGTAGATGTAGCACATTTTGCACAAGGAAGAACTCTTAAAGAAGAACCAGCAGATCAAGTCAACATTCCCCACCCGCGCCTTGGGTTCTTTGGGGTGATTGATGAGCGGATGGATATCGAACTGTTGGCTGGTATTGCCGACACACGTCCTGACTGGCATTTGGTGATCATTGGACCAGTGGTGAAAATTGATCCCGCAACTTTGCCACAGCGGGAGAATATTCATTATCTCGGCGGTAAAGACTATAAAAAACTACCTGCATATTTAGCGGGGTGGGACTTGGCGATGCTGCCGTTTGCGCGTAACGAGTCAACTCGCTTTATTAGCCCCACTAAAACCCCAGAGTATCTTGCCGCAGGTAAGCCTGTGGTGTCTACCTCAATTCGAGATGTGGTGCGTCCCTACGGAGACTTGAAGCTAGTACGAATTGCAGACACTGTTGGAGAGTTCGTCGCCGCCATAGAAAAGGCTATGCAAGAGGACAACTCAGCATCGGGATGGTTGCGTCGGGTAGATGCCTTTTTGGAGCAAATTTCTTGGGATCGCACTTGGGGATCAATGATGCAATTGATAGACTCTGCGATCGCTGCACAAAAAGAAGGCAACAAAATTAACTCAAATCTGGCTATTGCTGGTAAACAAGCACCAAGTATCATTAACAGAGACAAAGAGCCTGTATTTGATTACTTGATTGTCGGCGCGGGGTTCTCAGGAAGCGTCATCGCGGAACGGTTGGCAACTCAGTCTGGTAAGAAAGTGCTGGTTGTGGACAAGCGATCGCACATCGGCGGCAACGCCTACGATCATTACGATGATCATGGAATCCTCGTACACAAATACGGTCCCCACATCTTTCATACCAACTCCCGCGAAGTCTTTGAATACCTCTCGCAATTCACTGAATGGCGGGCTTACGAACATCGCGTCCTTGCCAGCGTAGACGGGCAACTTGTTCCGATCCCCATCAACCTCGACACCATCAACAAACTCTATGGAATGAACCTGACTTCATTTCAGGTGGAGGAGTTCTTCAAGTCAGTTGCAGAACCGAAAGAATACATCCGTACCTCAGAGGATGTGGTGGTGAGCAAAGTTGGTCGAGAACTGTATGAAAAGTTCTTCCGCAACTACACTCGCAAACAATGGGGACTCGACCCATCGGAACTTGACAAATCAGTCATTGCCCGCATCCCCACCCGCACCAACCGCGACGATCGCTATTTCACAGATAGTTACCAGGCAATGCCCCGGTACGGTTTTACCCGGATGTTCGAGACGATGTTGGCACACCCCAACATCAAGGTGATGCTCAACACCGATTACCGTGAAATCCAAAAGGCAATACCTTGCGGTGAGATAGTTTACACGGGACCCGTTGATGAGTTCTTTGATTATCGCTACGGCAAACTACCGTATCGCTCACTTGATTTCAAGCACGAGACGCATAACACCTCGGTGTTTCAGCAAGCGCCAGTCATCAACTATCCGAACGACCACCTGTATACTCGCGTCACGGAGTTTAAGTACCTGACGGGACAGGAACACCACAAAACTAGTATTGTTTACGAGTTTCCCAAAGCAGAGGGAGACCCCTATTACCCCGTACCACGTCCGGAAAATCAGGAAATTTACAAGCAATACAAGGAACTGGCTGATGAAACGCAAGGGGTACATTTTGTGGGAAGGTTAGCAACCTACAAGTATTACAACATGGATCAATGTGTTGCTCAGGCTCTTTCTGTTTACAAGCAAATTGCGGTTAAGGCTTGATTTGTAGAGTGGGCAATGCCCACTTTTGTATGTGTCTTGGCGGTTAATATAGGGCTTCTCATTTGAATGAAGTACAGATTTATCTGTGTCCATCTGTACGCCAGTCGCCACAACGGGGGGCTTCGGGGTTCCCACGGAGGAGCCAGCCGCGTGGGCGGGTCTCCCGACTTGAGCGGACTGGCGTTGGGGTTGGGGGGAGACCCCCCTCCGCAGGCGACTGGCGTCGCAAAGAACGCCAAGGAAGAAAAGAGAATATATAAGATTGAGTTTAAAGTATGGTTTCCTTCAACTCAACATTCAACACTCATAACTCACAATTTCCTTTGGAAGTGTGGGCTGGTGTGGAGTGTACGGTTAATCGTGTGGGTGATGAGTATTTCGACCAGTTGGAACGCAACGGTCATGCAACGCGCTTGGATGACCTAGACTTATTTGCCGAACTAGGGATAAAGGCGATCCGCTACCCGGTGCTGTGGGAGCGAACCGCACCCAACGAGTTGGAGAATGCTGACTGGTCGTGGGCGGATGAGCGACTAGGGCGATTGCGCGAACTCGGCATCAATCCGATTGTGGGATTGGTGCATCATGGTAGCGGACCGCGTCACACTAGCTTGGTAGATCCGGAATTTCCAGAGAAACTAGCTTTGTATGCCCGTGCAGTTGCCCAGCGCTATCCTTGGGTGACGCATTACACACCCGTAAACGAAGCCCTAACAACGGCGCGATTCAGTGGAATGTATGGTCACTGGTATCCTCACGGAGGAGATGAGTTAAGTTTCGCACGTGCTTTGTTGGGGGAGTGCCGTGCGATCGCCCTTTCAATGAAGGCGATCCGGGAAGTTAACCCCAATGCCCAAGGAGTGCAAACCGAGGATTTGGGTAAGATTTACAGTACGCCAAAGCTGGCGTATCAAGCAGAATTTGAGAACGAGCGCCGCTGGTTGAGCTTTGATTTATTGTGCGGTCGAGTCACGCCGACTCATCGGATGTGGGGTCACCTGCGCTACTGTGGCATCAGTGAGGCTGAACTTGATTGGTTTCTGGAAAATCCCTGTCCGCCGAACATCATTGGGATTAACCACTACCTGACGAGCGATCGCTTTTTGGATGAACGCAAAGAACGCTATCCGGTTTCTTCGCATGGGAGCAACGGGCGGGATGAGTACGCAGATGTAGAGGCAGTGCGGGTTTGTGCTGAGGGTGCAGCAGGTCCGCGCAACTTGCTCAAAGAAGCATGGGAACGTTATAAACTGCCGATTGCTATTACCGAAGCTCACCTCCACTGCACCCGTGAGGAGCAGCTGCGCTGGCTTTATGAGGTTTGGAGTGGGGCGCTGCAATTACGAGGACAGGGTGTAGATGTCCGCGCTGTCACTGCTTGGTCGCTCCTGGGCACCTACGATTGGAATAGCTTAGTGACTCGTTGGGTCGGCTACTACGAGTCAGGCGTGTTTGACTTGCGCTCTTCACGTCCGCGACCGACAGCAATTGCCAAGATGATACGCGACCTATCCGCTGGGCGCAAACCGGACCACCCGCTACTTGATACACCCGGATGGTGGCATCGGCAAGAGCGGTTATTATACCCGGCGGTAAGTTGTCTAAAAGAAAGCAGTGGGCAGCCGGGAGTAGGGGGAGAAATAAATTCAAAATTCAAAATATGTCCGGAGGACACGCTACGCGTTAGTGAAACTCCTCCGGAGGAGGCACAAAATTCAAAATTAGAAGTTTCTTCCTCATCTCCTTCATCTCCACGCCAGTCGCCTCAACGGGGGGAACCCTCCGAAGTTTGCCTGGAGGGAAACCCTCCTTGCAACTTCTCTCCGCACGGCGCTGGCTCCTCTTCACCCCTAGTCATCGTGGGTGCAAAAGGAACTTTGGGAAGGGCTTTTGCTCGTTTGTGTGAACTGCGGGGTATTTCGTACCGCTTGCTGACACGCCAAGAAATGGACATTGCCGATCCTGCCTCGGTCGATGCTGTTCTAGCTGAGTTGAAGCCGTGGGCGGTTGTGAACGCTGCGGGATATGTGCGGGTGGACGATGCGGAACGCGAACCCCATGTTTGCCTGCGGGTGAACGCCACCGGACCAGCGATTTTAGCTGCTGCTTGCGCTCAGCATAACGTGGCGCTGCTGACTTTCTCGTCAGACCTGGTATTTGACGGTGCTGTGTTCAACCCTTATATAGAAAGTGATACCGTTGCCCCCCTTAATGTGTATGGGTGTAGCAAAGCTTTGGCAGAAAAGCTGGTATTGAAGGTTAATCCCGCATCGCTGGTCATTCGCACCAGTGCATTTTTTGGTCCTTGGGATGATTACAATTTTGTAACAATTGCGCTGCGTCAGCTCAGTGCTGGGAATACCTTTGTTGCTGCGGAGGATGGGATTGTTTCGCCTACGTACGTGCCGGATCTTGTCCATGCCAGTCTCGATTTGTTGATTGACGGCGAAACTGGCTTGTGGCATTTGGCTAACAAAGGTGCGATCGCATGGGCTGATTTGGCACGGCTAGCGGCGAAAACAGCAGGCTTTAATCCTAGCAATGTGATTGCCCTGCCAACGCGAGAACTTGGTTTAACCGCTCAGCGCCCGACTTACAGCGTTCTTGGTAGCAATAGGGGTGAATTAATGTCATCTCTTGACAGTGCGATGTCTCGCTATTTTGATGAGTGTCAACGATTTTAGATTTTTGTCATTTGTCAATCATTTCTAACTCTATACGGGCGTTGCTTTCGACCAGAAATATATCGAGTTTTCAGAAATATTTTTGCTTCGTGGCTTCGCCCCCTACCTAATTGATTAGATATCTCCGAAAAACAATGTAGAGACGCGCCGAATGAAAGCGTCTCTACAAGGGTTGTAGACAAGGCACAATTAATTTCTGGAGATGTCTATTGTTTCATCCAAAATATAAAATCTAAAACCTAAAATTAGTACAGTTATGACAACTATTTTAGTTACAGGTGGAGCAGGATATATTGGCTCCCATGCGGTATTAGCCCTAAAAAATGCAGGTTATGAAGTTATTGTTCTTGATAATTTGTCGAATGGGCATCGAGAACTTGTAGAACAGGTTTTGCAGGTAAAGTTGATTGTTGGTGATACGAGCGATCGCGCTCTTTTAGATAACATATTTTCAACCCACAATATAACTGCGGTGATGCATTTTGCCGCCTACATTGCTGTGGGTGAATCTGTCACTGACCCAGCCAAATATTACCACAACAACGTCGCAGGCACCCTGACGCTTTTAGAAGCAATGCTTGCTGCTTCCATCAACAAGTTCATCTTTTCTTCTACTTGCGCTCTTTATGGTGTGCCCAAGTTTGTGCCGCTGACTGAAGACCATCCTCAAGACCCCATCAGTCCCTATGCAACTACCAAATGGATGGTAGAACGAATATTATCTGATTTCGATACGGCTTATAGAACCCATTTGAGATCTTTGAGGTGAAGAAGTAAAATCGGCACAAACAGTGGAATAGAATCAGGTCAGGGCGAAAAATGGGATATTCAAGCGACGTGACAGACTTGGAATGGGAAATTATCGAGCCGTTATTGCCGACCAAGAAGAAAACAAGACCTCCTGTGTGGACAAAGAGGCAAATATTGAACGGGATATTTTATCAACTTAAGAATGGTTGCAACTGGGCAGACTTACCCAGAGATTTGCCGCCCTATTCTACTGTGTTCTGGCATTACAAGCAGTGGTGTGAAGATGGCATCCTGGACTCAATTATGGCTAATTTACATCAGGGAGTGCGTGAACAAGTAAAAAAAAACCACACTGGACAACCCTGATCCTGATTGATTCACAAGCGGTCAAAAATACTTGTAATGCCAGTGTTGAGTCGAAAGGGTTTTGTTTTTACAAAGCAACCAACGGGATTAAAAGACATCTAGCAGTGGATATATTGGGTTTCCCTTTCTTCACTCACTGCACCACCGCCAACGTATCTGATGACCAGGGGTTGATTGAAATGCTCTCACAAAATATCGATTATTTCCAATCTAAACCACTGGAATTGCCCAAAACAACTATCTTGGTAGATCATGGCTATCATCCTGAAAAAATTATCCCGGCCTTAGAGCAAATTTATCCCCAGATCATGACCAAAATCCAATTTGAACTCTCTGCCAAGCCATCAAAAGCTGAAAAGCAAGCCAAAGGACAATCCGGATTTGTTCCGGTGGCTGCTAGATGGGTGATAGAGAGATCCAATGCTTGGGTAGAGCGATGTAAAAGTTTAGTCAAAAACTTTGACCGCACACTCGCTCGTGCCAATGCCAAGCTCAAACTTTGTTTTATCCGATTGATGCTCAAACGATTAGCTGCTAGCTAGCAAAAAGATCTCAAATGGGTTCTATAATCTCAAGTCTGTCCGTTTCCGCTACTTTAACGCCGCTGGCGCTGACCCAACTGGGTTATTGGGGGAAGACCACGAACCCGAAACTCACCTCATACCACTGGTGCTCATGGCTGCTTTGGGTAAGCGCGAAGCGATTTTTATTTTCGGTACTGATTACCCTACGACTGACGGTACTTGTATTCGGGATTATATTCATGTAATTGACTTAGCACAGGCACATGTTTTGGGTTTGGAGTATCTCTTAAAAGGAGGAGCAAGCGAAGTCTTTAATTTAGGCAATGGCAGTGGGTTTTCAGTTAGAGAAGTCATCGAAAGTGCAAAGGAAGTCACAGGATCTGAAATCAAAATAGAGGAGCGTGACAGAAGACCAGGAGACCCGCCTATTTTAGTTGGCAGCAGCGACAAAGCAACTAAAGTTTTGGGTTGGCGTCCTCAATACCCAAACATTAAGGAAATCATCAGTCATGCTTGGCAATGGCATCAGCGACGACACGGGTAGTGTAAACCTCAGTCATTTTAAAGGCGGTATTTTTTAGACATCTCCGAAATATTTGTATTTTGTGGTTAAAGAATATTAAATGAGCTTTTTACTACACAAAAATGGCAAAGATACTAGGATATATTAGAACTCTTGCAAAAGTCATTTTTTTTGAAAAAAACCACAGATGGACAACGGACACTTGCTACAACGGGGGGCTTCGGGGTCCCCACGGAGTGGGGTTGGGGGGAAACCCTCCTCCGGATTCGCCAGTTCCCAGGGCGCGGGAAACCCCTATGGCTGACGCCACGCCTTACGGCGAACGGGTATGTCCTATGCCTGCGGCACCGCCAAGGGCGTTAGCGTAAGCTCCTCCGTAGGAGGCACGGACACGCTACGCGAACGCCAGTTCCCAGGGCGCGGGAAACCCTCCTGCAGCACTGGACTCACCGCAACGCAGTGTCCTCCAGATAAACACCGATATTTATCTGTGTAGCCTACGGCACGGCTTACGCCTACATCTGTGGTTCAAAAATTCATAAATCGTATTTTTGCAAGAAGTCTATTGAGAACAATCCAGAGGAAGTTTAGTTTACGACTGGCTTTGCTTGTTTTCGGAGATATCTAATAAAATCCCCACTTCTGCGATAGCAGTTAGTGGGGAAAGGACAATGCTGGGAGGCATTGAGATGAAGAGGGGAATGGAGGGTTATGGCACGTTAAGCTACAGAAAGCAAGTTGCCAGAACTCATAGTTTTATATACAGAAGAATCTGATTGAGTAAACCTTTTAAGCTGCTCTCTTAATGTAGTCGGGAGATGATTGAAAGCACTTCCCTGCCATCCTGTTGTTTCTTGATATTCGAGATGTCCGCAGTAAGTATTCTCTTTGTGAATATGCCAACCAAATTTTGCTGGTATTACTTCATATTCATCTAAAACTTTAGTTAAAAACAAAAACATTTCTTCAGTTTTATATTGAGATAGCATGACTCTTTTGTTCCTTTATTTTCTTGTTAAAAAACAACGATTAATTTGACTTTGTAAATCAATATTATCTCTAACAATAATGAACTAATACCATTTCACGAAAAGCCTGATACAAATAAAGCATCAAGAATAAAATCCCAACCTGTAATAGAAGCAACGATTGATGTGTTTAATTGTTCCAATCGCTTCCAAATAAATTCTCTTAATTCATCTAAAGTTGAGAAGCTTTCCCAAGTTAAATGCCTTTTAACCTCCTCCCACAATCTTTCAATTGGATTAACTTGAGGTGTATGCGGAGGCTGAAATAACAAAACTATATTTTCTGGTAGTTTGAGATGCTGACTAAAATGAAACGCTCCATTATCTAACTGAAGAATATGTATATCTTGAGAATAAGTCTCTGAGAATTTTTCTAAAAAAATATTGAAACAAGCTGTATTTAAATGAGAGAATTCCCAAATAAAATGCTCTCCAGTTAATGGTTCTACTAATCCATATAAATAAAAATTATCCCGCTTCCATTGCATAATGCCGATGGGCTTGACTCCTTTTGTCGTAATTAATCTCCCAGGTTCAGTCTTCAACCCCACACGGCTTTCGTTTCCACACCAATATCTAATTTTTTTTTGTTTATCGACTGGTGCTATGATGTGTTTTTTAATTACTTCTAGGTATTGTGGCAGTTTTTTTTAAATTCCAATTCTGCTTCACTATCGTATTTGACACCTACGGCTCGCGGTACTTTTAGCTTCGCTTTCATTTGATAGCGCACTGTGTCGTGTACTACTTTATATGATGCTTCTATCCCTTCCACTGCTTTTAACCAAGTTCGTATTTCTTCATAACTTTTAAATCCCTGTGGCTGTTGAAGTTCTCTGTCTAGCTGCTCTCTTGCTTGTAAGTTAATCATTGGCGGTCTTCCTGGACTCTTTTTCGTTGACAATAAACCTTTTATTCCTGATTCGGTATAGTCCTTCAACCATCTTTGTACCGTTACCCTTGCTCTCCCTAGCACCACCGCTACATCCTGTATTGTTTTTACATGACCTATTTTCAGCAAATACAACGCTTGAATCCGTTCACGACTTGATACTATTTTTTGTTTTCTCAGCAGTTCCTGTAATTCTTCTGCTGACTCATATATTTCTACTTTGGTGACTCCAGCCATCTTTGCTCGTTGATATTTATTCCTTCTTTATCTGTATCATAGTTTTAGTGAATTGGTATAACCCCTTTCTTGAGATTGAAACTGCGTTTTTTGAAGAGTCATACAAAAGTCATACACCAGCAATATTGGCGTCAGAAGTCAGGAAGTTAATAGGGCATACTCGAACACAAACGGGAGCAGGAAATACACTTATTACATTGAAAAAGGTATTCGCAATTACAATGTAACTTTACGTCAGATAACTCTTTTAGTAAAACCGCACGCGAACGTTAAATTAGATATTTTTTGAGCGGGAAGGGAGTAGTCAACAATTAATAGTTTCCTTCTTTGCTCTCCCCATCTCCCCAATCACAAATCTTTAGGGGGAACTAAAATTCGTCCGGTGTAGCCTGCTTGATTGAATTGTTCAAGGACTTTAGTTGCAATACCTCTGCCCTGACCTGTTGCAACTAAAGCAACGCAAGCCCCGCCAAAACCACCACCTGTCAAACGTGCGCCGAAGACTCCGGATGTTTTCTGCAACATCGCCACAAGGGTATCTACTGCTGGCACCGAAACTTCATAATCGTCGCGCTGACTTGTGTGGGAAGCATTCATCAATTCACCAAAGCGTTTTGCTGACACCCCTTGTGCAGCCTCAAGCACTCGATTGTCCTCGGTGATGACGTGACGAGCGCGACGACGTAGAAGTTCGGGTAATGGCTCTGCGGCTTGCGGATTTGTGATGTCTCTGAGTGCTTTCACTCCCAACCGCCGCGCCGCTTCCTCACACTCAGCACGACGCTGGTTATATCCGCTACCTGCTGCCAGTTCGTGATGAACACCACTATCAATGACCAAGATTTCTGCTCCCTCTGGAAAAGGTATGACTGAGCGCTCAAGGGTGCGAGTATCTAAAAATAGCATCGAGTCAGTATCAGCCAGACTTGATGCCATTTGATCCATGATGCCGCAGTTTAAGCCTGCATACTGGATTTCCGCTTGTTGTCCAAGTTGGGCGATTTCGACATCATTGATGGGGAGATGGAGAAGTTCGCGCAATCCCTTGAGCGTTGCGACTTCTAAAGCAGCACTGCTGGACAAGCCTACACCTATCGGCACTGTCGATTTGACGTACAAAGAAAGTGGTGGTATTGCGTATCCTTCTTTTTTTAAAAGTTCGATACACCCAAATATATAACTTGCAAATCCAGACGGCGTTTTATTACTTTCTAAAATGTTGACTTGCTCGTCTAAATCTTCAGAATAAAAGTGGTGTTGTCCATCCGCACTAAAACCTAACTGTACTGTCGTGCGTTGAGGAATTGCAGTCGGAAGCACAAAACCATCGTTGTAGTCTGTATGTTCACCAAGTAAATTGACTCTCCCTGGCGCATTGGCTTCGGCTTCAGGTGGTTGACTAAATATTTTTTCAAAGTTCATAATTGTTTTGTGATAGCAAAAGTATTAAATATCGCACATCCGCCCAAGGATACAATGAATGATTATGTAGCGCAAAGAGCCAAAGGCGCTGAGAAAAATTTTGTATTTTTGCGCCTTTGCGTATGATTCAATGTTGTGAAACCCCTTTTATCCAACCTCCAAAGGCACAGGGCGCAGCCTTCCTTCTACCTCCACGCTGGGAAAATTTGCATCGAAAGTTAGATTTTCCAACTTACTATCCTGAAGAATAACAAAAGTATCTTCAACTTTTGCCCCGGATAGACTTGGATTCCAAGCAACAGCTATACCTTCTTCTAAAGTGTCGGTCGTAGTAGGATTTGCCACAATTTCTCGCGACAGATATCCGGTTGTTCCACCTTGATGATGTTCGCGGATGGCATTATTCAATCCTTGTTGTTCATAAGCTTTAGCTAAAGTGTCATAAACCGAATTCAGAGATATTCCAGGTTGGCAGACATTTAACGCTTGAGCCTCAATTTCGCGGACATGACGATGCAATTGAGCGTCTTCATCCGAAAGGGCATCAAAACAAACAAATCGCGTCAAATTCGCGTATAAACCATATCCTCTAGCGCAAAAAACCAGCATCGCTTGCCGTCCCAACTGCTCACTACTAGCTGTCGCATGACGGTACAGCGGTAAACGCCTTTCGCCAGCCACTAAAGTCAGCGCTGGATGCAGCCCCCTCGCCCACAATGCCTCTGCACCTGCACCTGCTAATTGATATTCTGTCCAGGTTGGCTTGGCGGTTTTTAAAACCTCTGTCATCGCTTCGCTTGCTTTTAGCCCCACTTGACGATATCGCTCTAGCTCACTTGACATCATGACTCTTTTATGATGTTGTAGAGACGGGGGTAATAGCTTCTCTATATCAAAGATAGGATGGTCAGTTAAAACCTTCCCACCACTAGTAGCATCACGCACAAAAGATTCACGCACAGTAGCATCAGCCCAAGGATTGACGTGTAGCTTAAAATTAGCTGGCAGTTCTTCGTCCTTTAAACGCTGTGCTTCAATTTCATCCGTTAAAACCCAAGCATCTTGTGCTGTTACCAGCACTTGTGCGACTCCGGTTTCAGCAGTCAGCAGCACGGTGTTAGAAGCACCAGCAGTCGCCCAAGCAAACCAGTCTGTTCCGCGTAGACGTAATCCCTGGGTTTCAGTTTCAGTTAGGGTTTGGCGGATTAACTCCAGTTTGGTAGAGACTTCTTGATTTAAACCACTCATATTACACCTGTGTTGAAATGTCCTTGATTAGAGACTTTTTGTAAAGTAGCTATACTTGCAAGCAAAACATAAAATTTCATCTATCTATCGGTGGTGAAATCCTGTAGAAATTTTTACTAAAACTGGAAAGTTAGAACAACATCCCAATTTCCCTGCTATCTGACTCCCTGTTAGCAGGACGCTTTTTTGTCCAAGGTACGACGCATATGACAGACAATCAAAAAAAGGAAGTGCCTCACTCAAGCTCAAGCTGAGGAAATTCAGGCGAAGAATTTTAACCATGCGACACAGAATTTGTACGAAGCGATCGCACGAGGCGAGTATTTTGAATGGGAATTTTATGTGCAAATCATGTCGGATGATGAGCATCCTGAACTGAATTTCGATCCATTAGACTTGTTACAAAAGTATGATTAATGAATATTTAGAACCACAGATGCACACAGATAATTCATCTGTGTTCATCTGTGTCCATCTGTGGTTTATTTTTAAAGATAATTGACTTTTGCAAGAAGTCTAATCCCTAAGAAAAGCCTCCGGCGCTTTCGGTAAGGCTGGGAACGAGACGGGGAACCTTTATTCGCCAACAATATCGCTTGCACCGGAGGGGGTGGAGCTATCACAACCGCACTGGCGTTTGGAGATTTACCACCACAGCCTGCAACTCCTTCGCCTTTTCCTCTGGTAAAGCATCATTCGCAAACATCCCTGCTGCGAGTTCCGTTCCCGCCAGATACTTCAGCCTTTCGCTTGTTCGATAGGGAGGATAAAATTCGGCGTGTAAATGGGCTTCGGGATGCGCTTCACCGTCAGTTGGTGCTTGAAACCAAGCCATCAGGTAAGGAAACGGACGATTCCACAAACCGTCGTACTTGAGGGTGACAGTTTTTAACGCCCTGGCAAGTCCCTGGCGTTGCTCAGGAGTAAGATCCATGAAAGTGCTAACAGGCTTAATTGGGGCAATCCAAACCTCATACGGGTAACGAGCGCACACCGGGACGAATGCGATCGCTTCTTCATCCTGGTAAATAATCCGTTTGTTGTCAGCAATCTCCTTTTGGATCAAATCTTCCAGCAACCCGCGCCCCTGTTGCTGGTAAAATTGCCGCTGTTGCTCTAACATCCGTGCTGGAACAGGCGGTACAAAAGGATATGCATAAATTTGCCCGTGGGGATGGTGCAGAGTCACACCAACTTCTATGCCCTTGTTTTCAAAGGGCAGCACATACTGGATTTGGGGATTTGCGCCGATGACGCGGGTGCGATCACCCCAGACTTGCAACAGCAACTCTAGGTGATCCAATTCCAAGGAACTGAGGGAGGCGCGGGGGTCTTGTGTAAAAACCACTACCTCGCACGCCCCATTGGCAGGCAAAGTTTCCACGATGCTGGCTGGCGGATCGTCAGCAGATACCGTCATCGACGGAAAGCGGTTCTCGAATACCGCTACGTCATACTTACCTTGCGGTAGTTCAGTTGGAAACTCAGGGTTGCTGGTTGGTGCGAGCGGGTTATACTCTGGGGGCGGCATGAAAGTCCGCCCTTGACGGTGAGAAGCGTAAGCCACCCATTCCCCCCGCAAGGGATGCCAGCGCAGGTG